>NZ_JAKZHU010000001.1:2238339-2558102 GCF_022568795.1 Arsenicicoccus dermatophilus | reverse complement strand
GACGGCGTCGTGCTCCTGGTGGACGCGTCCGAGGGGCCGCTGCCCCAGACCCGCTTCGTGCTGCGCAAGGCGCTCGCCGCCAAGATGCCGGTCGTCCTGTGCATCAACAAGGTCGACCGCCCCGACTCGCGCATCGCCGAGGTCGTCGACGAGGTCTACGAGCTGTTCATGGACCTGGACGCCGACGAGCACCAGATCGAGTTCCCCATCGTCTACGCGTCGGCCAAGAACGGCGTCGCCTCCGTCGAGCGCCCCGCCGACGGCGGCCTGCCCGACTCCCCGGACCTGGAGCCGCTGTTCCGCACCATCATGGAGACCGTCCCGGCCCCGGTGTACGACGACGAGGCCCCCATGCAGGCCCACGTCACCAACCTCGACTCGTCCAACTTCCTCGGCCGCCTGGCGCTGCTGCGCGTCTTCAACGGCGAGATCCGCAAGGGCCAGCAGGCCGCGTGGTTCCGCCACGACGGCACCAAGTCGCAGGTCAAGATCACCGAGCTGCTCGTCACCGAGGGACTGGAGCGCAAGCCTGCCGAGTCCGCCGGCCCTGGCGACATCATCGCGATCGCGGGCATCGCCGACATCATGATCGGCGACACGATCGCCGACCCCGAGTCCGGCACCGCGCTGCCCGTCATCACCGTCGACGAGCCCGCCATCTCCATGACCATCGGCACCAACACCTCCCCGATGGTCGGCAGGGTGCGCGGCTCCAAGGTCACCGCCCGCCTGGTCAAGGACCGCCTGGACCGCGAGCTCGTCGGCAACGTCTCGCTGCGTGTGCTGCCCACCGAGCGCCCCGACGCCTGGGAGGTCCAGGGGCGTGGTGAGCTGGCGCTCGCGATCCTCGTCGAGCAGATGCGCCGCGAGGGCTTCGAGCTCACGGTCGGCAAGCCGCAGGTGGTCACCCGCGAGGTCGACGGCAAGCTCCACGAGCCCGTCGAGCGCCTCACCATCGACGTGCCCGAGGAGTTCCTCGGCGCCGTCACCCAGATCATGGCCGCCCGCAAGGGCCGCATGGAGCAGATGACCAACCACGGCACCGGCTGGGTGCGCATGGAGTTCCTCGTGCCCTCGCGCGGGCTCATCGGCTTCCGCACCGAGTTCCTCACCGAGACCCGCGGCGCCGGCATCGCCCACCACGTGTTCGAGGACTACGAGCCGTGGTTCGGCCCGATCTCGACGCGACAGTCCGGCTCGCTGGTCGCCGATCGCACCGGCCCGGTCACGTCCTACGCCATGGTCAACCTGCAGGAGCGCGGCACGCTGTTCGTCGAGCCGACGACCGAGGTCTACGAGGGCATGATCGTCGGCGAGAACTCCCGCGCCGACGACATGGACGTCAACATCACCAAGGAGAAGAAGCTCACCAACGTGCGCGCCTCCTCCGCGGACAACTTCGAGAAGGTCGTTCCCCCGCGCAAGCTCTCCCTCGAGCAGTCGCTGGAGTTCTGCCGCGAGGACGAGTGCGTCGAGGTCACCCCGGAGGCCGTGCGCATCCGCAAGGTCGTGCTCGACGCGACCGAGCGCGCCCGCACCGCGTCCCGTGCCCGCAGCGCCGCCAAGCGCGAGGCCGGCGAGTGATCCGCTGACCGCCTGATCCGTCCGACCGGGGGCGGCCACCTCGACCGGGGTGGCCGCCGCCGGTCGGCGGTCCACGCCTCAGTCGTCGACGGTGTCGCGGCCGCGGCGGACGATCTTCGGGTCCGGCGCGAACACCACGTCGGGGTCCTTGCCGTCGTAGTCGAACTTGTTCAGGAAGTAGCGCATCGCGTTGATGCGGCCGCGCTTCTTGTCGTTGGACTTGACGGTCGTCCACGGCGCCCAGTCGGTGTCGGTGGCGGTGAACATCGCCTCCTTGGCGTCGCCGTACCGGTCCCACTTGTCCAGGGACTCCAGGTCCATGGGGGAGAGCTTCCACTGCCGGACCGGGTCGATCTGCCGGATCGCGAAGCGGGTGCGCTGCTCGGTGCGCGACACCGAGAACCACAGCTTGGTCAGGGTGATCCCGGAGTCGACCAGCATCTTCTCGAACACAGGTGCCTGCTCGATGAACTGGCGATACTGCTCGTCGCTGCAGAAGCCCATGACCCGCTCGACCCCGGCGCGGTTGTACCAGGAGCGGTCGAACATCACCACCTCGCCGTTGGTGGGGAAGTGGTGGACGTACCGCTGGAAGTACCACTGGCCGAGCTCGGTCTCGGTGGGCTTGACCAGGGCGACGACGCGCGCGTAGCGCGGGTTGAGGTGCTCGGTGAACCGCTTGATGGTCCCGCCCTTGCCTGCGGCGTCGCGCCCCTCGAAGACGAGGATGTGCTTGAGGTCGTTCTCGCGGGTCCACTTCTGGAACTTCAGCAGCTCGATCTGCAGCAGGTACTTCTCCACCTCGTACTGCTCCCTCGCGAGCCGCTCCTCGTAGGGATAGTCCTCGCGCCAGGTCTCGACCGGATTGCCCAGGGGGTCGATGAGGTCGGGGTCGGAGCCCTCGTCGTCGCGGACGGTGTAGCCCTCGGCGTGGAGGTTCGCGAGGTACTCGCGGAAGTTCTGGTGCATGGGGACTCCAAGCTGCATCAGGGGGAGGGGCCGCTCCACGGCACCGGTGAGCGTTCGGCGTCATCGACGGCTCTGTGCAGGCGACGGTACGGAAAGGCGGTGAACGCGGTGTGAACGCACGCAGAGGCACAGCACGTGGCGGTGCGTAGTCTTCCCTGGCGCGGGCGGGGGCGCGTTCATGCCCGCTCCGGATCGGCTGCGGCCGGGTAACGTTCGCTGCGATGACGCTCACGACTCCGCTGGCAGCCCTCCACCCGCGCCGGGTGGTGCTGGTGCACGCCCACCCCGACGACGAGTCCCTGTGGACGGGGGTGACCATCGCCCACCTGGTCGCCGCCGGCGTCGACGTCCACGTCGTCACCTGCACGCTGGGGGAGGAGGGCGAGGTCATCCCGCCGGCCCTGCGCCACCTGGAGGGTCGGGGTCCGGCCCTGGCGAGCCACCGGCGCACCGAGCTGGCCCGTGCTGCCGCCGCGCTGGGCGTCACGTCGCACGTCCTGGGCGACCGGGGCGGTGCGGGTGGTGGTCGTTGGCGCGACAGCGGTATGGCGGGCACCCCGGCCGCGGACCATCCCGACGCGCTCGCGGGCGGCGGGGTCGCCGTGGTGGACGCCCTGGCCGACCTGCTGGGCGAGATCGACCCCGACACCGTGATCACCTACGAGCAGCACGGTGGCTACGGTCACCCGGACCACGTCGCCGCCCACCGCGCGACGCACGCGGCGGTCGCCCGGCTGCGCGTGGCGGGCCGCGAGGTGCGGCTGCTCGAGGTGGTCGTGCCGCGGTCGTGGGCGGTCGAGGACCGCGAGTGGCTGGCCGAGCACGTCCACCGCACCGAGGTGCGCGTCCCGGGGGCCGACGAGGCCTTCCCGCCGTCGGTGGTCCCGGACGAGCGGGTGACCCACGTGGTCGCCGACGAGGGCGCGCTGCCGGTGCAGGTCGCCGCGCTGCGCGAGCACCCCACCCAGGTGACGGTGTACGACGGCTACTACGCCCTGTCCAACGGCGTGGCCGCGCGCCTGCCCGGGCGCGAGGCCTTCGTCCTCGTGAGCGTCCCGACGCCCCGCGTCGCCGAGCCGTCGTCCCGCGCAGTCGCAGCCTTGTCCGCTGCCCCGGCGCCGTCCGTCCGCGAGGTGAGCCATGGCTGAGGCCGACTCCGTCGCGCTCGAGCCCGAGACCTTTCGCCGGGCCATGGGCCGGTTCGCGACCGGGGTGGCGGTGCTGACCACCCACGCGGACGGCGTCGACCACGCCATGACGGCCAACTCGCTCACCTCGGTGTCCCTCGAGCCCCTGCTCATGCTGTGCAGCGTCCAGGTCGACGCGCGGTTCCACGACGCCGTGGTCCGGGCCGGGGTGTGGGGCGCGAGCGTGCTGCCGGCGAGCTCGCGTCCGCACGCCGCGTGGTTCGCGACGCGCGGCCGCCCGGTGCACGGGCAGCTGGACCGGGTGCCGCACCACCGGTGCGCCGAGACCGGGGTGGCGCTGCTCGACGACGTGCTCGTCGCCCTCCAGTGCCGCACCACGCAGGTGGTCCCCGCGGGGGACCACTCGGTGATCATCGGGGAGGTCGTCGGGCTCGAGGTCCCGGACCACACGGGCGAGGCGCTGACCTACTACCGCGGCGCGTTCGGCCACCTGGCCTGAGGGCATACAGTGTCTGGCGAGCCTGCTACGCCCCACCATCCCGGAAGGATCACCGATGACCTACGTGATCGCCCAGCCCTGCGTCGACGTCAAGGACAAGGCCTGCATCGAGGAGTGCCCGGTCGACTGCATCTACGAGGGTGAGCGCTCGCTCTACATCCACCCCGACGAGTGCGTCGACTGCGGCGCCTGCGAGCCGGTGTGCCCCGTCGAGGCGATCTACTACGAGGACGACGTCCCGGAGCAGTGGGCGGACTACTACAAGGCCAACGTCGAGTTCTTCGACGAGCTGGGCTCCCCGGGCGGCGCCGCCAAGCTCGGCATGATCAAGCGCGACCACCCGGTCATCACCGCCCTCCCGCCGCAGGGCGAGGGTCACTGACCTCGTGGCGGGTCGCGACCGCCTGACCCTTCCTGACTTCCCCTGGGACTCCCTCGTCGAGGCCCGGCGCCGGGCCTCGGCGCACCCCGGGGGCATCGTCGACCTGTCCGTCGGCACTCCGGTCGACCCCACGCCCGAGGCGGTCCGCCGCGCCCTGGAGGCCGCGTCGGACGCCCACGGCTACCCGCAGACCTGGGGCACCGCCCCGCTGCGGGAGGCCGTGGCGGGCTGGTTCGAGCGGCGCCGCGGCGTGCCCGGGCTCGACCCGGCCGGGGTGCTGCCCACGGTGGGCAGCAAGGAGCTGGTGGCCTGGCTGCCGACGCTGCTCGGCCTCGGGGCCGGGGACCGCGTCGGGATCCCCGCGATCGCCTATCCGACGTACGACGTCGGCGCGCGCCTGGCGCGCACCGAGCCGGTCGTCGTCGACGTGACCGCCGAGCTGCCGGACCCGGACGGGATGCGGCTGCTGTGGCTCAACTCGCCGGGCAACCCCACCGGCGCGGTCCTCGACGTCGCCACGCTGCGACGCGTGGTCGCGTGGGCCCGCGCGCACGACGTGGTCCTGGCCTCCGACGAGTGCTACGCCGAGCTGGCTTGGGGCGACGACGATCTCGTCGACGGCCTGCCCCGGCCCGGCGCCGTGCCCAGCCTGCTGGACCCGCGGGTCTGCGACGGCGACCACCGCGGTCTGCTCGTCACCTACTCCCTGTCCAAGCAGTCCAACCTCGCGGGCTACCGTGCGGCCTTCGTCGCGGGCGACCCGGCGCTGGTGGCCGAGCTGCTGGAGGTGCGCAAGCACGCGGGGATGATCGTGCCCCGGCCGGTGCAGGAGGCGATGCAGGTCGCCCTCGACGACGACGCCCACGTGGCCGAGCAGCGGGCGCGCTACGCGACGCGGCGCGCGAGCCTCCTTCCGGCCCTGGGGTCCTGGGGCCTGCAGGTCGAGGACACCGGCGCCGGGCTCTACCTCTGGTCCACCCGCGGCGAGGACTCCCGCGCGACGGTCGACGCCCTCGCGCAGGTCGGCATCCTGGTCGCCCCGGGGTGGTTCTACGGCGCGGCCGGGGAGCAGCACGTCCGGATCGCGCTCACGGCCACGGACGAGCGCACCGCCGCGGCGGTCGAGCGACTCACCCGCTGAGAGGCCTGGCGCGACACCGCAGGTGATGCGCCAGGGCCCGGCCGGCGGCGCCATACGTCGCAGCAGGACGACCGGTCGCCGCGCCGACCGCGCCCGGCCCCGGGGTCATCCTCACGGGTTTCGGATGGCGCGGGCACGTGGGGTAGCGTCCAGCCGGTGGGTCCCGGTGTCCGGGGCCCCTCTCTAGGAGGAAAACCCCTATGACCACTGATGCCGGCAAGGCCGTCCTCACCGACGGCGGCAAGAGCATCGAGCTCCCGATCACCCCGGCCACCGAGGGCAACAGCGGCTACGGGATCGGCAAGCTGATGGCCGCCACGGGCAACACCACCCTCGACCCGGGCTTCACCAACACCGCCAGCTGCTCGTCCGCGATCACCTACATCGACGGCGACCAGGGCATCCTGCGCTACCGCGGCTACCCGATCGAGCAGCTGGCGGAGAAGTCCAGCTTCCTCGAGGTCGCCTTCCTCGTGATCTACGGCGAGCTGCCGACGGGGGAGCAGCTCGAGGAGTTCGAGCAGAAGGTCACCCGCCACTCCCTGCTCGACGAGCGGATGCGCGACCTGTTCCGCTGCTTCCCGCGCCGGTCGCACCCCATGCCGGTGCTGTCCGCGGGCGTGATGGCGCTGTCGACCTTCAACGTGGAGACGATCGACCCGCTGGACCCCGAGCAGGTCGAGGGCGCCACGCTGCGGCTGCTCGCCAAGGTGCCGACCCTGGCGGCCTATGCCTACAAGAACTCCGTGGGCCAGCCTTTCCTCTACCCGCAGAACTCGATGGGCTACGTCGAGAACTTCCTGCGGCTGTCGTTCGGCTTCCCGACCGAGGAGTACGACCTGGACCCGGCGATCGTCAAGGCGCTCGACGTGCTCCTGGTGCTGCACGCCGACCACGAGCAGAACTGCTCGACGTCGACGGTGCGGCTGGTGGGCTCCGCGCAGGCCAACATCTATGCCTCGGTCGCCGCCGGCATCAACGCCCTGTCCGGTCCGCTGCACGGCGGCGCCAACCAGCAGGTGCTGGAGATGCTGGCGAAGATCCGCGACCAGGACGGCGGCGACGTCAGCCGTTTCGTCGACGACGTGAAGTCCAAGAAGGACGGCGTCAAGCTCATGGGCTTCGGCCACCGGGTCTACAAGAACTACGACCCCCGCGCCGCGATCATCAAGAAGCACGCCGACGAGATCCTCAAGTCCTCCGGCCGCCAGAACGAGCTCCTCGACATCGCGCTGCAGCTCGAGGAGGTCGCCCTCACGGACGACTACTTCAAGGAGCGCAAGCTCTACCCCAACGTCGACTTCTACACGGGTCTGATCTACGAGGCCATGGGCTTCCCGGTCAACTACTTCACGGTGCTCTTCGCGCTCGGCCGGCTGCCCGGCTGGATCGCGCAGTGGCGCGAGATGATGACCGACCCGGCGACCAAGATCGGTCGACCGCGCCAGGTGTATGTCGGGGAGCCGGAGCGCACCTACCCCGGCTACGTCGCCCCCCAGGCCTGAGCCGACGGGACGGCATGCAGCTCACGGGCCGGGCCGGTCATCTCGCTGGAGGTGACCGGCCCGGCCCTGTGCCGCGGTCTGCGAGAGACCTCGGCGATCAGCGGATCTCGACGGTGCGGGCCGCCGCGGGCCGCTGGGCGCGCTGCCAGCCCCACCCCTCCTTGCTGCGCTGGCGGGTCCACTCCCGGTCGCCGACGACGACGCTGGTGAGGCCGTAGGCCTGGGAATGCGCGACGGCCCAGTGCCCGACCAGCCAGGCCTGCTCGGCGGACCCGGTGGGCACGCGCAGCCGCTCGCCCACCACCGTGCCCCTGGCCTGCAGCTCGTGCCGCAGGTGCGTGGCGACCTGGGCGGGCGTGAGCCGGGTGTCGCCGTCGGCGAGCGGCTCCAGGCGGCAGCCGAGACCGCCGGGACTGTGCCCGGACAGCGTGGACGCCAGGGCGCGCCCCTCGCCCTCGTGCTGGGCGTAGGCCTCGGGGAAGGCCGAGCGCTGCACCCGCTGGGCGATCTTGGTGATCTCCATGGTCTGCCAGCCGGGGATCTTGACCAGGGCGTCGTAGAACCTCCCGGAGGCGTAGACGGGGTCCATGATCTGGTCCGCCGTGCCCCAGCCCTGCGACGGGCGCTGCTGGAACAGGCCCACCGAGTCGCGGTCGCCGTAGCTGATGTTGCGCAGCTTGGACTCCTGCAGCGCCGTGGCGATGGCGATCGTGGCCGCCCGGGCCGGCAGCCTGCGGCGCACGGCGACGGCCGTGATGGTGGCTGCGTTGGCCATCTGGTCGGGGTCGAGCTGCGCCGAGTAGGACGCGGCCGTCGCCTTGCAGGTGGAGGAGCCGAAGCCCTCGGCGAAGTCCTGCACCGTGTGCCAGACGAAGGCCATGCCGCCGAGGGCCAGGGCGATCACCAGGACCGACACGATCACCACGGGCCGGGGGCCTCGGCGGCGCGGCCCCCGGTGGCCGTCGATGAGGTAGGCCCCGTCGAGGTCGTGGTCAGTCGTTGGCATGCAGCTCGGAGTTGAGGGTGATGCCGTGACCGTCGCGGGCCTTGGCCAGGACGGTGCCGGTGACCGAGTCGCGGATGAACAGCAGGCCCGACTGCCCGGACAGCTCGCGGGCCTTGACGACCCGGCCGTCGGCCAGCGTCACCTTCGTGCCGGCGGTGACGTAGAGGCCGGCCTCGATGACGCAGTCGTCCCCGAGGGCGATCCCGCAGCCGGCCTCGGCGCCCAGCAGGCAGCGCTCGCCGATCGACACCCGCTCGGTGCCGCCGCCCGACAGGGTGCCCATGGTCGAGGCGCCGCCGCCGATGTCCGAGCCGTCGCCGACGACGACGCCCTGGGAGATGCGCCCCTCCACCATCGACGAGCCGAGGGTGCCGGCGTTGAAGTTGACGAAGCCCTCGTGCATCACGGTGGTGCCGCTCGCCAGGTGGGCGCCGAGCCGCACCCGGTCGGCGTCGCCGATCCGCACGCCGGTGGGCACGACGTAGTCCGTCATCCGCGGGAACTTGTCCACGCCGTAGACCTGCACCGGCAGCTCGGCGCGCAGGGCGAGGCGCACCTGCTCGAAGTCCTCGGGCGAGCACGGGCCGACGTTGGTCCACACGACGTTGGCGAGGACGCCGAACAGGCCCTCGAGGTTGATCGTGTTGGGCTGGACCAGCCGGTGGGACAGCAGGTGCAGCCGCAGGTAGCCGTCGGCCGCGTCGACAGGCGGTGCGTCCAGGTCGATCACGGTGGTGACGGTCTCGGTGCGCACCCGGCGGCGCGGGTAGGGCCTGGCCTGGTCGGTCAGCGCGGCGGGCACCTCGGAGCCGTCGGGCTCGCCGAGGGCGGGAGCGGGATACCAGGTGTCGAGGACCGTGCCGGAGTCGGTGATCGTGGTGAGGCCGTGGCCCCAGGCCGTGCGAGAAGTCATGGCCGACAGGCTACAAGCGTGCGTGCGCCGCCCCGGACAGCCACGCACGGGGCGCCTGGTCGGGCCACCCCGGCAGGCGCCATACAGTGCCGGTATGACGGACCGCCCCAGCCTCGACCTGTCCCTGGACCCCGTGGACCTCACCGTGGCCGTGTGCGACATCGCCTCGGTCAGCCACGAGGAGGAGGTGCTCGCCGACGCCGTGGAGGACGCGCTGCGCGGGCTGTCGCACCTGACCGTGGAGCGCGACGGCAACACGATCCTCGCGCGCACCGACCTCGGCCGCCCGGAGCGGGTGGTGCTGGCCGGGCACCTGGACACCGTCCCCCTCGCCGCGCAGGGACCGGCCGCCACCCTGCCGATCACCCGCACCGCCCGCGAGCTGCTGGGCCGCGGCGTCGCCGACATGAAGGGCGGCGTGGCCGTCATGCTGGCGCTCGCCGCCCGGGTCACGGCGCCGAGCCGGGACGTGACCTACGTGTTCTACGACTGCGAGGAGGTCGCGGCGGTCCACAACGGGCTCGCCCGCCTCGTCCGGACCCGCCCCGAGGTGCTGCAGGCGGACTTCGCGGTGCTGCTGGAGCCCACCGACGGCACCGTCGAGGGCGGCTGCAAGGGCACCCTGCGCGTCGAGGTCACCGCGCGGGGCAAGGCGGCCCACTCGGGTCGACCCTGGCTGGGGCACAACGCGATCCACGAGGCGGGCAGCATCATCGACCGACTCCGGGCGTATGACGCCGCCGTGGTGACCGTCGACGGGCTGGAGTTCCGCGAGGGCCTGTCCGCGGTGGGCATCCGCGGCGGCCGGGCCGGCAACGTCGTGCCCGACGAGTGCGTGGTCACCGTCAACTACCGCTTCGCGCCGCACATCGACGCGGTCGAGGCGGAGCGGCGGGTGCGGGCCTTGTTCGAGGACTACCAGGTCGTGGTGACCGACGCCGCCGACGGGGCCCGCCCCGGGCTCGACCGGCCGGCGGCGCAGGACTTCGTCACGGCCCTCGGCCTGCCCGTGCAGGCCAAGCAGGGCTGGACCGACGTGGCGCGGTTCTCGGCCGTGGGGGTGCCGGCCGTCAACTTCGGGCCCGGCGACCCGCTCACCGCCCACCAGGACCACGAGCGGTGCGAGATCGCCCAGATCACGCAGGCCTACGACGCGCTGGCGCGCTACCTCGCCTGACGAGGGGCGCCGCTGCCGGACCCGCCGCATAGGGTCGGCGCCATGAAGGACGCTCGAGGCGACTACCACAAGGGACCGGTCACCCTCCGCGGCAAGCGGGTGCCCGGATCGACCACCGACCAGCGGCTGCTCGACAACGCCGGCAGCTCGGACTGGGTGCACGCCGACCCCTGGCGGGTGATGCGGATCCAGGCGGAGTTCGTCGAGGGCTTCGGGGCGCTCGCCGAGCTGGGTGACGCCGTCAGCGTCTTCGGCTCCGCCCGGGTGCCGCGCGAGCACCCGACATACGCCCTGGGGGTCGAGCTGGGGGCCGCGCTCGTCGAGGCCGGGTATGCCGTGATCACCGGCGGGGGACCCGGCCTGATGGAGGCGGCCAACCGCGGCGCGCTGGAGGCGGGCGGGGTCTCGGTGGGGCTGGGCATCGAGCTGCCCTTCGAGCACGGCCTCAACGAGTTCGTCGACCTGGGCGTCAACTTCCGCTACTTCTTCGCCCGCAAGACCATGTTCGTCAAGTACGCCCAGGGCTTCGTGGTCCTGCCGGGCGGCTTCGGCACCCTGGACGAGCTCTTCGAGGCCGTGACACTGGTACAGACCCGCAAGGTCACGTCCTTCCCCATCGTGCTGCTCGGCCGTGACTACTGGTCCGGGCTGCTGGACTGGGTGCGCGCGACGATGGTCCCCGCCGGGACCGTCAGCGAGAGCGACCTGGCCCTGCTGCAGCTCGCCGGCTCGGTCGAGGAGGCCGTGGACCTCGTGGTGTCCGCCGGTCGCGAGGTGAGTCCCCGCCCCGCGGAGTGACCCCTCGGACGCGGCCGGTGATCGCCGACGGGGAACCGCGCCCTCGTCCGGGTCCGCCGGTGGGGCGGGGTCGCCCCGACGGCACCGGGCGTGGCACGATCGGGCACGTGTCGCTGCCCTTGATCCTCCTCGCCGTGCTCGTCGTCGGAGCCCTCACCGGGGCCGTCGTCTGGCTGACCGGCACCCGCCCTGCTGCCATGGCCGAGCAGGCGCTCGCCGACCCCGTCTCGGGCTCGCCCTTCGAGCCGCTGCCGGCCGGACCGCTCGATCCGGCGGCCGTCCGCGAGCTGCGCTTCGACCAGGTGCTGCGCGGCTACCGCATGGACCAGGTCGACGAGGTGCTCGAGCGCCTCGTCGGCGAGCTGCGGGAGCGTGACGCCGAGATCGCCCGCCTGCGCGGGGACGCCCCCGTCCTCCCCGACCCGGGCCACGTCGGGGAGGACGGCGAGGGCGTCCTGATCGGCGTGGACGAGGGCGTCGAGGCGCGCCCGGTCGCGCCGGCCCACCCGCTCGAGGCCCACCTGCCCCCGGGCGAGGCACCCGCGCCCGCTCCTCGCACGCCGCTCGACCCCGCCACCCACCCGGACGTGACGACCGGCCCCCTGGACGTGTCGGAGTTCTACCGCCCGACGGACAGCTCGAGCCTGTGGAGCCGCCGCGACCGGGGCGAGGGTGGCGCCACGCGGCGCGAGCACGACGAGCGTCCGACCCACCCCGCCGACCCGGACCATCCCGGACCGGTCGACCCGCTCCCGTGACCGCCGTCGCGGCGGGCGCCACCCGCGCCTCGCGCTCCCTGGTCTCCCGCGCGTCCGGGGTGCGCCTCATCCTGGTCTCGCTGCTCGCCTATCTCGCCACCCGGGTCATCTCGGGGATCCTGATCGCCCGGGCGGCCACCCAGCAGGTGCCGGTGAGCTGGACCGGCGACCCGGTGACCTACTGGGGCATGACCCTGATGTGGGACGGCACCTGGTATCGCAAGATCGCCGAGACCGGCTACCCCGCCACGCTGCCGCTCGACCCCTCGGGGCAGGTCGCGCAGAACGAGTGGGCGTTCTACCCCGCCTACCCCCTCCTGTGCCGTGCGGTCATGACGGTGACCGGTCTGCCCTTCCGGTATGTCGGGGCCGGCGTCGCCACGGTCCTCGGCTGCGCCGCCGCGGTCCTGCTGGTGCACCTGCTGCGCCGCCGCTGCGGGGACGCGGTGGCCGTCCTGGCCATGCTCGTGTGGGCGACCTACCTCGCCACGCCGGTTCTGCAGATCGCCTACACCGAGTCCCTGGCGATGCTCCTGCTGGTCGGCTTCCTCATGCTCCTGGAGCGGGAGCGCTGGTGGTGGGCGACCGTCCTCGCGCTGGTGATCGGTCTGTCCCGGCCCATCGGCCTGCCGCTGGGCCTGGTGGCCCTGGTCGCCGTCTGGCTGCGGTGGCGCCGTCACGGCGAGCGACCGATTCCACCGCGGGAGTGGGCGGGCATGGCGGCGACGCTCGCCGGCTGCGGGATCGCGGGCTTCGTGTGGCCCGCCGTCGCCTGGGCGGGGACCGGATCGCGCACGGCATACACCGACACCATGGGGGCCTGGCGCACCGGTCACGAGATCCATCCCTTCGTGCCCTGGTGGGACAACGCGCAGTACTTCTTCCACGACCGGGCCGCGCTCGTCCTCGGGGCCTACGTGCTCGGTCTGGTGCTGCTGGTCGCCGGCCCGTGGGCGGCCTCGCTCGGTTGGGTGATGCGGTCCTGGCTGATCGCCTACCCGCTCTACCTCTTCGCGGTGCAGGACCCGCACACCAGCCTCTACCGCTACCTCGTCCTGATGTTCCCCGCCGCGCTGATCGGCGTGGGTGCCGCGCGCCGGCTCACCGTCCCCACGGTGCTGCGTGCGGGGGTGCTGATCGGGGCCGGGGTCGCGCTCCAGGTCTGGTGGACCCAGGCGATCCTGGTGCTGCACCTGCCCGCCTCCTGGCCCCCGTGACCGGAGCACCCACGCGCTGACGACGCGGCGCCCCGCCCGTTACCTTCTTCGTGCCCTCGGTGATGGGGGTGCTGGTCACCAGGTCTGGTATGACTCTTTGCCCCTGTCGCGCATGATCCGGGGGGTGTTGTCGCCGGGCTTGGTGGCGTCGGTGTGACCGCTGATAGGGACACGGCCCCCGCGCTCGGGAGGTCTCTTCGTAACGTGGCTGCCGGCTGCTGACGCCCGACCTGTGGCCAGCGGATCATGAGTCCGTCGGTCAACGAGGAGGACAGGATGCACGGGCTACCCGACCGCACCTACGCGGTCTACCTGGGGTTGGACGTCGGCAAGGAAACTCACCACGCCACCGCCCTGGACCCGTCCGGAAAACGGCTGCACGACAAGGCGCTACCGCAAGACGAGACCAAGCTGCGCGCCCTCTACGAGCACCTGTCCACGCACGGCCCGGTCCTGGTCGTGGTGGACCAGCCCGCCTCGATCGGGGCCCTGCCGGTCGCGGTCGCCCGCGCCGTCGGGGTCGACGTGGCGTACCTGCCGGGCCTGGCGATGCGCCGCATCGCGGACCTACACCCCGGCGCAGCGAAGACCGACGCCCGCGACGCGTACGTCATCGCCGACGCGGCCCGCACCATGCCCCACACCCTGCGGCGCGTGGACATGAACGACGACGCCCTGGCCGACTTGGAAGTCATCGTCGGGTACGACGACGACCTGGCCGGTGAGGTCACCCGCGTCACCAACCGCCTGCACGGCCTGCTCACCCAGATCCACCCAGCCCTGGAACGAGCCCTCGGACCCCGACTGCACCACAAGGCTGTCCTCGAGCTCCTGACCAGGTTCGGCGGACCCGCCGGGCTACGCACGGCCGGTCGGCGGCGGCTGACGAGCGTGGCCAAGCCCCGCGCGCCGCGCTCCTACGATCGGATCGTCGACGAGGTCATGACCGCCCTGGACGCCCAGACCGTGACCGTGCCCGGCACCCGCGCGGCCGAGCTCGTCATCCCGAAGCTGGCTTCCCAGCTCGCCGACCTGCTCGAGCAACGCGCGACCGTCGCGGCGCAGGTCGAGGAGATCCTTGATGCCCACCCTCTTGCCCCGGTCCTGACCTCGATGCCCGGCGTCGGTGTCAGGACCGCCGCAAGGATCTTGCTCGAGGTCGGCGACGGCAGCGCCTTCCCCACAGCCGGGCACCTCGCCGCCTACGCAGGCCTCGCCCCCGTCACACGTCGATCCGGGTCCAGCATCCGCGGCGAGCACCCCTCCAGGTCAGGCAACAAGAACCTCAAACGCGCGCTGTTCCTGTCCGCCTTCGCAGCCCTGTCCGACCCCACCAGCCGCGCCTACTACGACCGCAAACGAGCCCAAGGCAAGAAGCACAACGCCGCCCTCATCTGCCTGGCCCGCCGACGCTGCGACGTTCTCTACGCCATGCTCAGAGACGGCACCACCTACCAAGCCCCGACGGCCGCCGCGGCTTGACGAACCCCATAGGGACACCCCCCGTGATCCGGGGGCGGGGCGCCGCGTCGTCAGCGTCGTGTCGTCAGCGCCCGGCGAAGGTCGGCCGCTCCTTGGCGAGGAAGGCCGCGACCGCGGCCGCGTGGTCCTGCGAGGAGCCCGTGGCGTCCATGAGCTCGCCCTCGTGGGCGAGCGACTCGGCGAAGGAGTGCTCGGCGGAGTAGTGCACCACGTCGCGGATCGCGGCATACGCCAGGGTCGGTCCGGCCGCCATCCGCCGGGCCAGGGCCATGGCCGGGGGCAGGACGTCACCCTCGACCACCTCGTTGACCAGGCCCAGCTCCTTGGCCTCCTGCGCGCTGATGGTGCGCGGGAACATCAGCAGCTCCTTGGCCCGGGCCGTGCCGACCAGGCGGGGAAGGGTCCAGGAGGCGCCGGTGTCGCAGGACAGCGCGATGGTGGTGAAGGCGAAGTTGTAGCCGCCGCCGTCGGTCATGAAGCGGTAGTCGCAGGCGAAGGTGAACGACGCTCCTGCCCCCGCGGCCACGCCGTTGATCGCCGCGATGACCGGCTTGCGCATCGTCGCGACGAGCGTCACCGCGGGGTTGTAGTGCTCGGGCACGGTGCGCCACAGCGCGGGATCCTGGGCCTGGAGCAGCTGGACGTGGGACTTGAGGTCCTGACCGACGCAGAAGGCCCGGCCGGACCCGGTCAGCACCACGGCACGCACCTCGGGGTCGTCGGCCACCTGGCGCAGCGCGGCGAGGAGGCCCTCCTTGGTGGGCAGGTCCAGGGAGTTCAGGGCGTCGGGTCGGTTGAAGGTCACGACCCCGACCCCGTCCTCGACGGTGACGAGGACGGGCTGGTCTGCGGCAGTGCTCACGGGATCTCCTCCAGGTGTGCGGTCGGCCTCAATCTAGCGACGGGTCGGGGTGCCCGCCCGTCGGTGCCGGCGGCGTGCCGGTCGGCGGGGGCTACTCGTGGGTCCGGCCCTGTGGACGGCGATTAGGAGGTCCGGGAGGTACTTGGGATAATGGTGACAAGTCTGTGACTGTCCGGGCATCGGTGATGCCGGGGCACAGTCGCACCGGATAGGAGACGAGGTAAGCCATGGCGGCGATGAAGCCTAGGACCGGGGACGGCCCGCTGGAGGTCACCAAGGAGGGCCGCGGCATCGTCCTGCGCATGCCCCTCGAGGGCGGCGGGCGCCTCGTCGTCGAGATGACGCCGGACGAGATCGCGGCGCTCGGCGAAGCGATCAAGGGCGTCACCGGCTGAGCCCGACGCCCGGAGCACGCCACCGCTCGCTCGACGGCGTCCGACCGCCCAGGTCGGACGCCGTCGTGCTGCGTCGAGGGGGTCGTGCTGCGTGGCGCAGGGTGGGCCGGCGGTCAGTGCTTGACGGCGGCCAGCACCCCGCCGCCGGCGGCAAGCAGCACCGGCGTGAGGTCGTCGCGCTCGCGGACCTGCTTGCCGAGGTCGCGCAGCAGCCCGGTGGTGGCGTCCCGTGCGGCCGGGTCGGCCACCTGGTCGTTCCACAGCATGTCGTCGAGGACCAGGACCCCGCCCGGGCGCAGCAGTCGCATCGCCTGCTCGACGTAGGCCGGGTAGGACTCCTTGTCGGCGTCGACGACGACCATGTCGTAGGCCTCGTCGGTGAGGCGGGGGAGCACGTCGAGGGCCCGCCCGGTGATCAGCCGGAACCGCTGGTGGGGGATCCCCGCGTCGGTGAACGACTCGCGAGCGGCCCGCTGGTGGGCGGGCTCGACGTCGATGGAGGTGAGGATGCCGTCCGGCGCCATACCCTCGAGCAGCCAGAGGCCGGAGACGCCGGAGCCGGTGCCCACCTCGACGACCGTCCTGGCCTGGACGCTCGCCGCCAGCAGGCGCAGCACCGCAGCCGCGCCGGACGCCATGGGGGCGCACCCCAGCTGCTGGCCGCGGGCTCGAGCGCGGTCCGCGACGTCGCTCTCGGGGACGAACTCCTCGGCATAGGCCCAGCTGGCCGACTTCTGTGCGCTCATGGCCCGAATTGTACCGATCTGTTATCAGCGAGCTCTGGTGACAGGCAGTGAGGTCTCGGCGGATTCCCAGTGGTCTTGCAGGCATCCGGGGTTGGATGGTGCGAACCCGGTCCACCCGGTGTCCTGCTCCCGAGCTCCCGCGAGGTCCGCCATGACCGTACCGGCCCCCTCAGCTCCTCCCGCCGCCGAGCCCGCCGCCGGGTGGGCGCCCCCGACCTGGGACGAGGTCGTGCAGGAGCACTCCGCCCGCGTCTACCGCCTGGCCTACCGGTTGACCGGCAACCAGCACGACGCCGAGGACCTCACCCACGACGTCTTCGTCCGGGTCTTCCGCTCCCTGGACCGCTACCAGCCCGGCACCTTCGAGGGCTGGCTGCACCGGATCACGACCAACGTCTTCCTCGACCGCATGCGCCGACGCCAGCGGATCAGGTTCGACGCGCTGAGCGACGAGCGCGCCGCCCGGCTCCCCTCGCGCGAGCGGGGGCCCGAGCAGACGCTGGCCGACGCGACCTTCGACGACGACGTGCAGCACGCCCTGGACGCGCTCAAGCCCGAGTTCCGCGCCGCCGTGGTGCTGTGCGACATCGAGGGGCTGACCTACGAGGAGGTCGCGGACGTCCTCGACATCAAGCTCGGCACCGTGCGCTCGCGCATCCACCGGGGTCGCGCCCAGCTGCGCACCGCGCTCGCCCACCGCGACCCGGCGCTGCGGGGCGAGCAGCCCGAGCCGCAGCTGGTGCAGGGTGCGCGCCGCCGTCCGGCGCTGCGGGCGCCTCGGCTGGGAGCCGTCGGCGCCTGACGGCCGCAGGGCCGGGGGTGCTGGACGCCCGCGAGCGGCGCTCCCGATCGGCCTCGCCCGGCACCCGAGCCCGATCGTGCGAGGTGCCCGGGCCCGGGTCCTCACCGGCGGGTTGCCGGACGTTCACCTGCCAGGGGTGGGCCGTGCCCCGAGCGGGCGGCGCCGACCGGGGCGGCGCGGGTAGCCTGCCTTCATGTTCGACATCAACGGCGGGGAGTTCCTGCTCCTGATCATCGTCGCGATCGTGGTGCTGGGGCCCGAGCGACTGCCGGAGTATGCCGCGAAGCTGCGCGAGCTGGTCCGCAACGTGCGCGGCTATGCCGAGGGCGCCAAGGTCACGCTGCGCGAGCAGATGGGCCCGGAGTTCGACGAGATCGACTGGCGGCAGTACGACCCGCGCCAGTACGACCCCCGGCGGATCGTGCGCGAGGCGCTGCTGGAGGACCCGATCGCGCCGGCGGCCGCGGGCGGCGCCACGCTCGCGAGCTATGGGGCCGACGGGACCTCCCTGGAGCCGCCGCGTCGCCCCGGGCACCGCTTCGACGAGAGCTACACGCCCTTCGACATCGAGGCGACCTGAGCGATGCGGCGACGTCGCCCTGAGGCGCCCTGCCCCCTCGGCTGCTGGAGACGCAGATCGGGTGCCCCCGCCGTGGCGGGGGCACCCGATCTGCAGGTGGCGGCCCGAGGCCGGCAGCCCGGGGTCAGCGTCCCTTGGGGGTCAGACCCAGTCCCCGGCCGGCGAGGCCGCGGGCGCGGGTGCCGAGCTGGCGGGCGATGCCGTTGAGCGCCGCGCCGGCCGCCGACTCGGGAGCGCCGACGACGACGGGCGTGCCGGTGTCGCCGCCCTCGCGCAGGCGGGTGTCCAGAGGGATCTGGCCGAGTAGCGGCACGGGCGCCCCGACGAGGCGGGTGAGCGACTCGGCCACGGCCTGGCCGCCGCCGGAGCCGAAGAGCTCCAGGCGCGAGCCGTCCGGCTGCTCCAGCCAGGACATGTTCTCGACCACGCCGACCACGCGCTGGTGGGTCTGCACGGCGATGGAGCCGGCCCGCTCGGCCACCTCGGCCGCGGCCTGCTGCGGCGTGGTCACGACCAGGATCTCCGAGCCGGGGACGAGCTGCGCGACCGAGATCGCGACGTCGCCGGTGCCGGGCGGCAGGTCGAGCAGGAGCACGTCCAGGTCACCCCAGAAGACGTCGGCGAGGAACTGCTGCAGCGCGCGGTGGAGCATGGGGCCGCGCCAGACGACCGGTTGGTTGCCGGCGACGAACATGCCCACGGAGATGACCTTCACGTCGTGGGCGACCGGCGGCAGGATCATGTCGTCGACCTGGGTGGGCTGCTGCTCGACCCCGAGCATGCGGGGCACGGAGAAGCCGTAGATGTCCGCGTCGACCACGCCCACCTTCAGACCCTGACGGGCCAGGGCGGCAGCGAGGTTGACGGTGACGGAGGACTTGCCGACGCCACCCTTGCCGGACGCCACGCAGTAGACGCGGGTCATGGATCCCGGCTTGGCGAAGGGGATCTCGCGCTCTGCCTGGCCACCACGGAGCTGGTCGCGCAGGGCCTGGCGCTGCTCGTCGC
Organism: Arsenicicoccus dermatophilus; assembly: GCF_022568795.1. NCBI lineage: Bacteria > Bacillati > Actinomycetota > Actinomycetes > Micrococcales > Intrasporangiaceae > Arsenicicoccus > Arsenicicoccus dermatophilus. The sequence continues at coordinate 2,539,130 of NZ_JAKZHU010000001.1, read as the reverse complement.
TCATCACGCCGAGCTGCAGGTCGACGCCGTTGACGCCCTCGAGCGGGGCGAGGGCCTCGGTCACCGAGCGGCGCAGCGTGTCCTTCATGGGGCACCCGGCGACGGTCAGCAGCAGCACCACGTGCACGATGCCGGCGGCGTCCACCTCGGCGGACTGGACCATGCCGAGCTCGGTGATGGGCCGGCGGATCTCGGGATCGTCGACCGTCGCGAGCGCGTCGTGGATCTGGTCGGGGGTGGGGGCAGACATGCCTCCCATCGTATGCCGGGCGGCAGCCCTCACCTCACGCGTCGGCGTCCGGGCGGATCGCCGTGGTGCCCGAGGGGAGGGGGGTGGACAGCAGGTCGACCGGCTCGGCCTCCGGCGGGGCTGCGTCCTCGGGGGTCGTGGCCGGAGCCTGCCCGGCCGCAGGGACCGGGCGCTTCTTCTTGGCCTTCTTGACCTTGCCGGTGGGCTGCGCCTGCCGCTCGGGCTCGGCGGCGGGCACCACCCCGCGATTCTCCAGCTCCTCCAGGAGGTCACGCAGCTCGGAGCGCAGATAGTCGCGGGTGGCCATGTCCCGCATGGCGATCCGCAGCGCGGCGACCTCGCGGGTGAGGAACTCGGTGTCGGCGAGGTTGCGCTCGTCGCGGGCGCGGTCCTGCTCCAGGCCGACCCGGTCGCGGTCGTCCTGGCGGTTCTGGGCGAGGAGGATCAGGGGCGCGGCATACGACGCCTGCAGGGACAGGATCAGCGTCAGCAGGGTGTAGTTGAGGCTGCGCGGGTCGAACTGCGCGGCCTCGGGCATGAAGGTGTTCCACGCCAGCCACGCGGCGACGAAGACCGTCATGTAGATGAGGAACTGGGCAGTGCCCATCCAGCGGGCGAAGGCCTCTGAGGCTCGGCCGAAGCGCTCGGCGTCGAAGAGCCGGGGCTTGTCGATGCGCAGACCGGCCTCGCGCGGCTGGTCCAGCCGGTCCCGGTCGCGCCCGCGGGCGGCGCGGCGCTCGCGGCCCCGGTCGCCGGTGCGGTCCCGGGACCGCTCGGAGGCGCGGTCGGCGACGCGCTCGCGGATCCGCTCAGTCATCGGTCACCTCGTGCCTCTCCTCGCGCCAGTCGTCCGGGAGGATGTGGTCCAGCACGTCGTCGACGGTGACCGCGCCCAGCAGGTGGCCGTCCTCGTCCACCACGGGCGCGGCGGTCAGGTTGTAGTTCGCGAGCACGCGGGTGACGGTCCCGAGGCTGTCCGCCGGGTCGAGGGGCTCGAGCTCCTTGTCCAGGATCGAGCCGAGCGCGCTGTGCGGCGGCTCGCGCAGCAGCCGCTGGATGTGCACCGTCCCGAGGTAGCGCCCCGTGGGGGTCTCCAGCGGCGGACGGCACACGCAGACCAGCGAGGCGAGGGCGGGGGAGAGCTCCTCGCGGCGCACCCAGGCCAGCGCCTCGGCGATCGTCGCGTCGGGACCCAGCACCAGCGGCTCGGGGGTCATCAGACCACCGGCGGTGTTGTCGTCGTAGGCCATCAGCCGGCGCAGCGGGGCCGCCTCGTCCGGCTCCATGTGCTGCAGGTAGTGCTCCTGGGTGGCCTCGGGCAGCTCGGACAGCAGGTCGGCGGCGTCGTCGGGCTCCATGAGCTCCAGCACGTCCGCGGCGCGCTCGTCCTCCAGGTGCGTGAGGATCTCGATCTGGTCGTCGGCGGGGAGCTCCTCGATGACGTCGGCGAGCTTCTCGTCGTCCAGGGCGCCGGCGACCTCCACCCGGCGCTCGGGCGTGAGGTCGTGGATCACCTCGGCGAGGTCCGCGGGCTTGAGGTCGTCATACGTCTCGAGCAGACGCGCCGCGCTCTGACCCTCGGTGCGCACCGCCAGGCCCTGCGTCTCCAGGATGTCCACGAGCAGCGTCTCGCCGCGCCGCCCGGCGATGCGCCGCAGCGTGGAGGCGGCCTGACCGCGGCGGACGAAGACCTTGCCCACGGACCACTCGCGCGGCCGCTCCTGCTCGATGGCGAGGTCCTCGACGGTCGCCCGGAAGGGCTCGTCGCCCGCCTGCCGGACCGTCACCTCGCGGTCGAACAGCTCGGCCAGCACCAGCGACTCGGTCGGGCGCTGCTCGAAGCGCCGCATGTTGACCAGGCCGGTGGTGATGACCTGCCCGGCGTCGATGCTCGTGACGCGGGTGATGGGGACGAAGACGCGACGCCGGCCCGGCACCTCGACCACCAGGCCCAGGACGCGCGGCTTGCGCCTCGTCGCGCTGAAGCTGACCACCACGTCGCGCACCCGTCCCACCTGGTCGCCGAGCGGGTCGAAGACCGCGAGCCCGGCGAGACGGGCGACGAAGACACGACGGAGGCTCACGGGCGCAGCCTACTCGGGGCAGGGGTGCTCCACGTCACTCTCGGCAGCGTGCAACCCCTCGGGGTGCCGGGGCGTCGTCCAGCTGTGAGCGAGGCCGTCGGGGCCCGCACCGGGGAGAGAGAGAAGGAATCATGAGAACCAAGGTCTTCAGTCGTCGCACAGCCGTCGTCGGTCTGTCCGCGGTCCTGCTCGGGGGGGCAGGGCTCGGGGGCGCCACGGCCGCCGCGACGCCGAACACCGCCGCACCGGTCGCCGCCGTGGCCGCGTCGTCCACCCTGCACACCGGCTCGCGCGGACCGGAGGTCCTCGCCGCCCAGAAGCGGCTGAACCAGCTGGGCTACAGCCTCGGCGCGCCCAACGGCACCTACGGTCCGCGCACGCGCCAGGCCGTCATGGCCCTGCAGAAGGTCGCGGGCCTGCCGCGCACCGGCGTGCTCGGCCCCCGCACCGCGAAGGCGCTCGCGACGGGCGTCCGCCCCAAGGCCCGCACCACGCGCGGGCACGTGATCGAGGTCGACAAGGCTCGCCAGGTCCTGCTCGTCGTCGACGGCGGACGGGTCAGCACGATCTACAACGTGTCCACCGGCACCGGCAAGCCCTTCCGCGAGCACGGCAAGCGCGGGGTCGCGGTGACCCCCTCCGGCACCTTCCGGTTCTGGACGCAGTACCGCGGCGGTGCCGGCTGGCAGCACGGCGCCCTGGGCGACATGTACCGCCCGATGTACTTCAACAAGGGCATCGCGGTGCACGGCAGCAAGTTCGACGTGGGTGCCTACCCGAGCAGCCACGGCTGCGTGCGCATCCACAACGGCAACATGGACGAGCTGCGGGCGACCCGTGCGATCTACCTCAAGGGTCAGGTCACGGTCTACTGACCCGATCTCCCGAACCGTCAGACCTGCCGCCGGTCGTCGGATCCGCCGGGCCCCGTGGCCCGGGCCGGTCCGACGACCGGCGGCAGGTCTTTCCCGCCGAGGTCAGCGGGAGGTGGCCGCGCCGATCAGCTCCGCGACCAGCTCCCCGGCGTCCACCTCGAGCCCGCGGCGCGCGAACCACGTCGCCATCGTGCTCGCGTCCCGCTCCAGGATCGCGAAGCCGTGCGGGTTGCCGATCACGTCGACGATCTGGGGCCAGTCGATGATCACCAGGCGCTCGCCGTCCAGGAGCACGTTGTACGGCGAGAGGTCGCCGTGGGTCCAGCCCTCGGCGGCCAGGCGCAGGAGCGCGGACCGGAGCTGGTGCCACAAGTCCGCGAGCAGGTCGGGTGCCGGGCGGGTCTGGGCGAGCCGGGGCGCCGCGACGGGGGTGGGCCCCTCGGTGCTGCCGACCAGCTCCATGAGCATCTCGGTGTCGTCGAGCGAGACCGGGTAGGGCACCGGCAGGTCCAGCTCCCAGAGCCGGCCGAGCGCGGCGAACTCGGCGCCGGCCCACAGCCCGGCGATCATCTCCTTGCCGAAACCCGTGCGCCGGGCCATCGCCCGCATCTCCCGGCTCCTGCGGACCCGGCGCCCCTCCAGATAGCTGCTGTCGCGGTGGAACCGGCGGTGCTCGCGGCTGCGGAAGCGCTTGGCGGCCAGGGAGATCGACTGGTCGGTGTCGGGCACTCGGCGGCGCACGACGTGCACGTCCGCCTCCTTGCCGGTCTTGAGGACACCGAGGTCCTCGTCGACGGCGCCGAGGGCGGTGATCACCCAGTCGGGGCGGGGCTCGGGGCCGTGGGTGGCGGTGTCCCAGGTCGACCAGCGGTCGCCCTCGGGGAGGCCGTCGGGCAGCCGCAGGCGTGCCGGGTCGCGGTCGTCAGGGAACGGGTCGTGCGTCGAGAGGTCCTGCGGTGCAGGGGAAGTCATGGGGTGGTGCTCTCCATCCGGGAGGTGGGGTGACGGTCGTCGTGGCGTCGGGTGCGAGCAGTCATGTCGCCACCTCCTTCGGCAAAGCCTGCGGCGCCGGCGGTATGCCGGGGCCTGCGGCCCAGCCTCGCGCGCGGCCTGCGGCGCCGGCAATCGCTTTTCGGCAGGCGCGCTCCGACGGGGGCTTGCGGGGTGCCGGGGGAGGGCGTAATTTTGTCGCACGACAAGATGGGACATAAAAGTGGATCCGATGGTGCGGACAACGGCCCTGATCGCGATCTGGGCGGCCGGGGTCGCGACGTTCGCGGTGCTCTCGTGGCGCTCGACGCCGCCGGTCGCCCGCCGGGAGGTGCGGGCATGACGGGCGGCTGGTCGGCCGAGGGCACCTTCTGGGCGGTGCTGCTCACCGTCTTCGTGATCGGTGGCCACCTGAACCTCCGACGGGGGGCGGCCCGCGATGCCCGGCCCTGGGTGGCCCGCATGGGCCTGCCCCCTGACGTCGCTGCGCCCCCGCCCGTCCTGGAGCGATTCGTCGCCCGCCGCCGGGGACGGCTGCGGGGCGCCGTGCTCGGGGTGACCGTCCTGTTCCTGGTGAGGTGGGCCCTGGGTCAGTCGGACCAACAGGCGTGGATCGGCCTCGCCGTTGCCGGTGCCGCGTCGATCGGCGCCGCGATCGGTCAGCTCAGGGTGCCGGTCGTCGTGCCCGGCCGGGTCCGCGCCGCCACCCTGCAGGCCCGGGAGCCCGAGCACTATCTCCCGCCGCTGGAGCTGCGGGCCGCCCACGGAGGCCTCGTCCTCGACGTCCTGTGCCTGAGCGCGGGCCTCGGCTGCCTGGCGCTGGGCCGGTCGCCGGAGCAGGCCCGGTGGGCGGTGGCGGGCGGGCTCGGCGCGCTGGTCGTCCACCTCGTGGCCTCGGTGCTCGCCCGGCGGCTGCTCGCTGCTCCCGCACCCGCCCAGGACCGGCAGGATCTGCTGTGGGCCGAGCTCCTCCGGGCGATCGCGCTGCGCGACCTGGTCAGCCTGCAGCCCTTCGTCGCCTGGACCGCGGCTGCCCTCCCGACGGCCTTCCTGCTGCTCCACCAGTCGGGGTCGACCGCGGGCCCGCGGGTGGCCGACCCGGCCACCTGGGCGGGTGGCGTGGTGCTGCTGGTGGCGGCCGGGGTGTTCGCGATCTACGTCCACGCCGTCTCTGGGGACGGCGACCTGCGGTGGTTCCGGGCGCACGCGGGCCGGGAGGTGCTGACGTGATCGTCACGATCGACGAGGCCAGCCCGGCCGCGCCGTACGAGCAGATCGTGACGCAGGTCACCGCGGCGATCGCGTCGGGCGCACTGGCGACCGGATCCCGGCTGCCGACCGTCCGCCAGCTGGCCGGCGACCTGGGGCTCGCGGTCAACACCGTCGCCAAGGCGTACAAGCAGCTCGAGGCCGAGGGGCACGTGGCCACCCGCGGCCGCGGCGGCACCGTCGTGCTCGGGCACGTCCGCGACGGCGCCGGCGACGAGACCCAGGCCGCGGCGACGCTGCTCGCCCGCACCGCCCAGCGCCACGGGCTCGACCTCGCCGAGGCGATCGGGCTGCTGCGGCGCGCCTGGTGAGCAGGGGAGGGCGGTCGCGTGGTGAGGGTCACGGACGGTTCAGGTGTCGTGGCCCGGCGCTGCTCGGCATACTCCGAGGTAGTCAGAGCAGCCCCGACCAAGGCGGAGTAACCCCATGGGACGCATCCAGACCACCGACGGCCTCACCGAGGAGCAGCAGGAGCTGATCAAGCTCGTCCGGGAGTTCGTCGACGAGCAGATCATCCCGGTCACCACCGAGCTCGAGCACCGCGACGAGTACCCCACGCAGATCGTGGAGGGCATGAAGGAGATGGGGATCTTCGGCCTGATGATCCCCGAGGAGTACGGCGGGCTCGGCGAGTCCCTGCTCACCTATGCGCTCACCGTGGAGGAGATCGCCCGCGGCTGGATGAGCGTCAGCGGCATCATCAACACCCACTTCATCGTGGCCTACATGCTGCTGCAGCACGGCACCGAGGAGCAGAAGCAGAAGTACCTGCCCAAGATGGCGACCGGCGAGATCCGCGGTGCGTTCTCGATGTCCGAGCCCGGCTGCGGCTCCGACGTTTCGGCGATCACGAGCAAGGCCGTTCCCGGCGAGGGCGACGGTTGGACCATCGACGCGCAGAAGATGTGGCTGACCAACGGCGGCTCGTCGACGCTCGTCGCGGTGCTGGTCAAGACCGACACCGGCGCCGACTCGGTCTACAAGAACATGACGACCTTCCTGGTCGAGAAGGAGCCCGGCTTCGGTGAGGTCGCGCCCGGCGTCACGGTGCCCGGCAAGATCGAGAAGATGGGCTACAAGGGCGTCGACACCACCGAGCTGGTGCTCACGGGTTACCGGACCACGTCAGCGCAGATCCTCGGTGGCGAGCCCGGCAAGGGCTTCTACCAGATGATGGACGGCGTCGAGGTCGGCCGCGTCAACGTCGCCGCCCGCGCGTGCGGCGTCGCCCAGCGCGCCTTCGAGCTCGGCATCGGCTACGCCCAGGAGCGGGAGACCTTCGGCAAGAAGATCATCGACCACCAGGCGATCCTGTTCCGCCTGGCCGACATGGCCACCAAGTGCGAGGCCGCCCACCAGATGATGGTCAAGGCCGCCCGGCTCAAGGACAAGGGTGAGCGCAACGACCTCGAGGCCGGCATGGCGAAGTACCTCGCCGCGGAGTACTGCGCCGACGTGGTCGAGCAGTCCTTCCGCATCCACGGCGGCTACGGCTACTCCAAGGAGTACGAGATCGAGCGGCTCTACCGCGAGGCACCCATGCTGCTCATCGGCGAGGGCACCGCGGAGATCCAGAAGATGATCATCGGGCGGCGCCTGCTCAAGGACTACGGGAAGCGCTGAGCCCCGCAGCTTCTCGTCGGCATACGACCGGCCCGTCGAGCCTCCGCCAGGGGGACCGGCGGGCCGTCGTCGTGCCCAGGCGGCATCCAGCCGACGACCTGCCGGAGGTGGGATGATCGAGCCATGCCGCAGCCCCAGATCTCGCCCACGTCCGCGCTCACGGCCGAGCACCTGCAGCTCGAGCTCCCCTCGTCCGTCGGTGTCTTCGAGCGGTATGCCGAGGCCCAGCGAGCGGTGGACCACCTGGCCGACCACGAGTTCCCCGTCGAGCAGTGCATGATCGTCGGCACCGACCTGCGCCAGGTGGAGCGGGTCACCGGACGGCTCACCCAGACCAAGGTCGCCCTCGGCGGGATGGCGTCCGGTCTGTGGATGGGGCTCTTCGTCGGGATCCTGTTCATGACGCTCGACGGCCAGGGGCCCCGGGCGATGGTGACGCCGCTGCTCGTCGGGGCCCTCTTCGGGCTGGTGTGGGCGCTGATCGGCTACTCCCTGACTCGGGGTCGGCGCGACTTCACCTCGGTCACGCAGGTCGTGGCGACGCGCTACGAGGTGCTGGTGGAGCGGCAGCTGCAGCAGCAGGCACGGACGATGCTGCGCGAGGCCGGCCTGATGGGTGACCCGGTGCTCGGATCGTCCTCCCCGGGTCAGCCCGCGGCGCCCGTCCGGCAGGCCCCGGCGGCGCCCGCCGAGCCCCAGACCTGGCAGGCCCCGCAGCCCCCGCAGCAGGTGGGGTCGACGATGGGCATGCCGGTGCAGCCCCCCCACGCGCAGCAGGTGGACTCCACCATGGGGATGCCGGTGCACCGGTCCCAGGCCCAGCAGGCACCGACCCAGCAGGTGCCGGCCCCGCCCGTCGACCCCGACCGATCCGACGAGGTCGCCTGGAGCGACGAGCAGGGCGGCGCCACCCGCCGCTGAGGTCAGCGGATCTCGGGCATCCCGAGGTCGGCCGCGTGCCGGTCGCGGATGTCCTGGCTGATCCGCATCGAGCAGAACTTCGGCCCGCACATCGAGCAGAACCTCGCGTCCTTGGCGGGCTCAGCCGGCAGCGTCTCGTCGTGGAAGCTGCGGGCGGTGTCCGGGTCGAGGGAGAGCTCGAACTGGTCGTTCCACCGGAACTCGAAGCGGGCCTTGGACAGCGCGTCGTCCCGCACCCGGGCGCCGGGGTGGCCCTTGGCGAGGTCGGCGCTGTGGGCGGCGAGCTTGTAGGTGATCACGCCCGTCTTGACGTCGTCGCGGTCGGGCAGCCCCAGGTGCTCCTTGGGCGTGACGTAGCAGAGCATGGCGGTGCCGTGCATCGCGATGGTGGCCGCGCCGATCGCCGAGGTGATGTGGTCGTAGCCCGGCGCGATGTCGGTGGCCAGCGGCCCGAGGGTGTAGAACGGCGCCCCGTCGCACCACTCCTGCTGCAGGCGGACGTTCTCCTCCACCAGGTGCAGCGGCACGTGCCCGGGGCCCTCGACCATCACCTGCACGTCGTACGCCCAGGCCCGCCTGGTCAGGTCGGCGAGGGTGCGCAGCTCGGCGAGCTGGGCCTCGTCGTTGGCGTCCGCGACCGAGCCGGGACGCAGCCCGTCGCCGAGGGAGAAGGCCACGTCGTACTGCGCGAAGATCTCGCACAGCTCGTCGAAGTGGGTGTAGAGGAAGTTCTCCTCGTCGTGGGCCATGCACCAGCCGGCCAGGATCGAGCCGCCGCGCGACACGATGCCGGTGACCCGACGGGCGGTCAGCGGGACGTAGTCCTTGAGCACGCCCGCGTGGATCGTCATGTAGTCCACGCCCTGCTCGCACTGCTCGATCACGGTGTCGCGGAAGATCTCCCAGGTGAGCTCCTCGGCGATGCCGCCGACCTTCTCCAGGGCGTGATACATCGGCACGGTGCCGATCGGGACGGGGGAGTTGCGCACGATCCACTCGCGGGTCGTGTGGATGTCGTCGCCGGTCGACAGGTCCATCACCGTGTCGGCGCCCCAGCGGGTGGCCCAGGTGAGCTTGTCGACCTCCTCGGCGATCGAGCTGGTGATCGCCGAGTTGCCGATGTTGGCGTTGACCTTGACCAGGAAGGCCCGCCCGATGATCATCGGCTCGGACTCGGGGTGGTTGACGTTGGCGGGGATGATCCCGCGGCCGGCGGCGACCTCGGAGCGGACGAGCTCGACGTCGCAGGCCTCGCGCAGCGCGACATACCGCATCTCCGGGGTGATCACCCCTCGCCGGGCGTAGGCCATCTGCGTCACGCGCTGGCCGGCCTTGGCGCGCAAGGGCTCTCGTCGCGCCCCGCGCCACTCCTGGGAGGACGCACCACGGCGTACGGCGGCGCGTCCGTCGTCCGCCAGGTCGCGGCTGCGACCGGGATAGGTCTCGACGTCGCCGCGGGCCGCGATCCACTCGTGCCGCACCGGCGCGAGGCCCTCGGCCGGGTCGGAGCCGGGCCCCTCGGTGCAGTAGACCCGGACCGGCTCGTTGGGCACCGGGCCGGACGCGGACGGGCTGTCGTCGAGGCGGATCTCGGTGAACGGCACGCCCACGCCGTCGGGACCGTCGACGAGCACCCGACGGCGGCGCCGGTGGGTGATGTGGTGCCCGCAGTCGGTGTTGCCCTCGGCGAGAGCAGGGTCCGCGCCCTGGTCGGCGGGATCGACGGCAGGAGCAGTGGACTGGATCAGGTCGGTCATGGTCGGCCCTGTCGGTGACGACCCGGGCGGATCGGCCAGGGGCCCCGGCAGCCGCAGACGGTGCCGTGAGAGTGCTCGAGCCGCACGTCGTCTCCGAGGATCCCTGCGCCGGCATGACCCGGATCAGGTGGTGACGGTCGGGGCGGCTGCAGCCCCCTCTCAGCCCGATGCCTCGGACTCCCGCTCTGGACGCCGCCACCGTAGCAAAGCGAGCCAGGAACCGCAGGGCGGACAATCGTGATGAAGTGGTCATCTCGGGCTATGGAACGGCGTGTCGAGTGTCTCCTAGGGTGGTCGAGCAGGCGCCATCCCCCTGCACTCCACCCTGGCCCACGAGGCCGACCAGAAGGCTCATGATGACCACCACGCTCCTGGGTCGTCGTGTCGCGTCCGCGGCTCTGACGATCGCCTGCCTGTCGCTCCCGCTCGCCCCCTCGGCCCTCGCCGACCCCGACCCGACGGCGACCCCCACCCCCACCCCGACGGCTCCGGTCGAGACCTCCGTGCCCGGTGCCACCACGACACCTGCACCGTCGAGCTCGGACAGCGCCACCCCGACGGCGACCACGACCCCGGCGCCGACGACCGTGCCCGAGCAGCCCACCGGCACCCCGACCGCCACCGCCTCGCCGACCCCCACGGTCACCCCCACCGGGAGCCCCACGGAGCACCCGACGGCGACCGGCACCGCGAGCCCGGCCCCCACGTCCACGCCGACGGGGACCTCGCCGACCACCCCGACCGCCTCGCCCAGCGCGAGCGCGAGCGCCTCCGGCAATCCGAGCCAATGGGACGGGGAGGTCCCCGTCGAGGGGATCCCCGGTCTCGGCGACCTGCCCGTCACCCCGCTGAAGCGCGGCCTGCGCCTGGTGCCCGGGTGCCGCTCGCTGACGATCACCAACCCCGCGGGCAACCCGCTGGTGGGGGTCGCCTACGGCGGCCCGGACGAGGCAGACCTCGACGGCATCGTGGCCCTCGCACCCGGCGCCACCGTCAAGGTCACCACGACGCGCAGCGAGCTCGTGGTCGTGGCCTCCGACGGCAACGGCATCAGCTTCATCGACGGCGGACCGATCGACCAGGTCTGCGACGCCGGCCACGCCCCCCTCAAGCGGCCGACGGTGCAGCCCGGCCGCAAGGGTGCCCACGGCGCGCCCGTCTTCAACTCCGGCCGATGAGGACCACGCGCACCCTGCGGTCCCTCGCCGGCGCCGCGGTCCTGGCCGCAGCCCTCACCGCGTGCTCCGGCTCGGGCCCGGGGGCCGGGGCCGGAGCGACGACCACCTCGGCCACGCCCACGTCGGGGCCCTCGAGCCTGCCGCGCTGGGCGACCTCGGCCGCCTCGCCCGCGGCGGCCGCCCAGAAGGCCGCGGCCGGCAACGGCCGGCTCGCCATACCCTCGCTGGGGGTCGACGCCCCCGTCCTGTCCTGCGGGACGGAGAAGGGCGTCGTCGAGCCGCCTGCCGACGTCCGGGCCACCTGCCTGTGGACCGGTGGCATGGATCTCGAGGCGGCGCAGGGGACCTCGGTGATCGTGGGGCACTCGACGCGCAGCCAGAAGAGCGTCGGTGCCCTGGAGCGCATCGCCCAGCTGCACCCCGGTGACCAGGTCACCGTGGGCGGCCGCACCTGGAAGGTCGCCGAGGTGCTGCCCAAGGCGGACAAGTACGACCTGCCGACGTGGGTCACCGCACGCACCGGCACGCGCTCGCTGGCGCTCATCACCTGCACGACCACGAGCAACGTGCTCAACGACATCGTGCGGCTGACGCCGGCCTGATCCGCACCGAGACGCCGGGCCCCGCCGACCAGCCGTCGGCCGGGGTCCGGGGTCCGGGGCCGAGATGGAGCCCGTCATACCTCGTGGCCACCAGGGGCACCTCACCTGCCTGGAGTCACGCCATGTCACTGTTGTGACTGCACTTTCGCTGCCGAACGCTCGCCGGCTCGCAGAGGGGCCGCATGGGTTCCCGCACGTTCGCAGACGTAGGGGGAGCAGCTCGATCCTCGTCAGTCGCGGTGCAGATCTGATGTGCTGTCGCTGGGGTGTGGCGGGCGTGCTGTGCCTGCTCGGCGCCGCCGGGCTGGTGGTGCTGGCGACCCGCGGGCCGGCCGCCTGCATACCTGGTCGCACGCCCGGGTGAGCCGCGCTTCCGGAGCCTGCAGGACAGACGTGTGGAGCCGCGCTCCCGGACGGGGCGCGGCTCCACGGCGGTCGTCAGGCCCGCGGCCTGGTCGGGCTCAGGGGCGGCCGCGCTCCTGCACCTGCGCGATCCACCGCTCGACGTCCTCGATCGTGCGGGGCATCGCGGCGGAGAGGTTGTCGCAGCCGTCCTCGGTCACCAGCACGTCGTCCTCGATGCGCACGCCGATGCCGCGCAGCTCGTCGGGCACCAGCTCGTCGTCGGCCTTGAAGTAGAGCCCAGGTTCGACCGTCAAGATCATCCCGGGGACGAGCTCGGCGTCCATGTAGTCCTCGCGCAGCGCCTGCTGGCAGTCGTGGACGTCCATGCCGAGGTGGTGGGAGGTGCCGTGGACCATCCAACGACGGTGGTACTGGCCGTGCTCGGGGTCGAGGGTCTGCTCGACGTCGACGCCCTCGGGCAGCAGGCCCCACTCGTGGAGCCGCTCGGCGATGACCCGGATCGCGGCGGCGTGCACGTCGGAGAACTTCGCGCCGGGACGCACCGCGGCGAGACCGGCCTCCTGGGCGTCCAGCACGGCCTGGTAGACCCGGCGCTGCGGCTCGCTGAACCGGCCCGACACCGGCAGGGTGCGGGTCACGTCGGCGGTGAACAACGAGTCGACCTCGACTCCCGCGTCGACGAGGATCAGGTCGCCCTCGCGCACGTCGCCGGTGTTCTTGATCCAGTGGAGGGTGTTGGCGTGGTCGCCGCTGGCGCAGATCGAGTCGTAGCCCACGCCGTTGCCCTCGTGGCGGGCGTAGAGCCCGAACATCCCCTCGACCCAGCGCTCCCCGCGGCCCCGGCGGACCGCCTCGGGCAGGTCGGCGATGACCCCCTCGAAGCCCTTGTGGGTGGCGGCGACGGCCTTGCGCATCTCACCGACCTCCCACGCGTCCTTGACCATCCGGCGCGTGGACAGGTCGCGGGCGAGCTCGGCGTCGAGCTGCTCCTGGGACTCGGTGACCCCGGCCTCCTGCCGCACCTGGTCGACGAGCGCGCTGACGGCCGCGTCGGCCTCGCGCAGGACCCGCAGCTGCACGGTGCCCGCGTCCTTGGCGAGCACGTCCTTCATCTCGTCGATGTGGCGGGCCCGGATGCCCAGCTCGGACTCGACGTCGGCGACGGTCGGCCGGGCGCCCACCCAGAACTCGCCGTACCGGCTGTCGGCGAAGAACTCCTCGGAGTCGCGCGGGGCCAACGGCCGGAAGAACAGCGTGGCCTCGTGACCGCCGCCCTCGACCGGGTCGAGCACCAGGACGGCATCCGGCTCGCGGTCGGCGCCGAGGCCGGTCAGCCAGGCAAAGGCCGTGTGCGGGCGGAACACGTAGTCGCAGTCGTTGGAGCGGACCTTCAGACCGCCGGCGGGGATGACGAGCCGCTCCCCGGCGAACCGCTCGCTCACGGCGGCGCGGCGCGGCTCGGTGACGTCGGCGACCTCGGCCCGCGGGGTGGGCTCGGACGCCCGGGGGGCCCATCCCGAGGCGACGAACTCGCGGAACTCGGCGCTGGTGGGGCGGCTGCGGTGCTCGGCCTTCGGCTGCTCTTCGCTCGTCATACCGGCCATCGTGCCACGGTGCGTCGATCGTGCCCCGGCCGGTCGCTTGCGCAGATGCCCCTCCGACCGGAAGGCTACTCGCTGTGACGACTCGTACCACGGGGGGCCGGGCCCCTCGACCTCGGGCCACGGCTGCGGGCGCCCTGCGCCGCACGGCCTACGCCCATGCGATGCGGGCCCTGCGTCCCAGCGACGGGACCGGGGTGCTCCAGCTGCACCCGGACGAGGTCGACCCGGCGGTCGCGCGCAAGGTCGTCGACCTGGCCATGCGGGTCGCGGAGATGATGCTCAGCCACGGGGCCTCCGCCAACGACGTCACCGTGACGCTGCTGCGGATCACCAAGGCCTACGACCTCAAGGCCGTTCACGTCGACGTCACCTACACCTCCATCCAGGTGTCGTACTACCGGGGCCACGACCGGGAGCCGCTGACGACCTTCCGCGTCGTGCGGGCCCGCTCCATCGACTACACCCGCCTCCAGCGCGTCCAGGGCCTGGTCAACAGGATCGAGGGCGGGCTGGACGTGGACGAGGCCTACGACGTCTTCGCCGCGGTCGTGCGCGCACCGCACCCCTACCGCCGCTGGGTGATCACCGTCGCCAACGCCGGGATCGCCGCCGGCGTGTGCGTGCTGCTCAACGCCACCGTCATCATCACCGTGGTCGCCTTCGTCACCTCCGGGCTGATCGACCTGCTCATCGGCCGGCTGTCGCGCCGCCAGGTGCCGCCGTTCTTCATGCAGGCGCTCGGCGCGTCCATCCCCACCCTGGCCGCCGCGGGGATCATCGCGCTGATCCATCACGCGCACCTGCCCGGTCTGGGCGGCGTCCGTCCCGAGCTGATCGTCACCGGCGGCATCGTGGTGATGCTGTCCGGGCTGTCCGTCGTCGGTGCCGCCCAGGACGCCATCGACGGCTACTACATCACCGCGGGCGCCCGCACCTACGAGGTCGTCGTGATGACCCTCGGCATCGTCGTCGGGATCCTCGCCTCGCTGCAGCTCGCCTGGCGGCTCGGCGTCCCCGTGGTGCTCTCCGGGGAGGCGCCCGCGGTGGGCAGCCTGCCGCAGCAGCTGCTGGGCGCCCTGCTCATCTCCGCGTTCTTCGCGATCAGCACCTATGCCGGGCCGCGCACCGTCGTCCTGTGCGCGGTGGCGGGCGTGCTCGGCTGGGTGGGCCACCTGCTCGGCACCGCGGCCGGGCTCGGACCCGTCTCCGCCAGCGCCCTCGGTGCCTTCCTCCCGTCGCTGCTCGCCATGCCTGTCGGCCGACGGCTGCAGGTGCCCTCCCTGGCCCTGATCACCGCCGCCCTCGTGCCCCTCATGCCCGGGACCATGGTCTACCGCGGGATCCTGGAGATCATGGTCCAGGTCGGACGCACCGAGAGCTTCGGGGGCGGACCGCTCACCCTGATCACGGCGGCAGGCGTGGGTATGGCGCTCGCGGCGGGAGCCTCCCTCGGGACCTACCTGTCCCGGCCCCGCGCCACGAACCTGCGGCACGCGGCGCCTCGCGGCGAGGGCTCGACCGCGGACAAGGCGGTGCACAACGACAGTCCGGAGGCGCGGGCGACCACGGCGCGGGCCGAGGAGGCCACGACGGGTGCCCTGCCCACCGTGACCGACCCGCCGCGGGAGCAGGGCCGCCGGGAGCAGGTCTGACGGCGGCCGGGAGCGCGGGCGAGGACCCTTCCGGCATACGACCGCCGACGTGAGCAAGGGCACGCCAGGACGGGGTGCCGGTCGCTCGCGGGCTGCGGCAGCATGGGCGGCGAGCCGAGACCGACACGACGAGGTGCACCCATGTCCAAGACCTTTGCCGGCAACTTCTTCGAGGACTTCGCCATCGGGCAGGAGATCGTCCACGCGACGCCCCGCACGCTGACCGAGGGCGACCTGGCGCTGTACGGCGGGCTCTACGGCTCGCGGTTCGCGATGACGTCCGGGGAGACCTTCGCCAAGGGCCTGGGCCTGGAGCGGATGCCCGTGGACTCGCTGCTGGTCTTCCACGTGGTCTTCGGCAAGTCGGTGCCGGAGATCTCGCTCAACGCCGTCGCCAACCTCGGCTATGCCGGGGGCGTGTGGGGGGTGCCCGTCTACGTCGGCGACACCCTCACCGCGACCTCCACGGTGATCGGCCTCAAGCCCAACTCCAACGGCACCACCGGCAACGTCTACGTCCGCACGGTGGGGCGCAACCAGCACGACGAGACGGTCCTGGACTACGTGCGCTGGGTGATGGTCCGGCGCCGCGAGCCCGTCTCCCCGGACGCGCTCGGCGAGGCGACGATCCCCGAGCTGCCCGGCGCCGTCCCGGCCGAGGACCTGGTGGCGCCGTGGCGCGTCGTCGGCGGCTACGACACCGCGGTGGCCGGCTCCGAGCACCTGTGGGACGACTACGAGGTCGGGGAGCGCATCGACCACGTCGACGGGGTCACCATCGAGGAGTCCGACCACATGCTGGCGACCCGGCTCTACCAGAACACCGCGAGGGTGCACTTCGACCAGCACGCGCAGGCGCGGTCCACGGCCGGGCGGCGGCTGATCTACGGCGGGCACGTGATCTCGCTGGCGCGGGCGCTGAGCTTCAACGGGCTCGGCAACGCCCAGTCCGTCGCCGCCCTCAACGGCGGCACCCACGCCAACCCGACCTTCGCGGGCGACACGATCTATGCCTGGACCGAGGTCCTGGAGCGGATCGAGCTGCCCGGCCGCAAGGACGTGGGCGCCCTGCGGGTCCGCACCGTCGCGGCCAAGGACCATCCCTGCGCGGACTTCCCGCTGAAGGGCGAGGACGGCCGCTACCTGCCGTTCGTGGTCCTCGACCTGGACTGCACCGTGCTGCTGCCGCGCCGCTGAGGATCTTGCGCCGTGTGCCGGCGGCAGGGGCCGGCGGCACACAGCCGCCCCGCCTCGCCCTGCCGGGCCCCGAGCCCGGGTCACCGAGCCCGGGTCACCGAGCCGGGTCGAAGGTGTGCCGCATCCCCTGGGCATCGGTCCAGGTCACCTGCGAGGAGAGCTCGCCCGCCCCGGAGGTCAGCTGCTCGGGCACCGGGCCCGCCGAGGCCCAGACCACCCGGCCGTCGGGCAGGGTCCGGGTCGTCACGGGGATCTGCGTCGGCCGGGGCAGGGGGTGGTCCAGCCGGATGTCGTGGGCGCCCGCGGGAAGCAGCCCCACGGTCATGCCCCGGGCCTGCGGGCTCACCTGGGTGGTGCCGCCGACCACGGGCGGGTGCGTCCTGCCCCTCGTGTCCACCGCGTAGTCCCCGAGCCGGCCGTGGGCGCCCAGGAGGTGCAGGTCGTCGCTGACGTAGACCGTGGTCGGACCGTCGTCGGTGGTCAGCGCCACCGAGTGGACCGGCAGCCGGCGCGTCCCGTCGCTCGCGCGCACCTGCCCGTCGGGCGTCCCCCAGAGCAGGCCCCGGACGCGGGTCCGGGCGAGGTCGGCGTCGGAGCTGTCCGAGCGGTCGACGAAGGCCGTCAGGTCGGTGCCCGAGACCTGCTGCTGCACGCCCTGGGTGCTCCCGGCGGTCTCCGGCTGGTCGGTCACCAGTCTCAGGAAGGTGACGGCGGGGGCGGCGACCACTCCGAGCAGGTGACTCCTGGCCGCTCCGGCGCCGCGGACGACGACGGCGCCGGAGTGCTCCACCCCGTGCACGTCGCCGGCCACCTGGACGAGCGCGCGACCCTGCTCGTCGACCGCGGCGAAGCGCAGGGTCCCGACGCCTGTGGGGGCGGGTGCGGCGGCGTCGACGGCCGCGCGGTCCACCTCGACCTGCCACCCCTGGTAGGCGCGACCCTCGACGATGCCGGCGAGCTGGAGCGTGGCGGTGCCGACGCCGGTGCGCAGCGGGGTGGGGAAGGCGGCCACCAGGGGCGCGCGGTCCGGCATCCGGCTCAGGCCGACGCCGCCGCCACCCACGGCGAGGGCCAGGCAGAGCCCGGCCGCGGCCCGTCGCGTGGTGCGCCGGCGCACGTGCGCCTGCCCGGCGGCGAGGACGTCGGCGGAGGACAGGGCGACGGGATGGGCCTCGGCGGACCGGTCCAGGTCCTGCCGGAGGAGCTGCTCGAAATCGGTCATGACACACCTCCTGCGGGTGTCGAGGAAGGACTGGCGACGAGGGGCGGGTGGGATGCGTTGTCCGCGTAGGCGGTCCGCAGCGCGGCCAGACCCCGGGAGGCGGCCGACTTCACGCTGCCGACCGAGATGCCCAGGTGCTCGGCGACGGCTGCCTCGGACAGGTCGTTGTAGTAGCGCAGCACCACGACGGTGCGCTGCTGGGCGGGCAGGGTGGCGAGGAGCCGCACGACCTCGTCGCGGTCGTCGACGGTGGTGTCGCCGCGCCCGGGCCGGTCGTGCACCTCGGCCACCGCGACCTCGCCGTGGCGTCGGCGCCACCGATCCACGTGCTCGTTGGCGAGTACCCGGCGGGTGTAGGCGAGCGCGTCGTCGTCGCGCACCCGGCTCCAGGAGGCATAGGTCTTGACGAACGCCGCCTGCACGAGGTCCACCGCGTCGTCCCGGGATCCGGTGAGGAGCCAGGCCGTGCGGGTGAGCGAGGGGGTGGCCTCCTGCACGAACCTCGTGAACGCCTGGTCGCGCTCGCGCCTGCTGCGGAGCATCTCGCCTCCTTCCGTCGGGTCACCTGTCTCTACGGGCCGACCCCGGCAAAGGTTGCCTGGGCGCCCGGCATCGGTGCGGCCCAGGCGGATCGGCGGCGTATATCGCGCCGCAGGCGGCGGCATACGCCCGCATCGCCGCCCCGGAGCGCGCTGCCTAGGGTGAGCCCATGCGCATCGACCTGCACACCCACTCGGCCGCGAGCGACGGCACCCAGCATCCCGCCGACGTGGTGCGCTCGGCGCGCGCGGCCGGGCTGGACGTCGTCGCCCTCACCGACCACGACACGACGAGCGGGTGGGACGAGGCGGCGGCCGCGGTCGAGGAGACCGGGGTGGCGCTGGTGCGGGGCATGGAGATGTCCTGCTCGCACCGGGGGATCAGCATCCACCTGCTCAGCTATCTGCACGACCCGGCCGACGCCGCGCTGCTCGCCGAGCTGGAGCGGGCGCGGGAGTCGCGGCAGTCCCGGGCGCGGCGGATCGTCGAGCGGCTGGCCGTGGACTTCCCGGAGCTGACCTACGACGCCGTGCTGGCGCAGACACGCGACGACGCCACCATCGGCCGGCCGCACATCGCCGACGCCATGGTCGCCCTGGGGATCCGGCGCGACCGAGGCGCGATCTTCCGGGACTACCTGCACGACGGATCGCCGTACTACGTCAGCTACTACGCGCCGGACCCGGTCGACGCGGTGCGCCTGGTGCGGGCGGCCGGGGGAGTGCCGGTGATGGCGCACCCCTTCGCCGCCAGGCGGGGACGCGTCGTCGAGGACGCCGTCGTCGAGGCGATGGCCGAGGCGGGGCTCGCGGGCCTGGAGGTCGACCACCGCGACCACGACGAGCGGCAGCGGGCCCACGCGGCCGAGCTCACCCGCGCGCTCGGGATCGTCCGGACCGGGTCCAGCGACTACCACGGCGACGGCAAGCTCAACCGGCTCGGCGAGCACACCACCAGCCCGGACGTGCTCGCCCGGATCGAGGAGCAGGCGACCGGCACGCCCCTGCTGCGGCCGTGACGCGATCCTGGACGCACCCGTCCACAGGCCGCCGCGGCGCGGACCCCGGTGTCCACAGGCGGGGTCCGGCGCTGTGCGTGACGCGCGCCGCCGTCTAGGGTCGGCGCATGAGCGAGCACAGCGGTCAGGGGATGTTCGACGGGATGCCCCAGCGGTTGTATGCCGCCAGCCCCTCCCGCCTGCTCGCCTTCGTGGACTGCCCGCGGCGCTACCGCCTGCAGTACCTCCACCGCCCCAGGCCCGCCGCCGCGCCGCAGCGCGCCCACACCTCCCTCGGCATCGCCGTGCACAACGCGCTGCGCGACTGGTGGGAGGTGCCCGTGGGCGAGTGGTCCGCGGCGCGCGCCGCGGACCTGGTGCGCACCTCCTGGGTGGACATCGGCTTCCGCGACGCCGCCATGTCCCGGCGCTGGCTGGAGCGCTCCCAGCAGCACGTCGTGGACTACCTGCGGGGGCTGTCGCCGCACCACCGACCCATCGGCATCGAGCGCACGGTGTCGATGCGCACCGCCACCATGGCCGTCCAGGGCCGCGTCGACCGGCTCGACGACCGACCCACCGAGGACGGTGGCCGCGCCCTCGTCGTGGTGGACTACAAGACCTCCCGGCGACCCTCCACCGAGGAGGAGCTGCGCACCTCGCTGCCGATGGCGCTGTATGCCGTCGCCGTCGGCGCGATGTTCCGCCGCCCCTGCGTCGACGTCGAGCTCCACCACGTCCCGAGCGGCACCGTGGTCCGCCACCGGCATACGCCGCAGTCCCTGGAGCGCAAGGTCGCCGAGGCCGAGTCGATCGCCGCGGACCTGCGGCGGGTGGACGCGGACTTCGCCGAGCGCGGGGTGGAGTCGCCGCTGTTCCCGCCGCAGGTGTCGCCGCTGTGCGGGTGGTGCGACGTCCGGGCCCACTGCCCCGAGGGGCAGGCGCACGCCCCGGAGAAGGCACCCTGGGCCGCGCTCGAGCCAGACACCTGAGCGGCCCCCGGCGCCTGGGCCGGTGCGCCTGGCCGGGCGACAGCCACCTGAGCACCTGGGGCCGTGGCCCCCGGTGCTCAGGCCGCGGCCGGCTCGGCTACTGCCGCCGGTAGGTCCCCACCAACCGGTCCCACACCCGCGGCCGGGGCTCGGCGGCGGGGGCGTCCTCGGCGCGCACCACGATCTCGATGTTGTCCGCCCCGTGCTCGGTGATGCCGCGGACCACGGCGTCGTGGACGAGTCGCTCGGCCAGGTCGGCGCGCCGCACCACCGGGTCGGTGCGCAGGTCGAGCACCAGCGCCACGCACATCAGGGCCATCACCACGGCGAAGGGCAGGGCCGAGACGATGGTGATGTTCTTCAGCCCGTCGAGGGCCGACTGGGCGTCACCGCTGGCGGACCCGGCCAGCAGCATCACCGCGGCCACGGCACCGGTCGCCGCACCCCAGAAGGCCACCGTCCACCGCGAGGGCTCGATCGCGCCGTGCTCGGACAGGGTGCCCATGACGATGGAGGCCGCGTCCGCGCCCGAGACGAAGAAGATCGCCACCAGCACCATGACCAGCACCGTGGTGATGCTCGCAGCAGGGTAGTGCGCGAGCAGCTGGAACAGCGCCCCGTCGAAGCTGACCGAGGCCACGCCGTCCTTGACGGTGGCCAGGTCGTGCCAGCGCTGCTGGGCGTCGATGCCCGCGCCGCCGAAGATCGCGAACCACACCAGGGAGACGGCGCTCGGGACGACCAGCACACCGGTGACGAACTGCCGGATCGTGCGGCCGCGCGAGATCCGGGCGATGAACATCCCCACGAAGGGCGTCCAGGAGATCCACCAGGCCCAGTAGAACACCGTCCACGAGGACAGCCAGTCGTGCATGGGGGCCAGCCCGCTGGCGTCGGAGCGCGAGGCCATCCGGGCCAGCTGGTCGACATAGGTCCCCAGCGCCGCAGGCAGCAGGTTGAGCACGAAGAGCGTGGGGCCGACCACGAGGACGAAGACCGCGAGCAGCACGGCCAGCACCATGTTGACGTTGGACAGCAGCTCCACGCCGCGCGAGATGCCCGACACGGCCGAGGCGATGAAGCAGATGGTCAGCGCCACGATGATCACGACGAGGACGGGCGTGCCGACGTGGCCCACCCACCCGTTCTCCTCGAGGCCCGCACCGATCTGCAGGGCCCCCACGCCCAGCGAGGCCGCGGAGCCGAAGAGGGTCGCGAAGATCGCCAGGATGTCGATGAGCCGACCGATGGGCCCGCCCGCGTGCCGGCCGAGCAGGGGTGCGAAGACCGAGGAGATCAGCTGGCTGCGGCCCTTGCGGAAGGTCGAGTAGGCGATGGCCAGCCCCACGGTGGCGTAGATCGCCCAGGGGTGCAGGGTCCAGTGGAACAGCGTGGTCGCCATCGCCGTCTGCAGCGCCTCCGGGGACTGCGGCTCCGCCCCGGTGCGCGGTGGCGGCGCGACGTAGTGGTAGAGCGGCTCGGCGGTGCCGTAGAACATCAGACCGATCCCCATGCCGGCGCTGAACATCATGGCGATCCAGGACCGCGTGGAGAACTCCGGCTCCTCCCGGTCGCCGCCCAGCGGGATGTGACCGAACCTGCTGCTCGCCAGCCACAGCACGAAGACGACGAACGCCGAGGCCAGCAGCACGAAGGCCCACCCCGTGCTCGTCATCACCCAGGACAGGGCCGCGCCGGACGCGGCGGCGAGCGAGGCCGTCCCGAGGAAGCCCCAGGCCACGAAGGCGACGGCCAGCGCGGCGGTCACCCCGAAGGTCACCCGGTCGATCCCGGGCCTGCGCGGGCGCGACTCCGGCACCGGGGTGGCGAGGCCGGCGAGGAGCTCGTGGTCCGGGCCGGGCGACGACGTGTCGGTGGGCGGGGCCCCGTGCGGTGGGGCGGCGTACGGCGAGGCGCCGGACGGTGCGGCAACGGTGGGCGCTGGGTCGGGGCGTTCGGTCACAGGGGATTACTCCTAGCTCGACCGCGCGCTCCCCCGAGCGCTGCGGTCGTCGTTGGGGATGTCCAGGACGACCCGGCACTCTGCCTGGTCTGACCTTTGGGGGGCAAGCTCGTGGAACGGCGACGGGCACCTCCCTCCGCGGAAGGTGCCCATCATCGGTGCCGGCCCGTATGCCGCCACGCCCGCCCCGGGAGAGACGGTCGCCTCTCGGGGAAGGCGGGTGCGGCCGGACGAATCACTCGGTGCTCGGGGCGCCACCCTCGGCCGGGCGGCCACCGCGGGTGCGACGGCGCGAGCGGCTGCGGGCCGGGCGCGGCGTGTCGCCGTCCCGACCCGCGTCGGTGCTGCGCTCGGAGTCCGAGCGGGCCTGGGACCGGCCACCCTCGGAACGGCTGCCGCCGGAGCGACCCCGGCCACCCCGGCCGCCGTCACGGCCACCGCGACCTCCGTCACGACCCTTGCCGGCCCGCTGGCCGGTCTCGCCCAGGTCCTCGAGCTCCTCGGCCGCGAGGCCGGCGCGGGTGCGCTGGTCGCGCGGCAGGCGACCCTTGGTCCCCTCGGGGATGTCCAGGTCGGTGAACAGGTGCGGGGAGGAGGAGTAGGTCTCGATCGGCTCCGGGATGCCCAGGTCGAGCATCTTGTTGATCAGGCCCCAACGAGGAGAGTCGTCCCAGTCGACGAAGGTGACCGCGGTGCCGGTGTGCCCGGCCCGGCCGGTGCGGCCGATCCGGTGGACGTAGGTCTTCTCGTCCTCCGGGCACTGGTAGTTGACGACGTGGGTGACGTTCTCGACGTCGATGCCGCGGGCCGCGACGTCGGTGGCCACCAGGATGTCGATCTTGCCGTTGCGGAAGGCCCGCAGCGCCTGCTCACGAGCGCCCTGGCCGAGGTCGCCGTGGATGGCGCCCGCCGCGAAGCCGCGGTCGATGAGCTCGTCGGCGACCTTGGCCGCCGTGCGCTTGGTGCGGCTGAAGATGATCGTCAGACCCCGGTCCCGAGCCTGCAGGATCCGGGCGAGCATCTCCACCTTGTCCAGGGCGTGCGCGCGGTAGACGTACTGCGTCGTCGCCTTGACGGTGTGCTTGTTCTCCGTCTCGTCGCCCATCGCTCGGATGTGCGTGGGCTGACCCATGTAGCGGCGTGCCAGCGCCACGACCGCGCCCGGCATCGTCGCGGAGAAGAGCATCATCTGGCGGGTCGGGGCGGTCTGGGCCAGGAGCTTCTCCACGTCGGGCAGGAAGCCCAGGTCGAGCATCTCGTCGGCCTCGTCCAGCACGACGATCGACGCGTGGGACAGGTCCAGGTGGCCCTGCTTGGCCAGGTCGAGGAGCCGACCGGGGGTGCCGACGACGACCTCGACCCCGCGCTGCAGCTGCTCGACCTGCGGCTCGAAGGCCCGGCCGCCGTAGATCGTCGCGATCCGGACGCCACGCTTGCGGCCCGCGCGCTCGAGGTCCGCGGCCACCTGCACGGCCAGCTCGCGGGTCGGAGCCACGGCCAGGGCTTGCGGCTTGCCCTGGTGGCGGAAGGTCGCCCATCCCTCGTCGGTCGGGGAGACCACACGGTTGAGCATCGGGATGCCGAAGCCCAGCGTCTTGCCAGTGCCCGTCTTGGCCTGCCCGATGATGTCGTGGCCGCCGAGGGCCACCGGCAGGGTCATGGCCTGGATGGGGAAGGGGTGCACGATGCCGATGTCGGCGAGCGACGCGACGATGTCCGGGTGGACGTCGAAGTCGGCGAAGGTGAGCTCGGGGGCCGGGGGAGTCGCGGGGGACGCGTCGTCCTCGACCGGCAGGTCCGTGGGCTCGGTGGTGGGGTTCGTCATACGGCTGTCCTGTCGGCAGGTGAGCCAGGGCTGGTGACGCGCGGACGAGGCCGGGGCCTGTCTCGCGGTCCGCGCGCAGCGCGACTCACGGGTGGTGTCGGAGCCGATCGGAGGTCTGCGTGCAGCACGGGGCTGCGGCGTGGACGTCGCGTCCAGCATGAGTCGGGCCGACCGGGCACCGGGGTCCAGGGCAGTCTAGCGGCGCGCCCACTACTGTGGGTGCACATGACCCCCTCCGCGCACGACACCGGCGTCGTCGAGCTGTTCGCCGCGCTCGCCTACGCCGAGCTGACCGCCTTCTCCCGCCTGGCCTCCGACAGCGACACGGCCCCCACGCTGACCGCCCGCATCGAGCTGGCCGGCCTGGCCGCCCGCGAGCTGCAGCACCACCAGATGCTCGCCGACCGGATCCACGAGCTCGGCGCCGAGCCTCGGGCGGCCATGGCACCGTTCGTGGCTGCCGTCGACCAGTTCCACGTCCGGACCTCCCCGCACACCTGGGCCGAGCGGCTGGTCAAGACCGCCGTGATCGACGGCCTGGCCGGCGACCTGCTGGCCCAGCTCGCGGCGCGGCTCGACGACACGGACCACGTCCTGCTGGAGAAGGTGCTGGACCGGTCACGCTCCGACGGCGTCGTGGCGCCGCTGCTCGCCGAGGCCCTGACCGCGGAGCCGATGGCCGCCGGCCGGCTCGCCCTGTGGGGTCGACGGGTCCTGGGGGAAGCCATGTCGCAGGGGCAGCGCACCGGGGTGGACCACCCGCACCTGGTGGCCACGGTGGTGGGCTCGGACGACGTGGCCGGGCTGAGCGCCTTCCTGGGGCGGCTCGCCGACGGGCACGCCGAGCGACTCGTCGCCGCCCGTCCCTGACCCGCCCGGGTCGACACGCCGAGAGGGCCGGCACCCACCGGGTGCCGGCCCTCTCGGGACCTGCAGGACGCCAGGCGTCGACGCGGGAGACGTCAGATGCGGCTGCGGCCCTTGGTGACGTTCAGGTAGATCGCGATCAGGGCGGCGGCGACGAGGACGCCGGCCAGGACGGCGACCCAGGCGATGCCGCCGGAGGCGTTCTTGTAGCCGAACTGGGCGACCAGCCAGGAGCCGATGGCCGAGCCGAGGATGCCGAGGACGATCGTCATCAGGATCGAGACGTTTTGGTGGCCCGGCATCACCAGGCGGGCGAGGCCGCCGATGATGGCGCCGATGACGATGGCGGTGATGATCGTGGTGAGCATGGAGAGATCTCCTTGACGGTGGGGATCGCGAGCCTTGCGGCTACGCGCTGTCACTCCAATGGTTACCCGAGACCCCCGGATGCCAAGCGCACTTTTGCATCACAAGTGGGTCACGAACGCAAGCGGCCTGGTGGGGGACATTGCCCCCCTGCCAGGCCGCTTTGATCGATCAGCAGTTCAGGCCGCTCACAGGTTGCCGAAACCGACCCGAGACTTGGTGGACTCGCCGATCTCGACATAACCCAGGTGGTCACCAGGAACGATGATGGTGCGTCCCTTCTCATCACGGAGAGTGAGGGTACTCCCGTCGGCGACCGCGGCCGCGACGGCGCGGGTGATCTCCTCCGGGGACTGGTCGGACTCGAAGCTGATCTCGCGGGCGACGTGCTGGACGCCGATCTTGACCTCCACAGGAGGGTCCTTTCGCTCGGGCGGACGTGCTGGTGGGGGTGGATCGCCGGACCGGCCGACGACGCTCCCCGTCGGGTCAACCGGGGGGCTGGCGCGGGTGTTCCCCGGGGCGGCCTGTGGGCGGCCGCCGTGCGAGGAGGCGTATCGGGCTCAGGCGGTCTGCTTGGGGAAGCCGCCGATGCCGCGCCAGGCCAGCGCCGCGACCAGGGCGGCCGCGTCGGGGCGTTCCACCCCGGCCGCGTGCGCCTGCGCGACCCAGTGACGGGCGGAGTTCTGGGCGGCGCCGGCGAGCGCCATGCCGAGGATCAGCGCATGCTCGCGCGGCATCGCCGCATCCTCGGAGATGACGTCGGCGATGGCCTCGGCGCACCGCAGCTCGACCCCGTCCAGCCGGTCGCGGACCGCCGGCTCGCCGGTCAGGTCCGACTCGAAGACGAGCCGGAAGGGCGCGCCCTCGCGGTCGAAGAACTCGTAGTAGGCCCCCATCGTGGCGGCGACCCGCTGGCGGTTGTCGTCGGTGGAGGCCAGGGCGGCCTTGACCAGGTCGACGATCGCGTCGCAGTGGACGTCGAGGAGCGTGAGGTAGAGCTCCTTCTTGCTCGGGAAGTGCTGGTAGAGCACCGGCTTGGAGACACCGGCGCGCTCGGCGATGGCGTCCATCGCGGCCGAGTGGTAGCCCGACTCGACGAAGACGTCCTGGGCCGCCTGCAGCAGCTGGGCGCGGCGCTCGGAGCGGGGCATCCGGCCGTGGCGCAGCACGTCCTGGTCGTGGGAATCGGTGAAGGGCGTCATCGAGGTCCTTTCGGCCACCGGGGGCGAGGGCCGCCGCGGCTCTCGTCATGGTACTCACCAGTCCGGGTGCTATGGGACACAGGAAGACGTATGCCGCATACGGAGCGCTTCCGGGGCAGTGCAGATGACGCAACCCTGCGCAGTCAGCGACGTAGCCACCGCGGCGCGCCGCCCGGCCGGTATCCTCCCCGCATGCCCCTGCCGCCGCTCGTCGAGCCCGGGCGCGACCTCACGCCCGAGGAGGTGCGCCGCTACGCGCGGCACCTGCTGCTGCCCGAGGTCGGACGGGTCGGTCAGCGTCGGCTCGGCGCGGCCCGGGTCCTCCTGGTCGGGGCGGGCGGGCTGGGCTCGCCGGCGCTGCTCTACCTCGCGGCCGCCGGGGTGGGCACGATCGGCGTCGTCGATCCCGACGTCGTCGACGAGACCAACCTGCAGCGGCAGGTGATCCACGGCCAGGCCGACGTCGGACGCCTCAAGGTCGACTCCGCGGCCGACGCGGTGGCGGCGGTCAACCCGCTGGTCCAGGTGGTCCGGCACCCGGTGCGCCTGGACGCGACCCAAGCCCTCGACCTGGTCGGCGGCTACGACCTCGTCCTGGACGGGGCCGACAACTTCGCCACCCGCTACCTCGTGGACGACACCTGCGCCCTGCTCGGGATCCCGCACGTGTGGGGCTCGGTGCTGCGCTTCCAGGGCCAGGCGAGCGTCTGGTGGCGCGGCCACGGGCCGTGCTACCGCTGCGTCTTCCCGACCCCGCCGCCCGCCGGGTCGGTGCCCTCGTGCGCCGAGGCAGGCGTGCTGGGGATCCTGTGCGCCGTCGTCGCGTCCGTCCAGGTCACCGAGGCGATCAAGCTCGTCGTCGGCGCGGGCGAGCCCGTCGTCGGCCGGCTGCTCCTGCACGACGCCCTGGCGCAGCGCTGGGACACCCTGCGCGTCGAGCGCAACCCCGACTGCCCCCTGTGCGGGGACCACCCCACCATCACCGCACCCAGCGAAGGGCAGGAGCTGTGCGGCCTGCCCACCCAGGAGGACGCCATGCAGCCCGACCAGCCCGACGCCCCCACCGTGACCGCCACCGAGCTCGCCGCCATGCTGCGCGACCGGCCCGGGACCTTCCGGCTCGTCGACGTGCGCGGCGAGGACGAGCGCGCCATCGTGTCGATCCCCGGTGCGGAGGCGATCCACCTCGACGAGTTCCTCAGCGGGCGGGCCGCGTCGGCCTTCGAGCCCGACGAGGAGGTCGTCATCCACTGTCGGTCCGGCGTCCGGTCGGCCACCGCCCTGCGCGCCCTCACCGCGACCGGCCACACCCGGGTGCGCCACCTCGAGGGCGGCGTCCTCGCCTGGGCGCACGACGTGGACCCCTCGCTGCCGACCTACTGAGCAGGCGGCCCCGGCCCGTGGACCGTCCCCTCCCCGCGCCCGGTGCGTTCGCCCAGGACGTGCTGGAGCTCGTCGAGCAGGTGCCCCCAGGGCAGGTCCTGACGTATGGCGACGTGGCCCGGCTCCTGCAGGCCGGTGCCCCGATCGCGGTCGGCCGGGTCATGGCCCGGCACGGCGTCGACGTGCCCTGGTGGCGGGTCGTGCGCGCCGACGGGTCGCTGCCCGCGGTGCTCCTCGGCCGGGCCCGGCAGCGGTGGCGGCGCGAGGGGACCCCGGTGGTGGCCGCAGCCGACGGCATACGTCCGGACCTGGCGCGGGCCCGCTGGGACGGGCTGGGCGCCCGCATCCCCCGCGACCCGGGGTGAGCCGCTGCTGCGTCGATCCGGGTGCGTCCCGCAGGGGTATGTCGGTGCTCGATGATGGGATCACCTCATGGTCCTGCTGACCCGCGCGCCCGCACCGGTCGCCGCCGAGCCACCCGAGCTCGACGACGGCCAGCGCGCCGTGCTCGCGGCGACGGCCCCGCTGGTGCAGGTGGTCGGCGCGCCCGGGTCCGGCAAGTCCACGCTCGCCGTCGAGCTCGTGGTCGACCGGGTGCGCCGGGGACTCGTCGAGCCCGACCGCGCTCTGCTGCTCACCTCCTCCCGGGTGGCGGCGGCCGCGCTGCGGGACCAGGTCACCGCCCGGCTCGGGGTGACCACCACGACCCCGCTGGCGCGCACCCACCAGTCGCTCGGCTTCGGGCTGCTGCGGGCCGAGGCCGCGCTCGCCGGCGACCCGACACCGCGGCTGCTGTCCGGGGCCGAGCAGGACGCGATCCTCAAGGAGCTGCTCGACGGCCACGCCGCCGGCCTCGTCCCCGGCCCCGACTGGCCCGCCGCCGTCCGGGAGGCCCTGCCCACCAGGGGTTTCCGAGCCGAGCTGCGCGACCTGCTGATGCGCGCCGTGGAGCGCGGCCTGGTGCCCGAGGACCTCGTGGAGCTCGCCGACCGCGAGGGCCGTCCGGAGTGGCGGGCGGCCGCCGCCGTCCTGCAGGAGTACGACCAGGTCACGGCCTTCTCCCGGCCCGGGGCCTATGACCCGGCCTGGGTGCTCTCGGCCACGGCCGACCTGATCGAGGAGTCGCCCGAGCGGCTGGCGCGCGCCCGCGAGCGCTTCGGGCTGATCGTCGTCGACGACGCGCAGGAGCTCACCTGGTCCGCGGCCCGGCTGCTCTCGGTCGTCCGAGCGCCCGATACCCAGCTCGTGCTCATCGGTGATCCCGACCTCGCGGTGCAGACCTTCCGGGGCGCCGATCCCCGGCTCTTCGCGCACGAGTGGGAGCGCTGGTTCGGCGGCGACGACCTGCTCACCCTGGGCGAGGCCTTCGTGCTGGCCGGGTCCCACCGTCAGCCGCCCCGACTCGCCGCCCTGACGGCACGGGTGGCGGGCCAGGTCGGGTCCGTGGGAGTGGTTGCCCACCGGCGGGTGGTCGCGTCCGCCACCGGGTCCGAGCCCGACGACCGAGCCGCTGCGCGAGCGGATGAGGGGGCTGTCTGCGCCCCGGTGGACCCGGGCCCCGCGCCGCCCGGCGCGGATCCGGCGACCGGGCACGGCACGGTGGAGACCGCGGTCCTGCCCACGGTCGCCCAGGAGGCCGCCTACATCGCCGGTCGGCTGCGCCGGGCGCACCTGCTCGACGGCGTGCCCTGGTCGCAGATGGCCGTCCTGGTCCGCGGGCGCTCCGGAAGCGCGGCGCTCCGGCGAGCCCTCGCCGGGGCGGGAGTGCCGGTGGCGAGCTCGATGACCGACCTGCCCGTCCGCGACGAGCCGGCGGCCCGGGCCCTGCTCGCCCTCCTCGAGGTCGTGGTGCGCGTGGCCCGCGGCGACGAGCGACCGATCGAGCCGGACCTGGCCACCGAGCTCCTCCAGTCGCCGCTCGGCGCCAGCGATCCCGTCACCGTGCGCCGGCTGCGCCGCTCGCTGCGCCAGGCCGACCGGGCCGCGGGAGGCAGCACCCGCGGCGACCTGCTCGTGGCCCAGGCCCTGCTCGCGCCCGAGCTGCTCTCCGAGGTCCCCGCGGCCGAGTCCGCAGGAGCCCGGCGGATCTGCCGGGCGCTCGCGGCCGCGGTGGACGCCGCCCGGCTCGACGAGCGTGGTCGCTGGCAGCCGGGCGTCACCGCCGAGCTGCTCCTGTGGCAGCTGTGGTCCGCGCTCGGGCTCGCCGAGGGCTGGCGCTCGGCGGCGTTGGCAGGTGGTCTGGCCGCGGCCCGCTTCGACCGACACCTGGACGCGGTCGTGGCCCTCTTCGGCGCCGCGACGAGCTTCGCCGAGCGGCTGCCCGGGGCCGGCCCCGAGGCCTTCCTCGACCAGACCCTGGGGCAGGAGGTCGCCGCCGACTCGCTCGTCCCGCAGGCGCCGCTGGAGGAGGTCGTCCGGGTGCTGACCCCGCAGAGCGCCGCGGGTCTGTCCTGGGACCTGGTCGTGGTCGCCCAGCTGCAGGAGGGGGTCTGGCCGGACCTCCGGCTGCGTGGATCCCTCCTCGGCTCCGAGCATCTCGTCGACCTCATGGCCGGTCGCGGGCACGGCCCCCGCGAGGCGCTGGCCGCGGTCCGCTCCGACGAGGCCCGCCTGCTCACCGTCGCGGTCAGCCGGGCTCGCCGGACCCTGGTCGCCACCGCCGTGAGCTCCGAGGACGAGCAGGTCTCGCCCTACCTCGACCTGATCGACCCCCCGGGGGACGGAGCTCGGGAGCTGACCCCGGTCGCTCGCGCGATGACGCTCACCGGCGTCGTGGCCGAGCTGCGGCGACGCGTGCTGAGCGAGGACCCGCAGGAGCGGGCGGCGGCGGCCGAGCGACTCGCCGCGCTGGCGGCCGCGGGCGTCCCGGGCGCGGCTCCCGACCAGTGGTGGGGGCTGCGGGAGAGCACCGACGACGCCCCCGTCCACGCTGGCGACGGCCCGGTCCCGGTGTCGCCGTCGCGCATCGAGAGCTTCCGACGCTGCCAGCTGCTGTGGTTCCTGCGCAGCCACGGCGGCGAGGGCGGAGATCGTTCCGCGGCCGACCTCGGCACCCTCGTCCACGACATCGCCGCCGACCCCGACCTCGACCTGACCGACGAGCGCGCCCTGCGTGCCGAGCTCGACCGACGGTGGCCCGAGCTCGAGGTGCCCGACAGCTGGCGCGGTCGGCACGACCACGAGCGGGCGGCGCGGATGCTGGACCGGCTCGCGTCGTTCGCCCGCGAGTCCCGCGACGAGGGCTGGCAGGTCGTCGGGGTGGAGCGGGAGGCCCGGGCGGAGATCGGCCCGGCGCTGCTCACCGGCCGTGTGGACCGGCTCGAGCGGGACGCGGACGGACGACTGCGCGTCCTCGACCTCAAGACCGGCAACCGCGCGCCGACCAGGGCCGAGATCGGCGAGCACCCCCAGCTCGCGGCCTACCAGGCGGCCGTCGAGGCGGGCGCCTTCCCGGAGTCGTCCGTCAGCGCGGGGGCCGCCCTGGTGCAGCTCGGTGGCGACGCGGCCCGGCACCGTCTCCAGCCGCAGGCCGCCACGTCCGACGCCGACGATCCCACCTGGGCCCGCCGGCTCGTCGCGGAGAGCGCCGAGGGCATGGCCTCCAGGAGCTTCCGGGCCATGCCCGGCGACCACTGCTCCTCCTGCCCGGTGAGCAGGTCCTGCCCCGCCCGGCCCGAGGGCCGGCAGCTGTGACCCCGCGGCACAGCGCGCTGGACATCGCGGACGCCCTCGGTCAGCCACCCCCCACGCCCGAGCAGCAGGCCGTCATCGAGGCGCCCGGCACGTCCCTGCTCGTCGTCGCCGGCGCCGGCTCGGGCAAGACCGAGACCATGTCGGCGCGGGTGGTGTGGCTCGTCGCCAACGACCTCGTCGCACCGCAGGAGGTCCTCGGGCTGACCTTCACCCGCAAGGCCGCCGGCGAGCTCGCCGAGCGCATCGGCCGCCGGCTGCGTCAGCTCGCCGCCGCCGGGCTGTGGGCGGGCTCGGACCTCGACGAGGGCGACTTGGCGCCCGTCGTCTCGACCTATCACGCCTATGCCGGGCGTCTGGTCGCCGAGCACGGCCTGCGCCTGGGCTACGAGCCCGGCGCCCGGCTGCTGTCGGAGGCCTCCGCCTGGCAGCTGGCCCACGAGGTCGTCTCGGCCTACACCGGGCCGCTGGACCAGGTCGCCCGCGACGCGGGTCGCCCGGTGCCCGCCGTGTCGACGGTCGTCGACGCCGTGCTCACCCTGTCCGGTCAGCTCGCCGAGCACCTGCGCGGCCCGCAGGACCTGGGCGACCTGCTCCGCGCCGTCGCGGAGGAGTGGTCCGCCCTGCCGCCGGGGGCCGGCACCAAGAAGGCCGTCGCCCCCGCCGCCGAGGCGCTCGGGGTGCTCCGGGTGCGCGAGGCCATGGTCCCGCTGCTGCCCGCCTACCAGCAGGCCAAGCGCGAGCGTGAGTGCCTGGACTTCGCCGACCAGGTGTCCCTGGCCGCCCGGATCGCGCGGACCTTCCCCGACGTCGGGTGGGGGGAGCGACGCCGGCACCGGGCGGTGCTGCTCGACGAGTTCCAGGACACGAGCGAGGCCCAGCTGGTGCTCCTGCGCGAGCTCTTCGCCCACCCCACCGACGGCGTCCCGGTCATGGCGGTCGGCGACCCGCACCAGTCGATCTACGGCTGGCGCGGAGCCTCCGCGACCACGCTGACGTCCTTCCCGCGGCACTTCCCCACCCAGACCGGACCCTCGCGGACCCTGCCGCTGTCCACCTCCTGGCGCAACGACGAGGCCGTCCTGGCCGTCGCCAACACCGTGGCCGCACCCCTGACCGCGGCCTGCCCGGTGGAGGTGTCCCGGCTGTCGCCTCGTCCGGGGGCCGGGCCCGGGCGGGTCGAGGCCGCCCGGCTGATCACCCACGTCGCCGAGGCGGAGCACGCCGCCGACTGGCTGGCCGGTCGTCTCGGCCTGGCCGAGGACCCGACCTCCGGGGACGACGGCACCGCCGACGGCTCAGGGCCGTGGCCGGCCGGGCGCCGGCCCACGGCGGCGGTCCTGTGCCGCAAGCGCTCGCAGTTCCCCGTCGTCCTGGAGGCCCTTGAGGCCCGCGGGGTGCCGTGCGAGGTGGTCGGCCTCGGGGGACTGCTCGCCATGCCCGAGGTCATCGACCTGGTGGCCTTCCTGCACGTCGTCGACGACCCCGCCCGCGGCGACCACCTCGCCCGCCTCCTCACCGGGCCGTCGGTGCGCCTCGGCCCGAGCGACCTCGCGGCGCTGCACGACTGGTCCCGCGCGCTGGGGGCGCGGGTGGACGCCGACGAGGACCAGGTGGGCCTCGTCGAGGCCGTGGACCACCTGCCGCCGCCCGGGTGGGTGTCCGGTCGCGGGCGCTCGCTGACACCCCTCGGCAGGCAGCGGCTGCTGGACCTGCGTGACCGGGTGCGGCGGGTGCGTGACCTGCTCAGCGCCACGCTCCCGGAGGTCGTCGCCGAGGCCGAGCGGGTCCTGGGCCTCGACCTCGAGGTCCTCGCCCGGCCCACCCGTCCGATCGCCGAGGCGCGGGTCCACCTCGAGGCCTTCGCCGACGTGGCCGCCCAGTTCGCTGCCGGCGCCGACCGTCCCACGCTGGGAGCCCTGCTCGACTGGCTGGGCGCCGCCGAGGACCGCGAGCGCGGGCTCGCTCCCGGCCAGGTCCCCCCGATCCCCGGCGCGGTCCAGGTCCTCACCGTGCACGCCTCCAAGGGGCTGGAGTGGGACCTCGTCGTCGTCCCGGGCCTGGACGAGGGCACCTTCCCCGCCCACGACGCCCGCACGCGCGAGAGCGACGACGGGCGCTACGTCGTCCCCGACCCGACGGACAAGACCTGGCTCGCCGGCCTCGACACGGTGCCCTTCGACCTGCGCGGCGACCGCAGCGGGCTGCCGGTCCTGTCGTGGCGCGGGGCCGCCGACCTGGTCGACGTCAGCGCCCGGATCGGCACCTTCGTCGTGGAGTGCGGGGCGCACGCGGTCATGGAGGAACGCCGACTCGCCTACGTCGCGCTCACCCGCGCCCGGCACGAGCTCCTGCTCTCCTGCGCGGTCTGGGGCCCCCAGACCCGTCCGAGGGTGACCTCACGATTCCTCGAGGAGATCCTCGCCGCGGGCCAGGCCGTCCGCACCTGCTGGGAGCCGATGCCCGACCCGGCGGACGAGCCGACCAACCCGCTCGCGGCGGTCGACCGGAGCGTCGTGTGGCCGCCGGACCACCCGGTCGACCCGGCACTGCGGCGCGCGGTGACCGAGATCGAGGCCGCCGCGGCGCGCAGGAGCGACGACCCCGAGGCCCCGGCTGGGGGAGGCGAGGGACCGGCTCCGGCATACGGCCGCGTCCCCGACCGCTCCTGGGCCGAGCTGGACCGCGAGCTGGCCGTGCTGCTCGCCGAGCGCGCCCGGGGCGGGCGGGAGCGAGCCGCCGTCGTCACCATGCCCGCCCACCTGTCGACCTCGGCCCTCGTGGCCCTGGCCGACGACCCCGACGCCTTCCTGATCGGGCTGCGGCGGCCCATGCCCGCCCGCCCTGCGACCGAGGCCAGACGGGGCACCGCCTTCCACGCCTGGATCGAACGGCACTACGGCGAGGCGGCGATCGTCGACCTGGACGAGCTGCCGGGCAGCGCCGACGAGGGCGCGGGCGAGGAGGCCGAGCTGGCGATGATGCGCGAGCACTTCCTCGCCAGCGAGTGGGCGCAGCGCACGCCGGTCGAGGTGGAGCTGGCCGTCGAGTCACAGGTGGCGGGGGTGAGCATCCGCGGTCGCATCGACGCGGTCTTCGCCCGGCCCGACGGGGGGCTGACCGTGGTGGACTGGAAGACCGGTGCCCGTCCCACGGGACGTCGCGCGCAGGTCCGGCAGGTGCAGCTCGCGGTCTACCGCCTTGCCCTGGCCCGCCTGCGAGGCCTGGACCCCGACCAGGTCGACGCCGCGTTCTACTACGCCGCCACCGGCGAGACCGTCCGGCCGGCGCTGCCGGACCAGGCCGAGCTGGAGGCGCTCGTCACCGAGCTGTACTCCCGAGGCGCCGGCATCGTGACCGGTTGAGCCCCCTCGCGCGCCGCGGCTGCGGTGCTCAGGTCTCGTCGGGCGAGGGGGAGCCGCTCGTCGTCCTCGTCGGGGAGTCGGCCACCGGCTCCTCGGACCGATCCCCCTGGGCAGCCAGGGGGTCGGACAGGCGCGTCGGGCGCCGGGAGGCGGCGTCCTCCGCCACGAACGGCAGCTCGGCCTGGTCGTACCCCGGGTCCGTCTCGCCGGGGAGCTCCTCCCCGACCCCACCGGTCCCGGTCGGGTGGTCACCGGGGCATGCGGTCGCAGCACCTCCCGGCCCACCCGGGAGGACAGCTCCTGCAGGTCGCGGGCCCGGGCCCTGACCGCCTCCTCGTCGTCGGCCGCCATGGCGTGGCTCAGCTCGCGCACCAGCCGCAGCTCGGAGAGCAGCTGGGCCCGCATCTCCAGGGCTCGGTCGGGTCGCTCCTGCCGGGCTGCGGAGTAGGCCTCGAGGACGGTGTCGAAGGCCTCCGTGGAAGCCTCCCCCCACAGCTGGGCGAAGTCCTCCGCGGGGTCGGCCACCCGGGCCTGGTCCCAGCCGGTGACGGCGACGATCCGGCCCGTCGCCGAGTCCGACTCGGCGGCGAAGTCGGCGACCACCAGCTCGCCCGACAGCCGGCCGTGCAGCGGGACCGAGGCGAACCGCCAGCAGGCGACGTTCTCCAGGGCGCGCTCCCACCGGCTCATCAGCGCCGAGGGGATGTGCCCGCTCGCACCGACCCGGTCGAGCTCGACGAGGTGGCGTGAGCGGCAGGCGTCGGCGTCATAGGTCGGGACGCCGCTCTCGTCGTACAGCAGCGGGTCGAGGTTGTGGATGTGCGCCAGCGCCCGGCCCAGCGCGGCGGCGATCCCGGGACCCGCGGGCAGCCGGGCGAAGTCGAGGTTGCGCCCCTCGAGGTGGGGATAGACCATCGCCCGCCCGCTGTCCCGCAGCGGGACGCTGCCCGCCTCCACCGGCACCGCGAAGGGCAGCCGCTTGTCGAGGTGGGGCAGCAGGAAGGCCGCCGACTCCATCTGCGCCGCGTCGGCCGCCGTGCGGGGGACGCGGATGGTCCAGCGGCGGGCCTTGGTGTCCTCGATCCAGGCCACGTCGCACCGGTCGTCCTCCCCGAGCACCAGCTGCACGCCCACCGGATCCAGGCCCTTGACGGCGGCGCTGGCAAGGGCTGAGAGCTGGAGAGGAGTTCGGCGGGGCTCTGTCACGGCCCCAACCTAGGCGAGCCTTGCCGTCTACGCTGTGAGGCGTGACCGATCCGGCGCAATTGCTCCCCGAACTCGCCCTGGCTCGCCCAGGGCTCGACCGTCTGGGCTGGCAGCGCGACGTGCCCGGCCTGCTGGACCAGGCCCTGGCCGATCCCGAGACCCGCGTGGTGGAGGTCCGCGGAGACCTGCTCGAGACGTCCGCCGACCTGTCCACCCTCGTGCGACGGGGGGTCGGTGAGGTCGCGGCGGGGCCGGCCGGCGGGGAGCTGCTGATCCATCTCGGACGGCAGTCGGACGGCCCCCGGCTGGTCGGGGTGGTCCGCCCGGCGGCCGAGGACCCGGGTCCGGGCTGGCACGGGCTGCGGGCGATCGGGCTCACGCTGGAGGACACCGACGTGGCCGTCGCGACCGCCCTCGTCGGGATGGCTCACTGGCACCGCGCCCACGGCTGGTGCGCCCGCTGCGGGCGGCCCACGTCCGTCGTCAAGGCGGGGTGGGTGCGTCGCTGCGCCGAGGGCCACGAGTCCTTCCCGGCGACCTCCCCGGCGGTGATCGTGGCCGTGACCGACGAGGACGACCGGCTCCTGCTGGCGCGCAACGCGTCCTGGGCTCCGGGCCGGAGGTCGGTGCTCGCCGGCTTCGTCGAGCCGGGGGAGTCGCTCGAGGCGGCCGTGGCGCGGGAGGTCGACGAGGAGGTCGGTCTGACCGTCCGCGACGTCACCTACGCCGGCAACCAGCCCTGGCCCTTCCCGGCGTCGTTGATGGTCGGCTTCCGAGCGCGGGCCGATGCGGGAGGGTTCACCTTCCGGGACGGGGAGATCGTCGAGGCCCGGTGGTTCACGCGGGAGGAGCTACGGGAGCAGGTGCGTGCCGGGGCCGTGCTGTCCGGCGGCAGTCCGCTGTCCATCGCCTACCATCTGATCGAGAGCTGGCTGGGCGAGCCCTTGGCCGGTCTGCGCCCGTGAGCCGAGGCGGGGGTATGTCGGTGCGGTCTGGGACACTTCACCCCGATGTCTGCCTCACCTGACCAGATCCTGGCCGCCCTCGACCCCGAGCAGCGGGCGGTCGCCGAGCGGCCGCTCGGGCCGATGTGCGTCCTCGCGGGCGCGGGCACCGGCAAGACCCGGGCGATCACCCACCGCATCGCCTACGGCGTCCGGTCCGGGGTCTACGTTCCGCAGCGGGTGCTGGCGGTGACGTTCACGGCGCGCGCCGCGGGTGAGATGCGCACCCGCCTGCGCGACCTGGGTGCCGCGGGGGTGCAGGCGCGCACCTTCCATGCTGCGGCGTTGCGCCAGCTGCACTACTTCTGGCCGCGGGCGATCGGGGGTGCGGCGCCGGAGGTGATGGCGCACAAGGCCGGGGCCGTCGCCGAGGCCGGGGCGCGGTTGCACCTGCAGCTGGACCGGCCCGCCATCCGTGATCTCGCCGCCGAGGTGGAGTGGGCCAAGGTGAGCCTGCTGACCCCGGAGAGCTATCCCGCGGCGGCGCGGCACGCCCGCCGGGACCTGGCGGGGCTGGACCACACGGCGATGGCGCGGCTGCTGCAGGCCTACGAGGAGGTCAAGGGCGAGCGCGGGGTCATCGACTTCGAGGACGTGCTGCTGATCATGGCGGGGATCCTGGACCAGCACCCGGCGATCGCGCGCGAGGTCCAGGGGCAGTACCGCCACTTCGTCGTGGACGAGTACCAGGACGTCAACGCCCTGCAGCAGCGCCTGCTCGACCTGTGGATCGGCGACCGCCAGGACATCTGCGTGGTGGGCGACGCGGCCCAGACGATCTACTCCTTCACCGGGGCCTCGCCCGCGCACCTGCTGGGCTTCGCGGCGCGCTATCCCGACGCGGCGGTGGTCAAGCTGGTCCGCAACTACCGCTCGACTCCGCAGATCGTCGGTCTGGCCAATGTCATGCTCCGCGCGCAGGCCCGGGCGAGCCGCAGCGGGGCTGCCCACGCCCTCGTCCAGCTGCAGGCCCAGGCCGTGGACGGCGCGCCGCCGACCCTGACGGCCTACGACGACGACCAGGCGGAGGCCCGTGGGGTGGCGGCGGCGATCAAGGCTCGGATCGATGCGGGCACCCCGCCGGCGCAGATCGCGGTGCTGTTCCGCACCAACGGGCAGAGCGAGGCGATCGAGACGGCGCTGTCGGAGGAGCAGGTGCCCTATCTCGTGCGCGGCGGGGAGCGGTTCTTCTCCCGCCGGGAGGTCCGCGACGCGATGCTGCTGCTGCGCGGCCAGGCGCGCACCGACGACGGCTCGCTGCCGTTGGGTGAGCTGGTGCGGGAGGTCCTCGTCGGTGTGGGGTGGGGGGCCACGCCGCCGGCCGGCGGGGGTGCCGTCCGCGAGCGCTGGGAGTCCTTGCAGGCTCTGGTGGCTCTGGCCGACGACCTGGTCGCCGCCCGGCCCGAGTCCCGGCTGAGCGATCTGGTGGCGGACCTGACCGAGCGCGACCAGGCGCAGCACGCGCCCACCGTCCAGGGCGTCACGCTGGCGTCGTTGCACAGCGCCAAGGGTCTGGAGTGGGACGTGGTGCACCTCGTCGGCTGCAGCGACGGGCTGATGCCGATCTCCATGGCCGAGGGCTGGGAGGCGATCGAGGAGGAGCGACGGCTGCTGTATGTCGGTCTGACCCGCGCCCGCAAGGAGCTGGCCCTGTCCTGGGCGGCCTCTCGCACGGTCGGGGGTCGTGGCGGGCGCCGGCCGAGCCGTTTCCTCGACGACGCCGCGTCGGTGCTCGGCGAGGGGGCGCGCTCGACGCCGCGCGCGGGCGGCCGTGGTGGCTCGCGCGCTGCCGGCCCCAAGATCGCCCGCGTCGCGCATTGCCGCACCTGCGGCACCGAGCTCGGGACCGCGGCGGAGCGCAAGACCGGTCGTTGTGCCGACTGCCCGCCGACCTACGACGAGGCGACCTTCGAGCGGCTGCGGGAGTGGCGTCGTGGGGCGGCCGCGGCGGCGAGCGTCCCGGCCTACGTCGTGTTCACCGACGCGACGCTCACGGCGATCGCGGAGCGGCGTCCTGAGGACCTCGCGCAGCTGGCCCAGGTGTCCGGGGTGGGCGCGCGCAAGCTCGACCTCTACGGCGCGTCGGTGCTGGCCCTGCTCGGCGGCGCGGAGCCTGACGAGATCCTTTCTGCGACATGATGATTCCTGGTCCTTCCGGAGTCCTTGTCGCTCCGTGAGGGGGACCTGCCGTTAATTCCGTTGCCCCCTTCGCGAGGCCCCGGATACAGTCCGGATGTCCCGACGCGGTGCGAGCCGTGTCCCACGCCGGCGCGCGAGCGCCATCGATGCCCGAGAGGAGGGTCCCGCCATGGAGAGCACCACGATCGTGAGGATGACCGACGTCGTCGGCCTCGTGCTGCCCACGCGCGCCTGGACCCTCGGCGCCGGTCGGCCGGGCACCGGTCTGCGTGGCACTGCCCTGCGCGGCAGCAGCATGTCGGGCCACGGCACCACCACCGGTGGCGCTGTCGGCGACGCGTCCGTCCTGTCCTACGGCACCGGTCTGCTCGGTCGCTTCGAGGGCACCGCTGTCGATCTCGTCGTCAAGCGCAGCGCCACGCGTCCGGGTGCCGACGTCCGTGTCCCGTCCCGTTCCCACGATGTCGTCCCGTCCTTCGGGGGGCCACCGGTCTAGACCCAGACCTGGTCCTCCTCACGAAGGCCGCGGAACCCGACATCCGGGATCCGCGGCCTTCGTGCGTGTCCGGCACCTCTCGCGCCACGCGCCACACCACCCGCCATACGACCACCACCCACCAGGGCCCGCACCCGGGCCGCCCGACGCCCCTCATCTCGGGGCGACATCACCAGGAGGACGAGATGACACTCGCGGAGCTGATCGACCACAGAGTCGCCGGCGCTGCTGCCGACAGCGCGATCCCGTGCCAGGACAACGACGCGGAGCTGTGGTTCGCGCAGACCCCGGAGGGGGTGGAGTTCGCCAAGGCCCTCTGCGGCACCTGTCCCGTCCGGGAGGAGTGCCTGGCCGGCGCCCTCGACCGGCGCGAGCCGTGGGGGGTCTGGGGCGGCGAGCTCGTCCTCGCCGGCGCCGTCGTCCCCCGCAAGCGGCCCCGGGGCCGCCCCCGCAAGACCGAGGTCGCGGCCTGACCGTGACCCTCCCGCACCGACCACCCGAAGGAGAACCATCGTGTTTGCCCACGTCAGCCACGAGATCGTCCGGGTGCGCGCCGAGCAGGCCCGCGTCCAGGCCCGTCCCCGCAGTGCTCACGAGGTGCGTATGGCGGTGGCGCGCCGCCGCCGTCGCTGAGGCCACCCTCTGCCCGCACCACCCACGAACGAACGGCCCGATGAAGCGGGCGGGATCGCAGCGGTCCCGCCCGCTTCGCCGTGCTCCGGCATACGGTGGCCTCATGGACGAGGCGATGACGTGTGGCACCTGCGGCCGCCAGGTGCTGGGCGCGGAGGCGGAGCAGGCACAGGTGCGGTGGAGCTTCGGGGTCGAGCGGGGGCGCACGGTGTGGACCTGCGACGCGTGCAGCAGATGGTATGCCCGCTCGATCGAGGGCAGGCTCGACTCGCAGTGGTGGTAGGCCGGGCTCTCAGGTGGGAGGGAGCTCCAGCTCGTCCAGCCAGTGGGTGAGGATGGCGCGGGTCTCGACCTCGGCTCCGAGCTGGCAGAGCACCCCGATCCCACCGGCCCACACCCGGTGGATGAGCAGGTAGTCCGGCGGCAGGTCGAGGACGGCGAGGACCGGCTGCCAGCGGGGCTCGGTGACGTGGGCGAAGCACTCGCGCAGCCAGCCCCGGGCGAACCTGAACCGGTCGTGGCGGGCGGGCTCGAGGAAGGGCGCGATGAACTCCGCCAGCTCTTGCGCGTCGACGTCCGCGTCCGCGTGGACCCAGCCCTCGTCGACGAGACCGGCGAGCACGGCCTGTGCCGTGTCGTCCCCGGTCAGGGCGAGTCCGAGGAGTCGCCCGACGGCTGGGGGGATGCCGCCTGGGAGGTGGTTGACGGCACCGAAGTCGAGGATCCCGAGCCGCCCGTCCGCGGTGAGCCGGAAGTTGCCGGGGTGGGGGTCGGCGTGGAGCAGGCCTACGTGGTCGGGGCCGGCGAGCAGGAAGTCCAGGTAGGCCGACCCGACGTGATCACGCTGCTCCTGGGTGCCGTCCCGGACGATGTGGGACAGCGGCATCCCGTCCAGCCACTCCATGACGACCACGCGTCCGGTCCCGGCGAGGACCTGGGGGATCGCGAAGTGCTCGCTGTCGGCGAAGGCCGCCGCGAAGCGCCGCTGGGCGTCGGCCTCGA
Source organism: Arsenicicoccus dermatophilus (assembly GCF_022568795.1). Lineage (NCBI taxonomy): Bacteria > Bacillati > Actinomycetota > Actinomycetes > Micrococcales > Intrasporangiaceae > Arsenicicoccus > Arsenicicoccus dermatophilus. The sequence continues at coordinate 2,497,867 of NZ_JAKZHU010000001.1, read as the reverse complement.
GGGTGCAGTCGAGCTCCTCGCTCATCCGGTCCTGCAGCTCCTGGGTGACGGCCCGCAGGTCGATGCCGGTCCCCATCGCCCCGAGGGGGCCGAGCCCGCCCGACAGCCGCGCGACGCGGGAGAGCTGGCGCAGGTCGGACATGAGCGCCTCGCCGGCGCCGGGGTACTGCACCTTGACGGCGACGGCGCGCCCGTCCGCCCAGGTGGCCCGGTGGACCTGGCCGATCGACGCGGAGGCGGCCGGGGTGTCGTCGAAGTCCGCGAACGATGACCGCCAGTCGGGCCCCAGCTCGGCTGCGAGGACGCGGTGCACGGTCGTGGCGGGCATGGCGGGGGCGGCGTCCTGCAGGGCGGTGAGCGCCGACCGGTAGGGTCCGGCGATCTCGTCGGGAAGCGCGGACTCGAAGATCGACATCGCCTGGCCGACCTTCATGGCGCCGCCCTTGAGCTGCCCCAGCACGCTGAAGAGCTGGTCCGCGGTCCGGGCGGCGACCTGCGCGGCCACCGCCTCCGCGGGGGCGCCGCCGAGCAGGCGTCCGAGCCCGGCGGCGGTGCGACCGGCGTGCCCGAGCGGGAGGGCGGCGAGGCGTATGGCGCGGCCGGCCGACCGGCGGGGGATGTCGCTCACGTCTCGATTGTCACCCCGCGAGGACCTCCTGCGCGGGCAGATGGGCGTCGCAGCGGGGGTGGACCTGCCACGCGCGGCGGACGAGCTCGCCGCTCGCGGGGTCGATCTCGACGGTGATCCCGGCCGTGGTCGCCTGCCCGGCCCTGGCGCCGGTCCCGGCGGCGAGGCGGAGCGCGACGCCGCAGGCGAGGGCCGTCGTGGCGGGGTCCCCGACCGCGGCGCGGGGCGCCCGGTTCTCGGGGTCGACCAGCTGGGCGAGGACCCGGGGCCAGGCCGGGTCGCGGTCGGAGCGGTAGAGGTCCAGGCACAGCGGGCAGGGGTCGGCCAGGTCGCTCCACAGCGGGCCGACCGTGATCGCGCCCTCGGTCACCACGACGGGGAGCACCCGGGCCCAGGGCGCCCACCGACGGGCGACCATGGGGTCGACGGCTCCGTCGGCGACCAGGACGACCAGTCCCTCGGGTGCCGAGGTGCGGCGGCGACGTCCGGCCTGGGGGAAGCGCGTAGGGGCGAGGTCGTGCTGGGTGTGCACGGTGGAACCGGCTCGGGCGAGCTGCCGGGCGAGCTCGTCGGCGAGGTCGCCCCGGCCGGCGACCAGCACGGTCGGGGCGGGGGGCTGGGGGCGGGGCCAGAGGCCTCGGTGCGGGGCGGTGGGCCGCAGCAGGCCGTGCTCGGCCAGGGTCTGGAGCAGGTCGTCGATCCGGGCCGGGTCCTCGCCGTGGTGCAGATAGGCCGCGCCGAGCTCCTGCCGGGTGCGGGTGCCGTCCAGCCGGGGCAGGACCTCGCGGTCGGCCGCGGACAGGCCGGCGACGACGACGGCGGTGGCGTGATGGGCGCCGAGCTGCATCTCCCCGTTCCCACGGTCCAGCAAGCGGGCCGGGATCAGCGCGGGGAGGTCGGGGCGGGTCATGGTTTCTCCTTAGGTCGTGGGGACTCAAACTGAGTTTGACGCACGCAAACGCACGCAAACGCATGCATAGGTCTCACCTGTGGATAACCTGGGGACGCGAGCGGGGCGGTACCGATCATCGTCGGTACCGCCCCGCTCGCGGGTGGCGCGGCTCAGGCCTTGCCGAGGATGCGGTTGAGGTTGGTGCCGCACTCGGGGCACTTGCCCTTGGCCATGCGACGGCCGTTGGTCTCCACGACGTCGCCCTCGGCCTCACGCTTGGCCTTGCACTTCACGCAGTAGAACTCGCCCTTGTAGGTGTCGGCCATGATCTGTCTCCTTGTCGATCGTGCCGCCGGTGCGGCATCCGGACTGCCGTCACCATAGAGCACGGAGAGTGTCCTTTTGGGGATGACGTCCCGTTGCGATGCGAGTACGGTCCGCAGCACGGACGCCTGCTGTGCCGTGCTGCTGCGGCCGCCGCCGATCGCTACTCTCGGGAGCACGCGCGGCCGCGGTTCGCCGGTCGCGCCGACCACGACCGTGCGGAGGGCCCGATGTCTGACCAGTTCGATTGGTGGGAGCAGGAATTCGCCGACCTCACCGTCGCTCGCCGCGAGCACGGCGACCGGCATACCGCCGTCGTCACCCTGGACCTGCCGCAGCGGCGCAACGCCATGAGCGAGGAGATGACCGCCTCCTGGGGGCGGCTCGTCGAGCTGTTGCGGCACGACACGCGGCTCGCGTGCGTGGTCGTCACCGGCGCGGGCAGCGCCTTCTGCTCCGGCGGCGACCTGTCCTGGCTGGTCTCCGAGCCGGACGCCGCGGTGGCCGACCTGCGGGCGCGGATGCTGGCGTTCTACCGCACCTGGCTGTCCATGACGACCCTGGAGGTCCCCGTGGTCGCCGCGGTCAACGGCCACGCCGTCGGGGCCGGCCTGGCCCTGGCCCTGGCCTGCGATGTCCGGTACGTCGCGGAGACGGCCAAGCTCTCGGTCCCGTTCACCTCCCTGGGCCTGCACCCGGGCATGGCGACCACCTGGGCACTGCCTCGTCTGGTCGGCGAGGGCGCTGCCGCGGACCTGCTCCTCACCGGTCGTGTCGTCGGTGGGGCCGAAGCCCTCTCCCTCGGCATGGCGTCCGCCGCGGCCCCCGCGGACGAGGTCCTTCCTCTGGCGCTCGCGGCGGCCGACCGGATCGCGGGTGCGGCCCCCGTGGCGACGAGGTTGACGCTGATGGCGCTGCGTGACGGCGGGCACCCGTCCCGGGACGCCGCGCTGCAGTGGGAGGCGCTGGCCCAGGCCACGACCATGGCTACGGACGACGTCCACGAGGGCATCGCGGTGGCGGGGGAGCGGCGCGCGCCGCGCTTCACCGGCCGCTGACCGACCTCGGGGCACGTCCCGCGTCGGTTGCCCTCCGCGCTCGCCCTGACACGCTCCGCGCCCGTGCTGCGGCGCGCCCCCGGGCCGGTGCCCCGGCGCGCGGCTAGGGTGCGGCGCATGAGCGACGTCGAGGTCCGCCGCAGCGCCCGGCGCCGCCGGACGATCAGCGCCTACCGCGAGGGCGGGCGCATCGTCGTGCTCATCCCGGCCGGTCACTCCCGCACCCAGGAGCAGCGCTGGATCGAGCAGATGGTCGCCAAGGTGGAGTCCCGCACCCCGCGGGGGCCCGCCGGTGACGAGCAGCTCCGAGCCCGCGCGGCCGACCTGTCCGCGGCCTATCTCGGCGGGCTGGCCAAGCCGGCCAGCATCGTGTGGGTCACCAACCAGCGCCGCCGGTGGGGATCGTGCACCCCGGCGGACGGCACGATCCGGATCTCCGACCGGGTGGCGGCGCTGCCCCTGTGGGTGCAGGACTACGTGATCCTGCACGAGCTGGCGCACCTCCTGCAGCCTGGTCACGGACCGGACTTCTGGACGCTGCTGCGCTCCTACCCCAAGCTGGAGCGGGCCAAGGGCTATCTCGAGGGCTATGCCCGCGCCCGCCAGGCCGAGCCCGCGCCGGACGGGGAGCTCGGCCCCCTCGACGAGGACTGCCTGGGGGCCTGAGCGTCAGCCGGCCCGGCGTCGGGCGTTGGCGAGGAGCCTGGGCAGGTCCTCCCCGTGCGGCTGCGGGAGGGCGGTGACCGGCCACCAGGCCACGTCGAGGGACTCCGCGCTGACGGTGGGGGCCGCCGGCGGGACCACGGCGACGCAGCGCAGGTCCAGGTGCTCCCGGCACCGTCCGAAGCTCCCCACCAGCTCGTGCCGGTCGACGTCGACGAGCACCGGACGCACCTGCAGCTGCGCCAGGCCCGACTCCTCCCGCCCCTCGCGCCGGGCGGCCGCGAGGACGCTCTCGTCGCCGGGGTCGGCGTGACCGCCGAGCTGCAGCCAGGTGCGGGCCTTGCGGTGGTGCGTCAGCAGCACCTGGCTCCAGTCCTCGGTCACCACCAGCACGCTGGCCGTGAAGTGCTCGGGCGGTCCTTCCCGGGACCAGGCGTCCTGGTGCTCTGCGAGGTGGGCGAGCATCTGCGAGCGCACCTGCGCCTCCCGGTCGTCGACGGGCTCCAGGTCCGTCAGCAGCCGTATGGCGTCCGCGTGCAGCGCGGCGAGCCAGGTCTCGTCCGGGAGCCCTGCTGCCGGGTCCCTCACGCCGGCGACCCGGGCGAGGTGGGTCCGGCGCCGTGGCCGGTGTCGTCGCCCGAGTCCTCACCGGTGCCGTCACGCGTCCCGTCGCCGGCGAGCAGCCGGTCGAGCTCGGCATCCAGGTCGTCGCCGCCCCCGGCCCGCACCCGCTCGACATACCCCAGCACGTCGTCCAGGTCGGCGCCGGTGGGGGAGAGGTCGGGGTGGGCCCAGGCGTCGTCGCGCAGCTGCGGACCCCCGGCCTCCTCGAGCGCGGCGAAGAGGTTGGCGGCGTCCCGCAGCCGTCGGGGTCGCAGCTCCAGGCCGACCAGCTGCGCGAGGGTGCGCTCGGCGGGTCCTCCGGTGGCACGGCGTCGCCGCACGGCCTCGCCCAGGGCGGCGGCCTCCGGCAGGTGGGCCCGGGTGGCGCGGTCGGTGACGACGTCGACCCAGCCCTCGACCAGCGCGAGGAGGGTCTCGAGCGAGGCGAGGGCCCGGCGCTGGGCCTCGGACGGCTCGGGGGTGAACAGGTCCTGACCCACCGCGGCCTGGAGCGTCTCGGGGTCGGTGGGGTCGATGGTCGCCATCCGCGACTGGATGCCCTCGACGTCGATGCTGATGTCCCGGGCGTAGGTCGTCACGGCGGACGTGAGCGCCGCCCCGAGCCAGGGCCGACCGGCGAAGAGCCGCGAGCGGGCGGCCTCGCGGGCGGCGAGGTAGAGCCGCACCTGCGCGGGGTCGATCTCCAGGCCCTCGCCGAAGGCCGCGACCCCGGCGGGCAGCAGGGCGACGGCGTGGTCGGGGACGAGGGGCAGGCCGACCTCGGTGCCGGACACGACCTCGCCGGCGAGCCCGCCGACCGCCTCGCCGATCTGGGCCGCGAACATCGCGGCTCCCATCCGCTGCACCATCGGTCCCATCTGGGCCATGAGGGCCGTGGCGTCCATCCCGGTCGGCAGCGGGGGCATTCCCGGTATGCCGCCGAGCGCCTCCAGACCGCCGTGCCGGCCGAGCTCGTCGAGCTGGGAGCGCATGGTGCCGGTCATGGCTCCGGTGACCCCGTCGGCGACGGGCCCGACCAGGCGCACCCAGGTGGGCAGGGTCGCCTCGACCCACTCGGCCCGGCTCCACACGGCGTCCGCCGTGGCGGGCGCCTCGAGCTCGGTGACCTGGTCCAGCCACATCTGGGCGACCCGGATGGCGTCGGTTCCGGTCCGCCGCTCGTTCTCGGAGACGACCTGGTCGCCCGTGCTCGCGGCGCGCTTGCGGGCCAGGTCGAGGGCCAGCGACTCGTCGACGGGACCGTCCGGCGCCGGACCGGTGAACATCGCCCGCACCTGCTGCTGCACCATCGCCAGCTGGGTCGGGTCGAGCCCCTGGGCACCGAGCCGGCCCAGCATCTCGCGCAGCTGCGGGTCGGCGGCGAGCGAGGGATCGCCGAGCATCTCGCCGAGCATCCGGGCGAGGTCGTCCTCGTCGGGGTCCTTGCCGGCTCCGGGGTTCGGGGGGATGCTCACGGCTCGCTCCTCGCGGTGGGGGTCCTGGTGCTTCGTCCAACGCTAGGAGGTGCGTGGACGTTCCGTCACCTTCCCGTCACCCCGGCTAGTCTTCGGCGAGATATCAGCGCTCCGGAAGGTTCCCCGTGTCCCAGTCCCCTGCACCGGTCCGGCTCATCGCCATCCGTGACTCGGCCCTGTCCGTCGCCGAGGTGCTCGACGCGGTGACGGACCCACGCGCCGGTGGGGTCGTCCCCTTCGTGGGCGTGGTGCGGGACCACGACGCAGGCGGCGCCGTGACCGGGCTGGGCTACTCCGCGCACCCGTCGGCGGCCGACCGGCTGCGGGAGGTCGCGCAGGACGTCGCCACGCGCCACGAGGTCCTCGCCGTGGCCGCGGTGCACCGGGTCGGCGAGCTGGTGGTCGGGGACCTGGCGGTGGTCTGCGCCGTCGCGGCCGCGCACCGGGGAGCGGCCTTCGACGCCTGCCGCGACCTGGTCGACACCCTCAAGTCGACCGTGCCGATCTGGAAGCACCAGGTCTTCGCGGACGGCTCCGACGAGTGGGTGGGACTGCCGTGAGGGAGCGGTCCGGGGCCTCGCGGGTGCGAGCTGCGGGGCGGGCTCGCGGTTCGCACCGGCCGCTCGTGGTGCTCGCGGTGACGACGCTGGCCGCGGTGGCGCTCGCCTTCGTCCGGCTGCCCTACGTCATCCTCTCGCCGGGGCCCGCCATCAACACCCTCGGCACCAACGAGGAGGGCCACCCGCTCATCACCGTGCCCAAGGACAAGGACCACCCCGCGGGCGGGGCGCTCAGCCTGACGGCCGTGTCGGTCCGCGGTGGGCCGGGCCGGCTGCTCAACGCCTACGACCTGGTCGCAGCCTGGGTGGCGGGAGACCGGGAGATCCTGCCCGAGGAGGTGGTCTACCCCAAGGGCTCGACGGGCGAGCAGGTCAAGAAGGCCGGCCAGGCGGAGATGTCCCACTCGCAGGAGGACGCCGTGGTGGTCGCCGAGCGCGCGCTCGGTCTGCAGGTCGGGGAGACGGTCGCGGTCGGTCAGATCCCCGAGGGCTCGAGTGCTGCGGGACGGCTCCAGGTGGGTGACCGGATCCTGGCGGTCGGGGGCCGCCCGGTGACCACCAGCGAGCAGCTCCGACAGCAGATCCAGGGGTATGCCGACGGCTCTGCCGTCGCGGTCCGGGTGCTGCGCAAGGGGGCGCAGCGCACGGTGACGCTGCCGGTGCACCTCAAGGACGGTCGCAAGGTCGTGGGCATCGGCCTCTCCGTCGACTACACCCTGCCCGTGCCGGTCACCATCGATCCCGGTCAGGTCGGAGGCCCGTCGGGCGGGCTCATGTTCTCGCTGGGCGTCTACGACCGGCTGACTCCCGGCGACCTCACGGGCGGGCGGCGCATCGCGGGCACCGGGACCATCTCGCCGGGCGGGCAGGTCGGCCCGATCGGCGGGATCCACCAGAAGGTCGTGGGGGCCCGGGGTGCCGGGGCGGAGTGGTTCCTCGCCCCCGCCGCCAACTGCCCGGAGGTCACCCGGGACGTGCCCGACGGCATCCGCGTCGTCAAGGTGGAGACCTTCGCGCAGGCCCTCGCCGGCGTGCAGGCCATTGCGGCGGGCCGTGCCGACGGCCTGCCCCGCTGCGGGTGACCTGCTGCGGGTGACCTGGGACCGGTCCGCAGGAGGTCCGGCGCGGGCAGGGTGACGGTCCGGCCGGGCACCCGCCGTCGCCACGCCCGCCGGGCCGGTCTCGTCCTGCGCCGCCTCGTGGGCTGCCGGTCAGTCCGTGAGGGTCCCGCGCAGCGCCTCGACCAGGCCCGGCGCGATGTCCGCCCCCATCGCGACGGCGTCGTCGCTGTCGTGGGCGCGCTGGCGCAGGAGGGTGACCTGCTCGCCGCCGCGCTCCACGGCCACGAGCAGCCGCACGTCCTGCCGGTCGGGGTGGGCGGCGAGGTAGGCCGTCGCCGCCTCGGGGTCCTGCGGCATACCGCTCTCGGCCGCCGGGGGCACCACGATCCGCTCGACGCTGATGGCCGTGCCGGCGACCTCCTCGGGCCACACGATCTGGGCGAGGAGCTCCTCGAGCCCCTCGGCCTCGGGCAGGTCCTCCTGCTCGATGGCGGTGAGGCCGTCGGGGTCTTCCTCGGCGAGCCGCGGGCTCAGCTGCGGCTCGGCGGCGAGCAGGTCGCCGGTGCGCACGAGCGCGAACAGTCGCGTGGGCTGGTCCCAGCCGGAGCGGGATACGTGCCGCTCCGTGTCGACGGCGCAGGTGATGAGCGGGGTGGGCACGATGCGGGGCGTCTGGGTCACGGTCGCCATTCTTCCAGCCCTGCGGGGTAGGTTGTCCGCGAAGACCGTTCCTGGCTGTCCGGCCGGTGACGACCCGTGCAGGAGGACCCGAGCGTGAGCGACGACGAGGCCCCGCGCCCCCGGGACGGGCAGGACGGGGGGCCGGCCGGAGCGGGACACGTGACGTTGCCGGGCGGCCGCCGTCGTCGGCGCGGGGTGACGGGACCGCTCGTCACGATCCTGGCGATGGTGGCCCTGGCCCTCGGCGCCCTGGCGGGTCTGTGGACCGAGGTGCTGTGGTTCGCCTCCCTCGGCCGGCAGGGGGTGCTCACCACCGAGCTGACGACCCGGACCCTGCTCTTCCTGGTCGGCGCGGTGACCGTGGGCGGGCTGACCTTGTCGAGCATCGTGCTGGGCCACCGGCTCCGTCCGGTCTACGCACCGGTCACGCAGGAGCAGGTGGCGCTGGACCGCTACCGGACCGTGCTGGATCCCTTGCGCCGGCTGGCGACCTGGGTGGTCCCCGGGGTGCTGGGGATCCTGTCGGGCACGGCGCTCGCGAGCCAGTGGCAGACCTTCCTCCTGTGGCGCTACCAGGTTCCCTTCGGCCGCAAGGACGCCCAGTTCGGGATGGACGTGGGGTTCTTCGTCTTCACGCTGCCGTGGCTGCGCTTCCTGGTGGACTTCACGCTGATGTCCTTGGTGCTGGCCGCGATCGTGGCCGGCCTGACCCACTACGTGTACGGCGGGCTCCGCCCCCCGGGTGCGGGGGGCCGGTCGAGCCGCGCCGCCGTCGTCCACCTGTCCTGCCTGTTCGCCGCCCTGGCGCTGGTGCAGGGGCTGAGCTACTGGTTGGGTCGGTACGACCTGGCGCTCGCGGAGGGTCCCCGGATCACGGGTGTCACCTATGCCGCCGACCACGCCGTCCTGCCGGGGCGCTCGATCCTCGCCGCCGCGGCGGTGCTGTGCGCGCTGTTCTTCCTGGCGTCGATCCGGACGGGATCGTGGCGGCTGCCGGTCGTGGGGGTGGCCCTGCTCGCCGTGACCGGTCTCGTGGTGGGCACGATCTACCCGATGCTCGTGCAGAGCCTCAAGGTGCGGCCGAGCGAGCGGACCCTGGAGCAGCCCTACATCCGGCGCAACATCGACGCGACGCGGGCGGCCTTCGGCCTGGACAAGGTCGTGCAGACGCCGTACGCCGCGGAGGCGACGGCCGCGCCCGGGCAGCTGCGGGGGGACGCGCAGACCATCCCGGGCATCCGGATCGTCGATCCTGCCGTCGTGGGCAAGACCTTCGAGGCGCTCCAGTCGGTCAAGGCCTTCTACTCCTTCCCGACCGCCCTGGACGTCGACCGGTATGTCGTGGACGGGCGCTCGGTGGACGCGGTCGTCGGGGCGCGAGAGCTGCGGCTGGCCGACCTGGATCCCGCCCGGCGGAACTGGGTCAACGACCACACCTTCTACACCCACGGCTACGGCCTCGCGGCGGCCTACGGCAACCGGCGCGGGCCGGACGGGCAGCCGGTGTTCTTCGAGCAGAACATCCCCACCACCGGGAGGCTCGGTCCCTACGAGCCGCGCATCTACTTCGGCGAGGAGTCGCCGACCTATTCGATCGTCGGCGCGCCGCCCGGCAGCGGCGACGCGGAGCTCGACCACCCCGACGCGTCGGCGGGGGGCGAGCGGCGCACCACCTATCGGGGGTCCGGTGGGGTGCCCATCGGATCCTTGCCGCGCCGGCTGGCCTACGCCATCACCTACCGCGAGCCCAACATCCTGCTGTCGAGCACCGTCAACGCCGAGTCGCGCCTGCTGGATGTCCGGTCCCCGCGGGAGCGGATAGGCAAGGTCGCGCCCTGGCTCACCCTGGACGGCGATCCTTACCCGGCGGTCGTCTCCGGACGGATCCAGTGGATCGTCGACGGCTACACCACGAGCTCGAGCTATCCCGGCTCCCAGCTCACCGAGCTGCAGGACGTGACGACGGATGCCCTGACGCAGACCTCGCGCAACCGCACCGCCCAGGCGCCGGCGCGGGTCAACTACGTGCGCAACTCGGTGAAGGCGACGGTGGATGCGTATGACGGGACCGTGCACCTGTACTCCTGGGACGAGCAGGATCCGATCCTGCGGTCGTGGATGCGTGCCTTCCCGGGGGTGGTCGAGCCGCGCTCGGCGATCAGCGGGGCCCTCATGTCGCACCTGCGCTACCCGCAGGACCTGTTCAAGGTGCAACGCTCCATGCTCGGTCGCTACCACGTGACCGATCCGGCCAGCTTCTTCGGTGGCCAGGACTTCTGGAAGGTCCCGTCCGATCCGGCGCAGCGGGCGACCGTCGAGACGCCGAGCCAGCCGCCCTACTACCTGTCGGTGCAGGTGCCGGGCCAGAGCGCCCCGACGTACTCGCTCACGTCGACCTTCACGCCGGAGAACCGCACGGTCCTGTCGGCCTTCCTGTCCGCAGACGCGGACGCCGGGGACCAGCCGGGTCGACCCCGGGAGGGCTACGGCACGCTGCGCCTGCTCGAGCTGCCCAAGGACGCCCAGGTGCAGGGGCCGCAGCAGGTGGCGAACGAGATCTCCTCGAGCGCGGCCTCGTCGCCGCGGTTCGCCCTCACGCTGGGGCAGTTCCTCAACAGCGGGTCCTCCGGGGGATCCAAGGTGGCCAAGGGCAACCTCCTTACGTTGCCCGTCGGTGGGGGAGTGCTCTACGTGCAGCCGATCTACGTGCAGGCGTCGGCCGGCACCTCGGCCTACCCGCAGTCCAAGGCCATCGTCGCGAGCTTCGGAGACAAGCTCGCCTGGTCCGACACCCTCGACGGAGCGCTGGACGGTCTCTTCGGCGGGAGCTCCGGGGCGACAGCCTCCCCCGGGGGTGAGACGCCTCAGGCTCCGACCACGGGATCGGCGGAGGTCGCCCGCCAGCTGGCGCTCGCCCAGCAGGCGATGGCTGACGCGGACAAGGCGCTCGCGGCTCGCGACTTCACGGCGTACGGCGAGGCCCAGCGCCGGCTCCGCGCCGCGATCGAGGCGGCCGCCGCGGCCCAGCGACCGGGTCAGACGACCGTGGTGCCGCCGACCCCGCCGCCGCTGGCCACCGCACCCGCACCGACGGCGTAGCCCCCTTCCCCCACGCCCTCCGCCGGGGCACCCGGCACCACCCCGAGCTCGCTTCCGGGGTGACGGATTTGCGTGAGGCGGCCACCGTCCCGTAGCCTCGGACCATACCGACGCGGGGTGGAGCAGCTCGGTAGCTCGCCGGGCTCATAACCCGGAGGTCGCAGGTTCAAATCCTGCCCCCGCTACGAATCGCGTGAGCAACGACGAAGGCCCGGACCAGATGGTCCGGGCCTTCGTCGTCGTCCGTGGGCCGGTGCCGGTCCGAGCGGAGAGCGGCGCGTCATGGTGCCAGGGCCGGGGTGCCGTAAACCGTGGCGGCCGCCGGACGTCTGGGGCTGCGAGCGTCTCGGCTCGCGGAGTGCACCACGCCCGCCCGATTCACCCCGATTTTGCTCAGCCGCCACCTGCTGTGTACTGTCTCTCCTCGTGCCCCGGACACGGAGCGCAACTCCTCCCTCGAACGTCCAACAGGACGGCGAGAGAGTGGGTTGACACCGAGCCGAGCATGAGTTAAGTTGGACGAGTTGCCCAAAGCGGGTCGCGAGTTTGTCTAGGTCACATCGACCAAGACGGCAAGTTGACACGCCGAGGCGAAACGAAGTAAGTTTAAAGAGTTGCTGCAGAGCGAACAGCGCGAAAAGCGCTCGGGAGCACTGCAAGCGTCCGATGTTTGAGAACTCAACAGCGTGCCTAAGTTTGATGCCAATTTTTTACCTCGTTTGAGGTTCCTTTGGTAGACGGACAGCAACGTCAGGTTGTTGTTCTGTTTGCTGGGATTGTACAAATTTTCTACGGAGAGTTTGATCCTGGCTCAGGACGAACGCTGGCGGCGTGCTTAACACATGCAAGTCGAACGATGAAGCCCAGCTTGCTGGGTGGATTAGTGGCGAACGGGTGAGTAACACGTGAGTAACCTGCCCTTCACTCTGGGATAACTCCGGGAAACCGGGGCTAATACTGGATACGACCCACGCAGGCATCTGCAGTGGGTGGAAAGCATTGTGGTGGAGGATGGACTCGCGGCCTATCAGCTTGTTGGTGAGGTAGTGGCTCACCAAGGCGACGACGGGTAGCCGGCCTGAGAGGGCGACCGGCCACACTGGGACTGAGACACGGCCCAGACTCCTACGGGAGGCAGCAGTGGGGAATATTGCACAATGGGCGAAAGCCTGATGCAGCGACGCCGCGTGAGGGATGAAGGCCTTCGGGTTGTAAACCTCTTTCAGCTCTGAAGAAGCGAAAGTGACGGTAGGAGCAGAAGAAGCACCGGCTAACTACGTGCCAGCAGCCGCGGTAATACGTAGGGTGCGAGCGTTGTCCGGAATTATTGGGCGTAAAGAGCTTGTAGGTGGTTTGTCGCGTCTGCGGTGAAAATCCAACGCTTAACGTTGGACTTGCCGTGGGTACGGGCAGACTAGAGTGTGGTAGGGGAGACTGGAATTCCTGGTGTAGCGGTGAAATGCGCAGATATCAGGAGGAACACCGATGGCGAAGGCAGGTCTCTGGGCCATAACTGACACTGAGAAGCGAAAGCATGGGGAGCGAACAGGATTAGATACCCTGGTAGTCCATGCCGTAAACGTTGGGCGCTAGGTGTGGGGCTCATTCCACGAGTTCCGTGCCGCAGCTAACGCATTAAGCGCCCCGCCTGGGGAGTACGGCCGCAAGGCTAAAACTCAAAGGAATTGACGGGGGCCCGCACAAGCGGCGGAGCATGCGGATTAATTCGATGCAACGCGAAGAACCTTACCAAGGCTTGACATACACCGGAAACATCCAGAGATGGGTGCCCCGCAAGGTCGGTGTACAGGTGGTGCATGGTTGTCGTCAGCTCGTGTCGTGAGATGTTGGGTTAAGTCCCGCAACGAGCGCAACCCTCGTTCTATGTTGCCAGCACGTGATGGTGGGGACTCATAGGAGACTGCCGGGGTCAACTCGGAGGAAGGTGGGGACGACGTCAAATCATCATGCCCCTTATGTCTTGGGCTTCACGCATGCTACAATGGCCGGTACAAAGGGCTGCGATACCGCGAGGTGGAGCGAATCCCAAAAAACCGGTCTCAGTTCGGATTGGGGTCTGCAACTCGACCCCATGAAGTCGGAGTCGCTAGTAATCGCAGATCAGCAACGCTGCGGTGAATACGTTCCCGGGCCTTGTACACACCGCCCGTCAAGTCACGAAAGTCGGTAACACCCGAAGCCGGTGGCCTAACCCTTGTGGGGGGAGCCGTCGAAGGTGGGACTGGCGATTGGGACTAAGTCGTAACAAGGTAGCCGTACCGGAAGGTGCGGCTGGATCACCTCCTTTCTAAGGAGCATATGCCTCTTCACCACCGAACGTGTGGTGGGGGTGCTCAAGGGTGGAACATCGAACGGATGGCGCCGGCTGGTGCTGGTGGCGAGTACGGCTCGGGACTCCTTTCGGGGGGTGTCGGGTGGGGAAAGTTGCTGGTGGTGGTGGGTGTCGTGGCGCGCTGTTGGGTCCTGAGACATCGGGCTGCCCCTGGTATGGCTGGGTCTTCCTGTGTGGAGGAGCTGGTCGGGGGTGTGTCGGGTTGTTTCTCCTGGACTGTCGAAGCCATGCCTGTGGGTGTGGTGATGTGGTGGTCACGGGTTTGTGTTTTGAGAACTACACAGTGGACGCGAGCATCTTTGTGGCCAAGTTTTTAAGGGCGCACGGTGGATGCCTTGGCACCAGGAACCGACGAAGGACGTAGGAATCTGCGATAAGCCTCGGGGAGTCGATAACCAGACTGTGATCCGAGGATTTCCGAATGGGGAAACCCGGCTGGAGGTATGTCCAGTCACCTGCACCTGAATATATAGGGTGTGTGGAGGGAACGTGGGGAAGTGAAACATCTCAGTACCCACAGGAAGAGAAAACAACAGTGATTCCGTCAGTAGTGGCGAGCGAACGCGGAAGAGGCTAAACCGGTCGTGTGTGATACCTGTCAGGGGTTGCACGGCCGGGGTTGTGGGACTTTCCTACCAGCACTGACATGCTGGTGAGCAGTAAGAAATCCATGATGTAGGCGAACGGTCTTGAAAGGCCGGGCACAGAGGGTGTTACCCCCGTAGCCGAAACGTCGTGGACTGCTGGAGAGCATCCCAAGTAGCACGGGGCCCGAGAAATCCCGTGTGAATCTGGCAGGACCACCTGCTAAGCCTAAATATTCCCTGGTGACCGATAGCGGACAAGTACCGTGAGGGAAAGGTGAAAAGTACCCCGGGAGGGGAGTGAAATAGATCCTGAAACCGTGCGCTTACAATCCGTCGGAGCCTCTTTGTGGGGTGACGGCGTGCCTTTTGAAGAATGAGCCTGCGAGTTAGTGCTCAGTGGCGAGGTTAACCCGTGTGGGGAAGCCGTAGCGAAAGCGAGTCCGAACAGGGCGATAGAGTCGCTGGGTCTAGACCCGAAGCGAAGTGATCTACCCATGGCCAGGTTGAAGCGCGGGTAAGACCGCGTGGAGGACCGAACCCACCTAGGTTGAAAACTGGGGGGATGAGCTGTGGGTAGGGGTGAAAGGCCAATCAAACTTCGTGATAGCTGGTTCTCCCCGAAATGCATTTAGGTGCAGCGTCACGTGTTTCTTGCCGGAGGTAGAGCTACTGGATGGCTGATGGGCCCCACCGGGTTACTGACGTCAACCAAACTCCGAATGCCGGTAAGTGAGAGCGTGGCAGTGAGACTGCGGGGGATAAGCTCCGTAGTCGAGAGGGAAACAGCCCAGATCACCAGCTAAGGCCCCTAAGCGTGTGCTAAGTGGAAAAGGATGTGAAGTTGCTGTGACAACCAGGAGGTTGGCTTAGAAGCAGCCACCCTTTAAAGAGTGCGTAATAGCTCACTGGTCAAGTGATTTTGCGCCGACAATGTAGCGGGGCTCAAGCACACCGCCGAAGCTGTGGCATTGACACATTGCTAAGCCCTTGTGGTTCAGGCGTGTTGATGGGTAGGGGAGCGTCGTGTGGCGAGTGAAGCGGCGGAGTGATCCAGTCGTGGACGCCACACGAGTGAGAATGCAGGCATGAGTAGCGAATGACGGGTGAGAAACCCGTCCGCCGAATAACCAAGGGTTCCAGGGTCAAGCTAATCTGCCCTGGGTAAGTCGGGACCTAAGGCGAGGCCGACAGGCGTAGTCGATGGACATCCGGTTGATATTCCGGAACCGGCGCAGTACCGCCCCTAGCGAGGCTGGTGATACTAAACCTGGTGAAGCGGCTCTAACCACCTTCGGGTGGGTGAGTCGTGGATGAGGTGACCTGAGCCAGTAGTAGTTAAGCGATGGAGTGACGCAGGAAGGTAGCCTCCGCGTGGCGATGGTTGTCCACGTCTAAGGATGTAGGCCGGCATGTAGGAAAATCCGCATGCCATGTGGCTGAGATCTGATAGTGACCGCGTATGCGGGAAGAGGGTGATCCTATGCTGCCTAGAAAAGCTTCTAGCGAGGGACTGAGCCGCCCGTACCCCAAACCGACTCAGGTGGTTAGGTAGAGAATACCAAGGCGATCGAGTGAATCGTGGTTAAGGAATTCGGCAAAATGCCCCCGTAACTTCGGGAGAAGGGGGGCCATGAGCGTGACGCACCTTGCGTGTAGAGCGTGAGTGGCCGCAGAGACCAGGGGGAAGCGACTGTTTACTAAAAACACAGGTCCGTGCGAAGAAGTAATTCGATGTATACGGACTGACGCCTGCCCGGTGCTGGAACGTTAAGGGGACCGGTTAGCCTCACGGCGAAGCTGAGAACTTAAGCGCCAGTAAACGGCGGTGGTAACTATAACCATCCTAAGGTAGCGAAATTCCTTGTCGGGTAAGTTCCGACCTGCACGAATGGCGTAACGACTTCCCTACTGTCTCAACCGCGAACTCGGCGAAATTGCACTACGAGTAAAGATGCTCGTTACGCGCAGCAGGACGGAAAGACCCCGGGACCTTTACTATAGCTTGGTATTGGTGTTCGGTACGGCTTGTGTAGGATAGGTGGGAGACTGTGAAGCATGCACGCCAGTGTGTGTGGAGTCAACGTTGAAATACCACTCTGGTCGTTCTGGATATCTAACCTCGGTCCGTGATCCGGATCAGGGACAGTGCCTGGTGGGTAGTTTAACTGGGGCGGTTGCCTCCTAAAGGGTAACGGAGGCGCCCAAAGGTTCCCTCAGCCTGGTTGGCAATCAGGTTTCGAGTGTAAGTGCACAAGGGAGCTTGACTGTGAGACAGACATGTCGAGCAGGGACGAAAGTCGGGACTAGTGACCCGGCGGTGGCTTGTGGAAGCGCCGTCGCTCAACGGATAAAAGGTACCCCGGGGATAACAGGCTGATCTTGCCCAAGAGTTCATATCGACGGCATGGTTTGGCACCTCGATGTCGGCTCGTCGCATCCTGGGGCTGGAGTAGGTCCCAAGGGTTGGGCTGTTCGCCCATTAAAGCGGTACGCGAGCTGGGTTTAGAACGTCGTGAGACAGTTCGGTCCCTATCCGCTGTGCGCGTAGGAAACTTGAGAAGGGCTGTCCCTAGTACGAGAGGACCGGGATGGACGAACCTCTGGTGTGTCAGTTGTTCTGCCAAGAGCACCGCTGATTAGCTACGTTCGGGAGTGATAACCGCTGAAAGCATCTAAGCGGGAAGCACGCTTCAAGATGAGGTTTCCATGCCCCTAGAGGGTGAGAGGCTCCCAGCTAGACTACTGGGTTGATAGGCCGGATGTGGAAGCACGGTAACGTGTGGAGCTGACCGGTACTAATAAGCCGATAACTTGACCCGAAGATTGCTCGCGTCCACTGTGTAGCTCCCGACACACAAACCTTCCTGGTTTGTTGACAAGTCGATAGAGTTACGGCGGTCATAGCGTAAGGGAAACGCCCGGTCTCATTCCGAACCCGGAAGCTAAGCCTTACAGCGCCGATGGTACTGCACTGGTGACGGTGTGGGAGAGTAGGACGCCGCCGGACAATCATTCACGTGTAGCCCCCAACCACAGGTTGGGGGCTACACGCATTTCTGGACCCATGGCTCGCTGAAGGCTTCGTGCCCTAGGGTTCTCCTATGCCCCTGAGCTATCAGATCTCCGAGCGGACCTTGGCCAACGGCCTGCGCGTCATCGTCAACGAGGACCACCGCGTCCCGACGGTGACCGTCAACCTTTGGGTCGGTGTCGGCTCCCGCCACGAGGTGGCGGGAGGTACGGGATTCGCCCACCTCTTCGAGCACCTCATGTTCCAGGGGTCCGCCAACGTCGCCGGCGGCGAGCACTTCGCTGTGCTGATGGCGCACGGAGCCCGGCTGAACGCGACCACGTGGTTCGATCGGACCAACTACTTCGAAACCGTTCCCACCGGGGCTCTCGAGCTGGCGCTGTGGCTGGAGGCAGACCGGCACGGGCGACTGCTCGAGGCCGTGACGCAGGAGAACCTCGACAACCAGCGCGACGTGGTCAAGGAGGAGAAGCGGCAGCGGTACGACAACCAGCCGTACGGCTTCGCCCTTGCGGACGTGTACGCCACCGTGTTCCCCGAGGGGCATCCGTACCACCACAGCACGATCGGCTCGATGGCCGACCTGGATGCGGCGAGCCTGGAGGACGTGCATGCCTTCTTCCACCGGTACTACGGTCCCGACAACACCACCCTCACCCTCTCGGGAGCCGTGACCGCGGCAGACGGCTTCGCGGCGGTGGAGAAGTACTTCGGAGGACTCCCCGCGTCCGCGGCTCCGGCTCGCGGCCCGGTGCCGGCGCTGCCGCCCCTGACCGAGCCGGCCCGCCTCGAGCGGCGCGATGACGTGCCGAGCGACCGACTCTTCATCGGCTTCCGGCTCCCGGTCGATGACACCGACGAGTTCTACGCTGCCAGCGCCGCCTTGGACGTCCTGGCGGGACTGTCCACCTCGCGGGCCTACACCCGACTGGTCCGCCGTGAGCAGCTGGCCACCTCCGTGCAAGGCCTCGCCTGGGGTCTGGTCGACGGGGTGAGCCTGGGTCTGATCACCATGGACGTCGCCGAGGGGGTGGACGCTGCCGATGCCGAGCAGGCGCTGTGCGAGGAGCTCGAGCGGCTCGCGCAGGACGGCCCCACCGAGGTGGAGCTCGAGTCCGTGCTGGCCCAGAGCGAGCGGGCCTGGCTGAGCGCCCTGGCGTCGCAGGCCGAGCGCGCGGATGCCATCTGCGGGCATGCCGCGCTGCACGGGGACGCCACCTTCATCAACACCTTCCTCGACCGGATCGCCGCCATCACGCCCCAGCAGGTGCAGCAGGCAGCCCGGGAGTACCTGCAGCCACGCAACCGCGCGGTCGTCGCCTACCTGCGCCGGCAGGACGACATACGCGCGCAGGACACCCAGCGGACGCCGGACCCGACCACCAGCCAGGAGGCCTGAGATGAGCCAGTCCACCATCCCGCCGAGGCCGCAGGTCGGCGAGCCGGCAGCCTGGGCGTTCCCGACGCCGAGCGAGCACGTCCTCGACAACGGTCTGAGGCTGCAGGTGTTCCACACGCCGGGCCAGTACGTCGCCAGCGTGCGCCTCGCCGTACCAGCCTTCCCGGCGCTGGAGCCCCTCGAGCAGGAAGGTCTGCTGGCGATCCTCAGCCGCACCTTCGACGAGGGCACCCAGAACCACACGGCCGAGGAGTTCGCCGAGCTGCTCGAGCACGGCGGCATCGCGCTCGGCTCCTCGACGAGCGAGTTCGGCATGGTGCTCGACCTCGACGTCGCGGTCGCCCGCCTCGAGCGGGGGATGGAGCTCTTCGCCGAGTGCGTGCGGCGGCCGGCCTTCCCCGAGGACGAGATCGAGCGCGCCCGACGACGGCGCCTCGCGGACATCGAGCAGGAGACGGCCGACCCCCGGTCCCGTGCGGCCCGCGAGTTCGCCCGCACCTTCTACGACCCCGACGCGCGGGCGTCGCGCCCCTCCGCAGGCACTCCCCAGAGCGTCCGCGCCATCACGGCGGAGTCGGTGCGCGCCTTCCACACCGACCACGTCGGCCCCCTCGGCGCCACGCTGGTCGTGGCGGGGGACTTGTCGCCGCTGGGCCCGGACGCCACCACCGTGGTGCGGGATCTGGTAGAGCGGTTCTTCGGGGACTGGGCGGCGCAGCGGATCGCCCCCACCGCCCCGCAGGCGCCGGTGCGCCGGGACGACGCCGCGAGGATCGTCGTGGTGGACCGGCCGGGGTCGGTGCAGTCCGAGCTGTATGTCGGGTGCCTGGGGCCGGACCGCCGCCACGGGTGGGGAGCCTACCCGGTGCTGTCCTTCCTCCTGGGCGGGTCGCCGCAGGCCCGGGTCGACGCCGTGCTGCGCGAGGACAAGGGCTACACCTACGGGATGCGCACGTCCTTCGTGCCACGCGCCCACGACGGGCTGCTCCTCGCGTCCGGGTCGGTGCGCGCAGACGCCACGGCGGAGTCGGTCCAGCTGCTGCTGACGATCCTGGAGGACGCGCGCGCCGGCTTCGAGGCGGACGAGGTGCGCGACGGGGTCGCCTTCGTGAGCATGACCGCCCCGGGGCGCTACGCCACGGCCGACGCCATCGCGGACGAGGCCGCCGGGCTGGCCCTCGAGGGGCTGCCGCCCACGTGGGTGACCGAGATGTTGACCCAGACCCGCGAGCTGGAGCCGCAGGCGCTCCTGCGGGCCTACGAGCGCGCCCAGGTGGGCGTCTGGACCGTCGTGGTCGTCGGCGACGCCGCGCAGGTGGCCCCGCAGCTCACCGCGCTGGGTCGCGGTGAGGTCGAGGTGCGCGATCGCTGAGCCCGCGCCCCCGCGACGAGGTCCCTGGGCCCAAAGCCGAGGGCGTCGGAGAACCGCTGCCGAGACGTCGATCGCGGGAGGCCGGCGGGCGCCGACGGCACGCCGTCGGGGTGGCTCGCGTCGGGGTGGGGAGCCGGCGGCCTCGCCGGCAACCGACCTGGTCGCCGGGGAGCGTGGGGCGAGGTGCTCCGGGCTCCCTCGGGCGAGCGCTCACCGGTCGACGCCCCACGCCTCCGGCACGGGGCGGGGCAGGCCCCGGAGCGCTGGACGGCAGGTGACGACGCTGCGGCTCCCAGGGCGGGCCGCGTAGGCCGCGGGGAACGCGAGCAGGGAGGGGCTCCCGGGCACGGACCCAGCCCCGATCAGGGATGGACGTCCTCACCTGTGGTCCGGCGTGCGGGTGCCGTCCGGATGCGGGGAGCCTGGGCCGTGGGCGGTCAGCCCAGGCGGCGCAGGACCTCGTCGTGCAGCAGCCCGTTGGTGGCCACGGCGTTGCCGCCCCACGGAGCGGCGGAGCCGTCGAGAGAGGTGAACCGCCCACCAGCCTCGGTGACGATGGGGACCAGGGCGGCCATGTCGTACTCCGCGAGCGAGGGCTCGGCGGCCAGGTCCACGGCGCCCTCGGCGACGAGCATGTAGGACCAGAAGTCGCCATACGCCCGGGTGCGCCAGCAGTCGTCCATCAGCTGGAGGAAGGCCTCCAGCCGATCCCGCTCCCGCCAGCCACCCAGGCTCGCGTAGGACATCGACGCGTCCTCGATCCGAGAGACCTGGGACACCTGGATGCGCTTGGCGGAGAACAGGTTGCGACCCGTCCAGGCGCCGGTGCCCCGGGCCGCCCACCAGCGGCGGCCGAGCGCCGGCGCGGACACCAGACCCATCACCGGCTCGTCCCCGTCGACCAGGCCGATGAGGGTCGCCCAGACGGGAAGTCCCCGGACGTAGTTCTTGGTGCCGTCGATGGGGTCGATGATCCAGCGGCGGGCCCCGTGCCCGGTGGTGCCGAACTCCTCGCCCTGGACGGCGTCCCGGGGGCGGGTGCGCTTGAGCTGGCCGCGCATGAGCTCCTCCGCGTCCCGATCCGCGTCGGTCACGGGCGTGAGGTCGGGCTTGGTGTCCACCACGAGCGACTCCGACCGGAATCGCGTCATCGTCACGCGCTCGACGGAGTCGGCGAGGACGTGAGCGAGTCGGACATCGTCGTCATAGGTGATCACCACCGTAACGTAACCCTGAGTCACTGAATGTGGCCCAGATTGTCCGCGACGCGCCAAAGGCCCTCACCCGATCAGGTGTATTACTGCTCTCTGCGTGGAGAGTGGTGACGCACAAGGGTGAGCCAGGGGCGGTGGCAGACCACCAGGACGAGAACCCAGGCCAGCCCGAGCAGCCCACCACTGACCACGTCGGTCGACCAGTGGTGCCCCAGGAAGACCCGCGAGAGCCCCATCCAGGACGATCCACAGCGCTGCGGTCGCCGTGGCCGTCGTGCGCGAGCGGTGGTGGCGCGGGTGCGTGAGCAGCAGGTAGGTCAGCACCCCGATGATCACCGTGGTGTTGAGGGTGCGCCCGGAGGGGAAGGACGGCGAGTGCTCGTAGGGCGGGACGGCGTCGGCCAGGGGCAGCCGCACCCGCCCGACGGTGCTCTTGCCCACCACGGTCATCGCCAGGGAACCGGCGGCCGCCAGCAGCGTCAGCGCCACCGGCGCCCACGAGCGCCAGGCCAGGGCGGCGATCGCCACGAGGGTGAGCGAGAGGACCGGCATCCCCACCGGTCCACCGATGTCGGTGAACCAGGTGACGGCCCCCGGTCACCGCCCGGGCGAGCCACTGCCCCAGACGGGTGCGCCAGCGGGTCAGGTCGCGCTCGCCGATGGTCGTCCTCGACGGGGCGTCGGGTCAGGTCCACCCCGCCGGTGTGGGGGCCGCCGGCCCTCGCGGGGGCCAGGACAGGTCCGATCGTGGGCGCCCGCTCAGCAGGGGCTCAGCCCGTCATCAGCGCTCGAGCTCGCGGCCGCCCCGCTCGTCAGGGCGGTCGTCGCCACCCGCCCGGGCCCGCAGCAGGCGGCGCAACGAGTCCAGGCGTGCGGCGCCGCCGACGCCCGCGCGGCCCGCCGCCACCCACTCGTCGAGCGCGCACTCCACCTCGTCGTGGCTGCACCCGCGGGGACACTCCTGCGTCCCCGCCGCGAGGTCCGGGAAGTGCTGGATCACCCGGTCCAGGTCCACGTACGCCAGCCCGAAGCTGCGGACACCGGGCGTGTCCACCACCCAGCCGGCGTCGCCGGGCAGCCGCAGCGCGATCGCGGAGGTGGACGTGTGTCGCCCACGGCCGGTCACGTCGTTGACGTGGCCGGTCGTGCGCCGGGCCTCGGGGACGAGCAGGTTGACCAGCGTGGACTTGCCGACCCCGCTGTGGCCCACCAGGACGCTGACCCGCCCGGTCAGTGCCTCCCGAAGCTCCTCCAGACCCCGGGTCCGGGCGGCCAGCTCCGGGGCATCCGCCCGCGATGAGAGGTCGTCGGTGTCCGGGATCGTCGAGGTGGCGATGCAGCGCACGTCCAGGGCCGAGTAGGCCTCGACCCAGGGCGCCGGGTCGACCAGGTCGGCCTTGGTCAGCACGAGCACCGGCTCCAGGCCCGCGTCGTAGGCCGCCACCAGGCAGCGGTCGATCATCCGCGGGCGCGGCTCGGGATTGGCCAGGGCGGTGACGATGACGAGCTGGTCCACGTTGGCGACGATGACCCGCTCGACCGGGTCCGTGTCGTCGGCCGTGCGCCGCAGCACCGACGAACGCTCGTGCTGCCGCACGATGCGCGCGAGGTGGTCCGGGCCGCCCTGCAGGTCGCCCACCAGCCCGACGCGGTCACCGACCACGACGCTCTTGCGGCCGAGCTCGCGAGCCTTCATGGCCGTGACGACCCGCTCCTGCGGCCCACCCTCGTCGACCAGGGTGGTGTAACGACCCCGGTCGACCGCGGTGACCAACGCCTCGACGGCGTCGTCGTGGCTCGGCCGGTCCTTGGTGCGCGGTCGGGAACCCTTGCGGCTGGGGCGGATCCGCACGTCGCTCTCGTCATACGTCCGCCTGCTCACCGCCGCCTCCCGCCGAACAGCCGACCCCGCTCGGCGCGCTCCTGCTCGCCCCGGCCCGGCTCGGCCTGCGGGGGCGCGGCGAGGAGGTCGCTCCACCGGCCCGCGAAGTCCGGCAGCGTCTTGCCGGTCGTGGCGACGTCCTCGACGACCACGCCGGGGACACGCAGGCCCACGACGGCCGCCGCCATGGCCATGCGGTGGTCGGCGTAGGTGCGTAAGAGCTCGCCGTGAAGCGGGCGGGGCCGGATCAGCAGCCCGTCCTCGGTCTCGACGACGTCGCCGCCGAGACGGTTCAGCTCGAGGGCCAGGGCCGCGAGCCGGTCGGTCTCGTGGTGGCGGATGTGCGCCACGCCACGGATCCGCGTGGGGGAGTCGGCCAGGGCCGCGACGGCCGCCACCACCGGGGTCAGCTCGCTCGCGTCCCGCAGGTCGACGTCGACGCCGTGCAGCCCCCGCCCCACCACCGTGAGCCCCTCGCGGTCCAGGACGACGTCGGCCCCCATCGCCTCGAAGACCCCACGGACCAGGTCCCCGGCCTGCGTGGTGAACTGCGGCCAGGCCGGGACGTGCACCCGACCGCCCGTCACCAGCGCGGCCGCGAGGAACACCGCGGCGTTGGACAGGTCCGGCTCGACGGTGACGTCCAGCGCGTTGATCTCGCTGGGCTCCACCCGCCAGGTGTCCGGGTCACCGTCGTCGACCATGACGCCGGCGTCCCGCAGGGTCTCCACCGTCATCCGGATGTGCGGGAGGCTGGGCAGGGCCGGCCCCGCGTGGCGCACCGTGAGACCCCGGTCGAAACGGGCGCCCGACAGGAGCAGGGCCGAGATGAACTGGCTGCTGCCGGAGGCGTCGACGGTGACCTCGCCGCCGGGGAGGGCTCCCCGGCCGTGCACGGTGAAGGGCATCGCGCCCCAGCCCCCGTCCTCGACCACCGCGCCGAGGCCCCGCAGGGCCTCCAGCACCGGGCCGACCGGGCGGGCGCGGGCCTGAGGGTCCCCGTCGAAGGTGACCGGCCCGTCCGCGAGCGCGGCCACCGGGGGCAGGAAGCGCATCACCGTCCCGGCGAGCCCGACGTCCACCAGGGCCGGACCGCGCAGCGGGGCCGGACGGACCAGCCAGTCGGGACATCCCGGGTCCTCGCCGTCGTGGTCCTCCACCTCGACCCCGAGGCTGCGCAGGGCCTGCGCCATGAGCAAGGTGTCGCGCGAGCGCAGGGGGCGGCGGATCCGCGAGTCGTCGTTGGCCAGGGCCGCCAGGACCAGGAAGCGGTTGGTGATGGACTTGCTCCCCGGCAGGACGGCCACCGCGTCCACCGGCCCGTCGGCCGTGGGTGCGGCCCAGTCGCCGGGCGACGACGGCGGCGCGCCCGAGGCGGCGAAGGACGGGGAGGGGCGATGGTCAGGGTCCGCGGGGCGCGTCAACGAGGGTCCTTGGTCGAGGAGACGGTGCTGCGACAACAGTAGCCACTGGACCCCATGACAGCGCGTGACCGGCCATGATGAAGCACATGTGTGGACGCTACGCAGCCAGCAAGGACGTCGCCGAGCTCGTGGAGCTCCTCGACGTCGAGCAGGACGCCACGGGCGAGCCGACCCGGGGGGTCGCCCGTGCAGAGCCCGGCGCGGGCGTCTCGCCCGACTACAACATGGCCCCCACCAAGGCCGCCCCCGTCGTGCTCACCAGGCGCCCGCGCGGCGCCTCGGCCGGGGACGACGCCGAGCCCGTCCGGCAGCTGCGCCTGCTCACCTGGGGGCTCGTCCCGTCCTGGGCCAAGGACGTCACGGTCGGGGTCCGGATGATCAACGCCCGCGCGGAGACCCTCCTGGACAAGCCGGCCTACGCGCGGGCGGCCCGCGCGCGGCGGTGCCTGGTCCCCGCGGACGGGTACTACGAATGGCAGCAGAGCCCGACGGCGTGCGACGCGAAGGGCAAGCCGCGCAAGCAACCCTTCTTCATCAGTCGGGCCGACGGGCAGCCCTTGGTCATGGCGGGGGTGTACGAGCTGTGGCGCGACCGGACCCTGCCCGACGGCGACCCCGCGTCGTGGCTGACGACGTACGCCGTCATCACCACTGCCGCCGAGCCCGGCCTGGACACCATCCACGACCGTCAGCCGCTCGTCCTGGATCCCGAGCAGTGGGCCGCCTGGCTCGACCCGGAGCGGACCGGCGACGAGCACGTCCGGGGGATGATCGAGGGCCAGCGGCCCGGGCGGTTCGACGCCTGCCCGGTGAGCACCGCGGTCAACGACGTCCGCAACAACGGCCCGCAGCTGCTCGCACCTGCCCCCGCCGACCAGCTCGTCGGGGTGGTCGACCCCGCCACCGGCGAGGTGCGGTGAGGGGCCCGGACCCGGGGAGGGCGCCCCGTCCGGCGGCCCGCCCGGTGCCCCGCCCGGCGGCCGGCCATGGCCAGCCGCCGGAAATAGCCGGGGGAGGAGGGGCGTTGACGGGGAGGACCGCCGACCCGAGGAGCAGCCCGTGCTA
The DNA here is from genome assembly GCF_022568795.1 of Arsenicicoccus dermatophilus. Classification (NCBI taxonomy): domain Bacteria; kingdom Bacillati; phylum Actinomycetota; class Actinomycetes; order Micrococcales; family Intrasporangiaceae; genus Arsenicicoccus; species Arsenicicoccus dermatophilus. Next base: position 2,472,496 of record NZ_JAKZHU010000001.1, on the reverse strand, counting down.
GTCACCCCCGTCCTCCCGACGGCCGAGCACCCGTCCTTGGACATTGCGCCGCAGCCGCGGCTCGCCGGACTAGGCTTGCCCGCGATGACTGACATCGACGTGGCGACCGAGAGCACGGCCGAGCGCCAGGCCCGCTTCGAGACCGAGGCACTGCCCTTCCTCGACCAGCTCTACAGCGCCGCCCTGCGGATGACCCGCAACCCGGCGGACGCGGAGGACCTGGTCCAGGAGACCTTCGCCAAGGCGTACGGCGCGTTCCACCAGTACAAGCCCGGCACCAACCTCAAGGCCTGGTTGTACCGCATCATGACGAACGCGTACATCAACACCTACCGCAAGAAGCAGCGCGAACCGCTCCAGTCCGACGCCGCCGAGATCGAGGACTACCAGCTGGCCCGCGCCGGGTCGCACTCCTCGACCGGCAACCGGTCCGCCGAGATGGAGGCGCTCGACCACCTGCCCGACAGCGACGTCAAGCGGGCGCTGCAGGAGATCCCGGAGGACTTCCGCCTCGCGGTCTACCTCGCGGACGTGGAGGGCTTCGCCTACAAGGAGATCGCCGAGATCATGGGCACGCCCATCGGCACGGTGATGTCCCGCCTGCACCGCGGCCGGCGACAGCTACGCGACCTGCTCACCGACTACGCCGTGGAGCGCGGGTTCGTCACCGGCTCCTCCACCGCCGAGGACGAGGGGGCGGATGCGTGATGGGCGAGCACCTCGACTGCTCCAACTTCATGGATCACGTCTTCGAGTTCCTCGACGGCGAGCTCGACGAGTCGCAGTGCGAGGAGTTCGCCCGGCACCTGCGCGAGTGTCCCCCCTGCCTAGACGAGTACCAGCGGGACCAGGCGCTGAAGGCACTGGTCCGGCGCAGCTGCCCCTGCGAGCAGGCTCCTACCCAGCTGCGCACCCAGATCATCGCGAGCTTCACCAGCATCACCCTCGAGTACGGCCGCTGACCCTGTGCCCCGCCGCGCGTGCGGGCCCCGCCGCCCACCCCCTGCCATGACCGGTTGACGTTCTGCCACGCCACCGATCCGAGCGGGTCGCGCCCAGGCCCGGTCTCAGGAACCCGTACCATGCTGCGAGCATGCCCGGACCAGGGGCGATGTCGATGGAGGTCCAGACGTGGAGCTGACCGGGAACGCCTTCGTGGCCATCACGGTGATGGTGGCGGTGGCCGCGCTGGTCGGGGGCGCGGTGCTCAGCGGACGGAGCACCCGCAGCTGGGTGGGACTGGCCCAACGACTGCTCGTCCAGCTCGTCGTCGTGGCGCTCGGGGTCACCGCCATGGCGGTCGTCCTCAACCGGGACAACAAGTGGTACGCCAGCTGGTCCGACCTGATCCACGGGTCGGCCGGCACGGAGCAGGCCAGCACCACCGGAGCCCAGGGGGCCGCCGCCTTCGCCTCGGACCGCCCCACACCCACCGCCTCGGCCACCCGGCGCACGCTGCCGCCGCTGCCGCAGCCCGGATCGAGGGTGCAGACCTACACCGTGACCGGGCCACGCAGCCGCCTCAGCGGCAGGATCGTCGTCCTGCTCCCGGCCGGCTACACCGACCCCGCCCAGGCGATGCGGGACTACCCGGTCCTGGTGGCGATGCACGGCTACCCCGGCACTCCCGAGCAGTGGCTCGACGCCATGTCGGCGCAGAAGTCGCTCGACGCGGCCCAGGCCGGCGGCAAGACCGGCCCCGTCGTGCTCGTGGCACCCCAGCTCGAGTTCCCCGGCGGCGCCGACTCGGAGTGCGTGGACGCGCCCGGCGGCGCCCAGGTCGAGACCTGGCTCACCACCGACCTCCCGACCTGGGCGCGCAGCACCCTGCGCGTCCGCACCGATCGGGCCTCCTGGGCCGCGACCGGCTTCTCCGCCGGCGCCTACTGCGCGGCCATGGTGGCCGTGAAGCACCCCGACACCTATGGCGGCGCCATCATGCTGGGCGGCTACACCAAGCCGGCGTTCAGCGGGAAGTCCCCCCTGACGACCCCGCAGCAACGGGCGGCATACGACCTGCCCGCCCTCGTGGCGACCCGCCGCCCGCCGGTCGCCATCTGGGCCCAGACCTCCGACGTGGACCAGTTGTCCTACGGCTCGACCAAGGCGCTCGCCGCCGCGGCCAAGGCACCCACCTCGGTCACCACCCTGCTCGACCACGGCACCGGGCATCGCACGGCGGTGTGGGCGGCGCACCTTCCCGTCGTCCTCCAATGGCTCGGCGCCACCGTGCCGGGCTTCTCGGTGAAGGCAGCCGCCGCCACGCCCACGGGGGGCCCCGCGGCGCCGGCGACCCCTGCCGTGGCGGCCGCGCCGACGCTGCCGCCCGGCTTCACCCCGCTGCCGGTGGCCCGAGGACGGCTCATGAAGACCGTCCTCGCCGGCAAGGCCTCCGGCGTCACCATGCCCGTCTGGGTGTGGCTGCCGCCGGCATATGACGACCCGGCCAAGGCCGGCACCCACTTCCCGGTGCTGATGATGTTCCCCGGCGGCGACGGCGCGGGCTACACCCAGTGGTATGACTTCGGGCAGCCTCAGCTGCTCGCCGACGGCGCTCGGGCCGGGAAGTACTCGGACTTCGTGATGGTCATGCCGTCGATGCAGGTCGCCAAGAACCTCGACACCGAGTGCACCGACCTGCCCGGTCAGCCGAAGGTCGAGACCTTCTTCGTCCAGGACGTGGTCGGGATGGTCAAGCAGAACTTCCGGGTGCTGCCGCAGGCCACCGCCTGGGCCGCCGGAGGTGACTCCAGCGGGGCCTACTGCGGGGCCCGTCTTGCCTTCGCCCACCCCACGACGTTCTCCACGGTCGCCTCGCTGTCGGGCTACTTCGTCATCGACAGCAATGTTCCCTCCGGCAAGACCGCCGCGGCCCTCGCCACCAGTCCCAAGGCGCTCGCCTCGGGCCCCCACCCGCCGCCGGTCACGCTGCGGAACTGGGTCGGGAGCAATCCCGAGGAGCAGTTCTCGGCGAAGGTCTACCGCTCCTTCGCCGCCGTGGTGAAGCCACTCACGCGAGTCAGCCTGGCCCAGGGCAAGGGCGGCCACAACTGGAAGTCCTTCCGGACGATGCTGCCGGAGATGTTCACCTGGCTCACCCAGCAGCTCGACAAGCCGGCCCCCGGCCCGACGGCGCCCGTCGCCCGGCCCGCACCGCACTGACGACGACGGGCTCCAGGCCCCGGCGGGTATGACGAAGGCCCCTGCCGCACCAGCGGGTCAGGGGCCTTCGTGCGTCGCCGGACGCATGATCTGACGATCAGGCGTTGGGCTTGCGGCCGTGGTTGGCGCCGTTCTTCTTGCGGGCACGACGCTTGCGGGCGCGCTTGCTCATGAGGACTCCTCAGATCGGGTATCGCGCCCGCCCCGGAGGCCGGTGGCAGCGCGTTGGCCCAGGACGGGCCTCAAAGATCAAGTGTCGCACAGGAGCACCCTGGCCCCGAAACCGATCCGTCGCGGCGGGTGAACCCGACGGACCGAGCACCGCCCACGCAGACGCCGAGGGTGCGGGCCGGAGCAGGGAGGACGTCGTCCCCGCGGTGGCCCGCACCCTCGGTGCAGGGAAGGGGGTCAGCCCTTCTTGGTCTCCGCGAAGATGGCGGCGATCTCGTCGATCTTGGCCAGGAGCTCGTCGGCCTTGGCGATGTCCCACTCGCCCTTGGTGCCGGAGGCGCCCGCGAGCTTGGTGGCCTCGTTGACGAGGGTGTGCAGCTGCGGGAACTTCTCGAAGTGCGGGGCCTTGAAGTAGTCGGTCCACAGCACCCACAGGTGCTCCTTGACCAGCTGGGAGCGCTGCTCCTTGATGATGGTGGCGCGCATCTTGAAGTCGGGGTCCGGGTTGTCCTTGACCTTCTCCATGATGGCCTTGACGGACTGGGCCTCGATGCGGGCCTGGGCGGGGTCGTAGACGCCGCAGGGCAGGTCGCAGTGGGCGTGAACCTCGACGGGGGCGAACGTGAACATCGTCAGTGCCTTTCGCGAAGACTGTCCGTGGCGGGACGCCACGTCTGGGCATCAACCTAACCCGAGCGGTGGGTGGCTGGCGATCTTGCCGGGCCCGCAGGTGCGGCTGGTCAGTCCTCGGGGCGGGAGAACCGTGGCAGCCGCAGCAGGGGCGTGGGGACGCGCTTGACCACCAGTCCCTCGATGTCCTCGTCGCGGAGGGCGCCGACGTGCCAGGAGTCGATCCCCTCGCGCGGGTTGTCCCGCTCGACCCACCAGCCCTCGCGGGTTTTGGGATCGCGCCCCGTCACGCGCTTGACGGACAGCGGCCGAGGCCCCTGCTCGCCGTCGGGCAGCCGGACGACGGCCAGCCGACCGATCCGCGGTCGCACCCCGAAAGCCACGAGAAGCCAGTCGCCCTCGTGCAGGGTGGGCTCCATCGAACGACCGCGGACGACGGCGAAACCAAGGTGAGGGCGAGGCATCCGGGGACCTACCTGACGAGTCGGGTGCTGCGTGCCGGTCCAGCGTATGCCGTGCGGCCGGGCTCCCGGCACGCGCGTCCTCCGCACCGGCTGCGGAGGGCCCTGGGCTGGCATAGGTTCGGGCCATGCTCGCCGCCTACGCCGCCCGTGCGTCCTCCGACGACCCGCTCTCCGCCCTGGAGGTGGGGGAGCAGCCCGAGCCGCAGGAGCGACCCGGGTGGGTCACCGTGACGCTGCGGACGTCCGGGCTCAACCACCACGACCTGTGGTCCCTCAAGGGGGTTGGGCTGCCCCCGGAGCGGCTGCCCATGGTCCTGGGGTGCGACGGTGCCGGCGTGACCCCCGACGGCGACGAGGTCATCGTCCACGCCGTCGTGGCGAGCGAGGGCTGGCGCGGCGACGAGACCCTCGACCCGCGCCGGACGCTGCTGTCCGAGCTGCACCCCGGCACCATCGCCGAGCGGGTGGCCGTCCCTGCCCACAACCTCGTCCCCAAGCCGGCCGAGCTGCCCTGGGAGCATGCGGCCTGCCTGTCGACCGCGTGGCTCACGGCATACCGGATGCTCTTCACCAACGCCGGGGTCCAGCCGGGCGCGACCGTCCTGGTGCAGGGGGCGGGGGGCGGTGTCGCCACGGCGCTCGTGCAGCTGGGCGCCGCGGCCGGGCTGCGCGTGTGGGCGACCTCGCGCGACGAGGCCAAGCGGCAGAAGGCCCTGGAGCTGGGAGCCGCCGAGGTCTTCGAGTCCGGCGCGCGGCTGCCCCACCGCGTGGACGCCGTGCTGGACACCGTGGGCGCTGCCGTGTGGCGCCACTCGATCAAGTCCCTGGAGGCGGGGGGCACCCTGGTCACCGCGGGCGCGACCACCGGCGACCCGCAGCGCACGGAGCTGGCGGACATCTTCTTCCGCCAGCTGCGGGTCGTCGGCTCCACGATGGGCAATCGGGTCGAGCTCGAGCGTCTCGCCCGCTTCGTCGTCGACCGGCGCATCGAGCCCGCCGTGGACGGCACCACCCCGCTGCCGCAGGCCCGGCGTGGTTTCGAGCGGCTGGCCGGGGCGGACCTCTTCGGCAAGGTGATCATCACGCACTGATCCCCGGGCCCGCCCGGGAGACGAGGAGGAGGGCGGCACCCCGGCCGGGGTGCCGCCCTCCTCCTCGTGCTCAGGTCACGTCGTGAGCGTGCCGATCTGGAAGGTCGCCAGACGGGCCTTGGCCTCGGCGTTGGCCCCGTGCTGGGTGGTGAACTGCGCGGTGGCGTCCTGCCCGCAGATGCCCTCGATGCGCTTCGGGCCGCCCGGGTGGCGGCTGATCCACGTGGTCAGGTCGTAGACCTTGCCGTCGATGGCGGCCCAGCAGGAGGTGGCGTTGTCGTGGTCGTTGACCACGGCGATGGTGTAGGTCTTGCCCCCGGCGGCCGGGGCGCCCGCGGAGGACGGTGGGGTGCCGACCGTGCTGGTCACCGTGGCCGATGCGGCGTTGTCGACCGCCGTGGCGGCCTGGGAGGCGCCCTTCGACGCGGCCGTGGCGGCCTGGGACGCCGCCGTCGAGGCGGCAGTCGCCGCGGCGGCGCCTGCGGTGCTGGCGGCGGCGCCGACCGACGACGCGGCGTCGCCGGCGCTCGTGGCGGCGTCCGAGCCGCAGGCAGACAGCGACGACACGGCGACGAGGCCGGCGGCGATGGCGACAGAGGTGCGCAGGGCGCGGGGCATGTCAGTCTCCTTCCGGCGGCCGCGAGGTGCGGACGCGATTCCACCATAAGGGTAGCGTTGGCTCACGCTGGGTCATCAGAGCAGCCGTTCCCGAGTCGTGATCCGCCTCCTGGTGGGCACTCAGCGCGACAGTCGCATCCAGCTGTCCCACCCGCCGTGCAGGACCAGCCAGGCGATCAGGCCGTAGCCCGCCTGACCGGGGTGGAAGTCGTCGCCGGTGGCGTCCAGGTCGCTCACCCACTGGTCGTGACCCTGCAGCGGGCGGAAGCAGTCCACGAAGGGCACCCCGCGGCGGGCGCACACGTCGGCCTGGGCCTCGGTGACGATCTCCAGGGTGGCGTTGAAGGTCGGGTCGTTGGTCGGCGTCGACCCCACCACGAAGGCCGCGATGCCCTGGGCCTGCGCGTCGTCCAGCACGTTGGCGAGGTTGAGGCGGGAGCGCGCGGTGGTGATCCCGGTGAGGACGTCGGCGTGGCCGACGCTGATCACCAGCCGGCGCTCCGAGCGCCCCCGCCAGCGAGGCGGGCACTCGCTGCGCCAGCGGGCCAGGACGTCCGCCGAGGAGTCTCCACGGATGCCCAGGTTGTATGCCGAGAGCTGCACGTCCGGGTGCTGCGTGCGCGAGACCACCCGGGACACCCAGCCCAGGCCCTTCGGATCGCCGTAGCCCGCCACGAAGGAGTCGCCGATGAAGACCAGCCCCACGTCGCGAGGACCGTGGTCGTCGTCCACCAGGGCGACGTTGTGAGGGGAGGGGTTGTAGTCCTGCGGGTCGCGGAACACCACGGGTGGATCCTTGTCTGTCGTGCGTCGGACGGACCGAGAGAGGCGGTGGCCGAGGGCTGTCACTCGTCGTCGTCGAGACGGGCCAGCCAGGTGGCGAGCCGCTCGACCGGCACCTCGAACTCGGGATGGAGATCGACGAAGGTCCTCATCTGCTCCGCCAGCCAGCCGAAGCTGAACTCCTCGTCATCCCTACGTCGTTCGAGCTCTTCCAGGCCGCGGTCGGTGAAGTACACGGTCGTCATTGTGCCCCATCCGGGCGCACCGGCCAGCGGGGCGTGCCGACGTGGACACAGATTTGGCGGGACGGCGGCGGGCCCGGCCACCGAGGTGGCCGGGCCCGCCAGGGAGACGCGGATCAGCGCTCGAAGGCGCGCTCCATCAGCGAGGCCTGCTCCACCGCGTGCGCCTTGGAGGAGCCGGTCGACGGTGCCGCCGAGGCGGGGCGGGAGATCAGGCGGAAGCGGCGCTTCTCCCCGTGACGCTCGAGCAGCTCCGGCGCCGTGAGCGCGACATACGGCCAGGTGCCCTGGTTGGCGGGCTCGTCCTGGACCCAGACGATCTCGGCCTCGGGGTAGTCCGCCAACGCCTGGGCGAGCTCCTTGGCCGGGAACGGGGCGATCTGCTCCACGGTCATGATCGCGGTGCGGTCGTCGCCGAGCTTCTGCCGGTGGGCGTCGAGCTCGTAGTAGACCTTGCCGGAGCAGAGCAGCACCCGGTCGACCTGGGCGGCGTCGACACCGGTGCGGTCGGGCACGACCGGCCGGAAGGTGCCGGTGGTGAAGTCCTCCGGCGAGCTCGCCGCGGCCTTGAGGCGCAACATCGACTTGGGGGTGGCCACGATGAGCGGGCGGCGCGGCCGGGCGTACGCCTGCCGCCGCAGCAGGTGGAAGTAGGACGCCGGGGTGCTCGGGAAGGCGACCGTCATGTTGTCCTGCGCGCACAGCTGCAGGTAGCGCTCGATCCGGGCCGAGGAGTGGTCCGGGCCCTGGCCCTCGTAGCCGTGGGGCAGGAGCAGGACGACGGAGGACCGCTGACCCCACTTCTGCTCCGAGGAGGAGATGAACTCGTCGACGATGCTCTGCGCACCGTTGGCGAAGTCGCCGAACTGCGCCTCCCACAGGACGAGGGCGTCGGGCCGCTCCACCGAGTAGCCGTACTCGAAGCCCATCGCGGCGAACTCGCTCAGCAGCGAGTCGTAGACCCAGAAGCGGGCCTGGCCCTTGCCGAGGTAGAGCAACGGGGTCCACTCCTCCGCGGTCTCCTTGTCGATCAGCACCGAGTGGCGCTGGACGAAGGTGCCGCGGCGGGAGTCCTGGCCGGCCAGGCGAACCGGGGTGCCCTCCATCAGCAGGGAACCGAAAGCGATGAGCTCGCCCGTTCCCCAGTCGATGCCACCGTTGGCGACGGAGTCCGCGCGCTTCTCCAGCATCTGACGCAGCTTGGGGTGCACGGTGAAGCCCTCGGGGGTGGCGACGAAGGCCTTGCCGAGGTGCTGCAGGGTGTCCGGGCTGATGGCCGTCTCCACGACCTTGGCCGGGGCCTTGTCGTCCGCCTCCTGCGCCTGCGGTCGCTCCAGCCCCGCGGGGCCGGAGTCGCGCCCGGCCTTGGCGGCCTTGACCGCCTCGCGGGTCTCCACGAAGACGCGCTCCAGCTGCTGCTGGTAGTCCTGCAGCGCCTCCTCGGCCTGCTCGACCGTGATGTCGCCGCGGCCGATGAGGGCCTCGGTGTAGAGCTTGCGGACGCTGCGCTTGGCCTCGATCAGGTTGTACATCAGCGGTTGGGTCATCGAGGGGTCGTCGCCCTCGTTGTGGCCGCGTCGGCGGTAGCACACCATGTCGATGACGACGTCCTTGGCGAACCGCTGCCGGAACTCGTAGGCCAGCTCGGCCACCCGGACGCAGGCCTCGGGGTCGTCGCCGTTGACGTGGAAGATCGGCGCCTGGATCATCCGCGCCACGTCGGTGGAGTAGACGCTCGACCGCGAGCTCGAGGGCGCGGTGGTGAAGCCCACCTGGTTGTTGACGACGATGTGGATCGTGCCGCCGGTGCGGTAGCCACGCAGCTGGGACAGGTGCAGGGTCTCCGCGACCACGCCCTGGCCGGCGAAGGCCGCGTCGCCGTGCATGAGGACCGGCAGGACGGTGAAGGCCTCCCCGGCGTGCCCGAGGCGGTCCTGCTTGGCCCGGACGATGCCCTCGAGGACCGGGTTGACGGCCTCCAGGTGGGAGGGGTTGGCGGCGAGGTAGACCTTGGTCTGCCGACCGTCGTCGGAGGTGAAGGTGCCCTCGGTGCCCAGGTGGTACTTCACGTCGCCCGAGCCCTGGACCGAGGAGGGGTCCTGGACGCCCTCGAACTCCTTGAAGATCTGGCCGTACGACTTGCCCGCGATGTTGGCCAGCACGTTGAGGCGGCCACGGTGGGGCATGCCGATGCACACCTCGTCCATGGAGTCCTCGGCGGCCCGGGTCAGGATGCGGTCGAGCAGGGCGATGGCGGACTCGCCGCCTTCCAGCGAGAAGCGCTTCTGACCGACGAACTTCGTCTGCAGGAAGGTCTCGAAGGCCTCGGCGGCGTTGAGGCGGCGCAGGATCCGCAGCTGCTCCTCGGCCGTCTGCCGGTCGTGGTGGACCTCGACCCGGTCCTGGATCCACTGGCGCTGGTCCGGGTCCTGGATGTGCATGTACTCCACGCCCACGGTGCGGCAGTAGGAGTCGCGCAGGATGCCGAGGATGTCGCGCAGGTGCATCAGCGGCTTGCCGCCGAAGCCGCCCGTCGCGAACTCCCGCTCGAGGTCCCACAGGGTCAGGCCGTGACGCTCGATGTCCAGGTCAGGGTGGCGGCGCTGGACGTACTCCAGCGGGTCGATGTCGGCCATCAGGTGGCCCCGGACACGGTAGGCGTGGATCAGCTGCTGGACGCGGGCGGTCTTGTTGACGTCGTCCTCGTGCCCGGCCGAGATGTCCTGGACCCAGCGCACCGGCTCGTAGGGGATGCGCAGCGAGGCGAAGACCTCGTCGTAGAAGCCGTGCCGGCCGAGCAGCAGCTCGTGGATGATCTTGAGGAACTCGCCGGAGCCGGCACCCTGGATGATCCGGTGGTCGTAGGTGCTGGTCAGCGTCAGGATCTTGCTCACCGCGTGCCGGTTCAGGGTCTCCTGCGCGGCGCCCTGCCACTCGGCGGGGTACTCCAGCGAGCCGACGCCGATGATGGCGCCCTGGCCCTGCATGAGGCGAGGGGTGGACGAGTTGGTGCCGATGCCACCGGGATTGGTCAGCGAGATCGTGGTCCCGGCGAAGTCGTCGACGGTCAGCTTGCCGCCGCGGGCCTTGCGGATCAGCTCCTCGTACGCCGTCCAGAAGTGGACGAAGTCCATCGTCTCCGCGGACTTGATCGAGGGCACCACCAGCGACCGGGTGCCGTCGGGCTTGGGGAGGTCGATCGCGATGCCGAGGTTGACGTGGGCGGGCTTGACCAGCGCCGGCTTGCCGTCCTCGAGGCGGTAGGAGTAGTTCATCCCCGGCATCGACTGCAGCGCCTTGACCATGGCGAAGCCGATGATGTGGGTGAAGGACACCTTGCCGCCGCGCGAGCGGCGCAGGTGGTTGTTGATGACGATGCGGTTGTCGATCAGGGCCTTGGCCGGCACCGCACGCAGGCTGGTGGCGGTGGGGACCTGCAGGCTCGCGTCCATGTTGGTGACCACTCGGGCGGCCGGGCCCTTGAGGACCACGACCTCGTCCTCGGTCTGCGGGCCGGGCTGCTTGACCGCGGGGATGTCCCGGGGGGTCGGCTTGGACTGCGCGTCGCCGGGGCGGCCACCCTTGCCGGCCTTGGGCGTGGCCTTGTCGGCCTTCTCCGCCGGCGCAGCCTCGGCGACCGAGGCGGCCTCGGCCGGCTGGTCGGCACCGGGCCGCGGAGCAGCGGCGTCGAGACTCGCGGCGCCCGCCTTGCCGGGGTCGATCGCGCGGTCGGTGGCCTGCTCGGGGGAGGCCGCCTCGGGCTTGGCGGCGTCGGCCGTGCCGGCAGCGCCCTCGGTGCGCCCGGAACCCGGGGAGTAGTCCTCGAAGAACGACCACCAGGCCCGGTCCACCGAGCTCTTGTCCTTCCTGTACTGCTCGTACAGCTCGTCGACGAGCCATTGGTTGGCTCCGAACGCGGTCGAGGGGTTGGGGCCGCTGGAGGGCGTGGTCACGGCTGGGATCGCCTCTTTCATGGTTCGCGTCGACGTCGACCGAGAGTGCCTACCGGGTCAGAGTAACCCCGAAGCCTCCGACCTGCCGGGCAGCGGAACCGCGGGCAGCGGCCCGCCGACCTTAGGATCGGCCCACTATGACCGAATGGTTGCTCCTGCTGGCCGCGGTGCTCCTCACCGCCTGCGCCGCCTACTTCGTCGCGGCGGAGTTTTCTCTCGTGGCGCTGGACCGCCCGACCGTCCAACGGGCGGTGGATGCAGGGGACACCGCGGCGCGCCCCGTGCTCACGTCGCTGCGCACCCTGTCGACGCAGCTGTCGGCCGCCCAGGTGGGCATCACCCTCACCACGCTGCTCACCGGCTTCATCGCCGAGCCCGCCATCGGTGGTCTGATCCGGGGCCCCCTGCTCGGCCTCGGCGTGCCGACGTCCGCGGTGCCCGCCGTCTCGACCACGGTCGCGATGCTCCTGGCCACCGTGGCCTCGATGATCGGCGGCGAGCTCGTCCCGCAGTTCCTCGGTCTGTCGGCTCCGTTGCCCACCGCCAAGGTCGTCACCCGCCCGGTCCGGATGTTCAGCATCCTCGCCAAGCCCCTCATCGTCGTGCTCAACGGCTCGGCCAACGCCTTCCTGCGCCGGCTCGGCATCGAGCCCCAGGAGGAGCTCTCGGCGGCCCGCACCCCGCAGGAGCTGGCCTCCATGGTGCGCCGCTCCGCCGAGGCCGGGACCATCGACGAGGACACCGCCCGGCTGCTCACCCGGTCGCTGGGCTTCGGCGAGCGGACCGCCGACGACGTGATGACCCCCCGGGTCCGCTGCGAGACGGTCGAGCGGGCCGCGTCGGCCGCGGACGTGCTGACGCTCGCCCGGCGGACCGGGCACTCCCGCTTCCCGGTGATCGGGGACGACCTGGACGACGTGGACGGCGTCGTGCACGTCAAGCGGGCCCTCGCCGTGCCCCACGAGCGTCGGCAGGAGGTGCCGGTGTCCGCCCTGATGGTCGACGCGCTGCACGTGCCCGAGACGATCCGGCTCGACCCCCTCCTGCTCCTGCTCCGCCGGCACAGCTTCCAGATGGCCGTCGTCCTCGACGAGTATGGCGGAACCTCCGGCGTGGTCACCCTGGAGGACGTGATCGAGGAGATTGTCGGAGAGGTCGCCGACGAGCACGACCGCCGCGGACCCCAGGCCCACGTCCGCCGCGACGGCACCTGGATGGTGCCCGGCCTGTGGCGCACCGACGAGGTCCGCGACCGCGTGGGCGCGACCATCCCCGAGGCGTCGACCTACGAGACCCTGGGCGGTTTCGTCATGGCCCGGCTCGGCCGGGTGCCCGAGGTCGGCGACGAGGTCGAGATCGAGGGCTGGCACCTCACGGTCGGGGCATGGACGGCCGACGGGTCGACCGGCTCCGGCTGGAGGCACGCGACGCCCTGCCCAAGGAGGGGGAGGGCCCTGGCGAGACGGGTGCGCCCGGCGCCTCCTCCGGCATACGACAGCAGGAGGAGACCCGATGAGCACCGCCGCTGCACTGTGGATCTCGATCGTCCTGCTCCTGGGCAACGCGTTCTTCGTGGGGGCGTCGTTCGCCGCCATGGCGGCACGCCGGTCCGCGCTCGAGCCGCTCGCCGCGGAAGGCTCCACCGCGGCCCGCCGCTGCCTCGACGCGCTGGAGCAGGTCTCCACCCTGCTCGTCTGCTGCCAGCTCGGGATCACCGTCTGCTCGCTGGGGATCGGTGCCCTCGCCGAGGTGGCGCTGCACCACCTCTTCGAGGGCTGGCTGGAGGCCGCCCACCTCTCCGCGGCCCTCGCCGGCCCGCTCGCGCTGGTGCTGGCGCTGCTGCTCGTGGTCTACCTGCACGTCGTCGTGGGGGAGATGATCCCCAAGAACCTCGCGATCGCCGGCCCCGAGCGGGCCGCCCTCGTGCTCGTGCCGGCGCTCCTGACCGTCACCCGCGTCCTGCGGCCGATCATCTGGGTCATGGAGCGGCTGGCCAAGTCGATCGTGCGGGCCATGGGGATCGAGCCGAAGGACGAGCTCGCCTCGACCTTCACGACCGAGGAGGTCGGGGAGATCGTCGCCGAGAGCCACCGCGAGGGTCTCCTGGAGGCCGAGCAGCACGGGCTGGTGCAGGGCGCGCTGGAGTTCAGTGACCGGCTCGCGCACGAGGTGGCCGTGCCCCTGGAGCGGGTCGTGTCGCTGACCCAGGGCGCCACGCCGCAGGACCTGGAACGGCTGGTCGCCAAGCACGGCTACTCGCGCTACCTGGTGCGCTCCGCGGACGGAGACATCGTGGGCTACCTGCACCTCAAGGACATCCTGTACGCCCGCGACGAGGACTTCGACGAGCCCATCCCGCCGAAGCGGCTGCGGCGCCTGGCCACGGTCCATGCCGACGACGAGGTCGAGGACGTGCTGGCCGCCATGCAGCGGACCGGCCGGCACCTGGCCCAGGTGCTCGCTGCGCACGACGACCGGGTGGTCACCGGGGTGGTCTTCCTCGAGGACGTCCTGGAGGAGCTCGTCGGCGAGGTGAGCGACCAGTCCCAGAAGGCCGTCGAGCGGATCGCCCGGGTGCGCGCGGCGGGTGGTTCGGCGCGGGTGGAGGAGGCCCTGGTCGATCCCGCGCAGCAGGGACGGGCCGGGGCCGGACCGGTCACCGAGCGCTGAGCAGCACCTCCGCCCCGGCGCCGCTGACGTCCTCCTGGGCGACGACGAGATCCTCTGCTGCACAGGCGAACTCGAGCCGAGCCAGGGCGCGGCCCAGGCTGGTCTCGTCGGCTGCCACGAGCCGGATCCGGCCGCCGTCGGCAGTCGCAGACGTCACCTGGGGGAGCGTCAGCAGAGCCAGGCGCACCGCCCGGTCACGCCGCGCCGCGAGCTCCCCGACGGCGAGCGGGCGGATACCCGCCCGCTCGCTCGCCGGGCTCCCCGGCGGGGCGCCCAGCGCAGCCCGGACGGCCTCGACGTGCCCGAGCGCGAACCAGTCCCCGGGGCCGGTGCGGACCAGTGATCGGGCGCCCGGCCCACGGTCGGGGCCGACCAGGTGCGCGAGGCCACGCACGACCGCGGCTCCGATGCCGGTCGCCTTGCCCTTGACCAGGTCGGCGGCTGCCGCGACCTCGTCGGCGATCGCGCGCGACGTGACCGTCAGGCAGCGGCCGTCGTGGTCGACGCCGCCGCGCAGGTCGTCGGCGGGGGCGAGCCCGGCGCACCCCAGGGCGAGGTCGACCTGGCCCCCGCGCCAGGGTCGGCCGGCAGTGTCTGTGAGGAGCACACCGACCTCGACGCCGACCGTGACCCGGAGCTCCTGCCTCAGCTCCTCCGCCGCGGCGTCGGGGTCCTCGGGCAGGACCAGCAGCCCGCCCTGGTCGCCGGTGTTGGAAGCGTCGATCCCCGCTGCCGCCATGACAGGCCCGGCAACTGCCTCGACGATGCGGGTGATCCCCTCCTGGGTGGCCCGCTCCGCGACCACGCGGACCGTCTGGGAACGCACCAGCTCGTCCTTGACGTCCCGGTCACCGGCCCAGGGGCGTCGCAGCCCCTCGGCCTTGGAGACCAGCTTGCTGGACACCACCAGGAGATCGCCGTCCCGCAGGCCCCCCGGCACGGACCCCGCGGCGGCGGTGGTCAGCTCCGCCGCCAGCTGCATGCTCTCGATGACCTCGGGCACGCCGAGCACCGGGTGGATCTCGACGCGCCCGGCCGCGGTGCTCACCGGTCCCTGACCGAGGTGGCCGCAGGGCCGCCGCCCGCCCGCAGCTCCAGGCCCAGGCGTGCCGCCTCGGCCGCGATGGCCGCGGTGGCGGGCACGTCGGTCATCAGCAGGGGCCTCGCGACCACCCTGAGGTCGCGCTGGGTGCGGGCCAGGGTCGCGACGGCAGCGGCGTCGGACTCGTCCACCAGCCACCCGTCCAGGAAGTCGGCATACAGCCCCGCCACCGCCTCGGTCGTGGTGGGCAGACCCAGCGCGGCGAGGCACGCGTCGGCATGTCCGCGCACCGGACGGCCGCCGACCACGGGGGAGACACCCACCACGGGCGCGCGGCACCCTCGCAGCGCGTCCCGCACCCCGGGGACGGACAGGATGATGCCGATGGAGACGACGGGATTGGACGGCGGCAGCAGGATCAGGTCCGCGGAGCGGATGGCGTCCAGCACGCCGGGAGCCGGAGCGGCCCGGTCGAGCCCGGCCACGACGAAGCGCCGGGCGGGCAGCGCCGCCTGGTGCCGCACCCACCACTCCTGGAAGTGGATGGCGCTCTGCCCGCCCTCGCTGCCCGGGTCGTCGACGACCACGTGCGTCTCGACGGGGGTGTCGGTCATCGGGAGCAGCCGGACGCCGCGCCCGGGCAGCCCCCACCGGTCGGCCAGGCGCTCGGTGACCTGGGACAGGGGAGCCCCCTGGGCCAGCCACTGGGAGCGGGCGACGTGGGTCGCGATGTCCTTGTCGCCCAGCCCGAACCACTGGGGCTCGGCGCCGTAGGCCGCGAGCTCGGACCGGACCACGTGCGACTCGTCCGCGCGGCCCCACCCCTGGCCCTCGTGGATCCCGCCGCCGAGGGTGTACATCACCGTGTCCAGGTCCGGGCAGACCCGGAGCCCGAAGAGGGTGATGTCGTCGCCCGTGTTGCCGATGACGGTGACCTCGTGCGGGCCGTCCGGCAGGGGGGACCGCACGACGGGGTGCACGTCGGTCGGGGTGGTGAGCTCGAGCAGGCCGCGGAGGAAGCGAGCTCCGCCCACTCCTCCGGCGAGAGTGACTATCCGCATACCAAGATCCTTTCATACACTCTTTCGGCGTAATGCTCCTACGCCACTCTCACGAATCATCACGAAGACGACTCGCCGCGCTGACGTGCACGGATGGTCAGGCCGCCGAGGGCGGGGCTGGGCCGAAAGAGTGGCGAAACCGCCATCTTCCCGGCATCCCTTAGCACTGCCGCGCTTGACTGTCGGCGTATGACACGCATGTAATTTCACCGTTGCACCCGGGTGGGGACAGATCGCTGTGCCAGTGGCCCGCTACTACGTGTAACGCAACAATTACTCACAGCATCGAGACCGCGGTCCCGGTGCGGAGGCAGGAGGGGCCGTGATGGAACTGCAGCTGGTCGGCGGGCTGGACGTGTCGGGTGTCGACGACGCGGAGGAGGGCGTGCTCTCCTGGCAGGAGCGAGCACTGTGCGCGCAGACCGACCCGGAGGCCTTCTTCCCGGAGAAGGGTGGCTCCACCCGCGAGGCCAAGAAGGTCTGCACCGGGTGCGAGGTCCGGGCCGAGTGCCTGGAGTACGCGCTCGCCAACGACGAGCGCTTCGGCATCTGGGGCGGGCTCTCCGAGCGCGAGCGCCGCAAGCTCAAGAAGCGCGCAGTCTGAGCGGAGCCGGTCCGACCCGGACCTGACCCGCGCCGCGGTGGCGGCACACCCCAGGTAGACAGGCGCTCCGGCGCCCCGAGCCCCAGCCCACGGAGAACAGGTGCCCTCAGCTCCTCTCAGCGGCGCGGCAGCCCCCGCGAGGGAACCCGGCCCCGTCGATGCGATCGTCGTCGTCCGAGACGGCGCGCCCTGGGCGGCGGACTGCCTCCGAGCGCTCTCGGGCCAGACGGCGGCCCAGCGCCGCCTCGCGATCGTCCTCGCCGGCGCCTCCGACGATCCCCTCCCGACTCCTGACGACCTCCCCGAGCCGATCGTGGTGGTGGCCCGCGGCAGCTCCGACGCCCGTGCGATCCGAGCCGGTATGGCGGCCCTGCGGGCAGCAGCCGAGCCCATGACCGCGCGATCGGCGCCGCTCGAGAGCGCCCCCGCTGCCACGACCTCCCGCGCCGACACCGTCGCGCCGGACGCCACCTCTGCTCCCGCCTCGACCGTCGCTCCCACGTCGCCTCCGAGCCCCGAGCCGGCGCCCGCACCGGCCGGCTGGGTCTGGGTGGTCCAGGACGACTGCCGTCCCGAGGCGGGCTGCCTCGCCCACCTGGTGCAGGCCGCCACGGAGCACCCTGCGGCAGCTGTCCTCGGCCCGAAGCATCTCGACGACGAGCAGCCCGACCGTCTCGTCGAGATGGGTCTCGCCGTGTCCCGCACGGGCCGTCGTGTCGCTGTCCCGCGCGTCCCGGAGCTGGACCAGGGGCAGCACGACGACCGGTCCCAGGTCCTCGCCGCGGGGGCGGGGGCCTTGCTCGTGCGTGCCGACGTGCTCGACGACCTGGGGGGCCCGGATCCTCGGCTGTCTGCCGCCTGGGACCTCGACCTGGGCTGGCGCGTCCGCGACGCCGGCCACGAGGTGCTGGTGGTGCCCGAGGCCCGGGCCCGGACCGCGCGGGCGAGCGAGCGGGGGCTGCGCTCCCGGGAGCGGTTGCCGTTCGCGGGGGTGCCCTGGGCCGAGCTCGAGGAACGGGGGATCCTGCGCGAGCGGGTCCTGGCCGAGCGGGCCGACTGGGACCGGGAGCGCCGCGCGGCCGCGGCCGCCCACCTGCGTCGTCGCCGACGGGCGTCCCGCCACGTCGCCCTCGCGCGTCATCCCTGGTGGCAGGTGCCCCTGGTCATGGCCCAGGTCCTCGGCTGCGGGCTGGCCCTCGCCCTGCTCCTGCTGGTGGCCAAACGTCCGCGGGCGGCGCGCGCCGAGCTCTCCGACGCGCTGGCCGTCCTCGCCCTGCACCGCTGGCTGCCGGCCCGCACGAGCCCGCCCAGGGGTGTCCGGGTGGCGGTGGGCGACCTGCTGACGCCCCAGCACGAGACCCTGCGCGGTGTCATGGACGAGCTGGCCCGGGCCCTGCCGGGGGCTCGCCGCGCCGCCGCGACCGACGTGGCCGACGACGACCGGCCCGACCTCGTGGAGCCGGGTCCGGTCAGCGACGAGGCCGAGGACCTGCCCGGGGAGGAGCCGGGCGCCGGTGCGGCCCGACACCCGGTCCTGCTCGCCCTCCTCGCCGCCACGGTCCTCACCGTGATCGGCTGGTGGGGCGTGCTGGGCCAGGACCTGGGCGGTTTCCGGGACCGCGGCCTCGTCGGCGGCGAGCTGCTCCCGGCCTCGGGCGATGCGGCGGCGGCCTGGACGCGCTACCTCACGAGCTGGAGCGGGGACGGTGCGGGGATGGCCCGGCCGGCGCCTCTGTGGACGCCGCTGCTGGCCGGCTCGGCCGCGTTGGTGGAGCTGCTGCCCGGACGCACCCCGACCGCGCCCACCGGCACCGCCGTGGCCCTGCTCCTGGTGGCGGCGTTGCCGCTGTCGGTGCTGTCGGCATACCTCTCGGGTCGGGTGGTGACCCATCGGCCGTGGCCCCGGGCGCTGGTGGCCCTGGCGTGGGGGCTCTCGCCGGCGCTGCTCGTCGGTCTGCGCGAGGGACGGGTGGGCGCGGCCGCGCTCGGGCTGCTCCTGCCGCCCCTGCTCGCGGGCCTGGCCGCCTGCAGCCGGCGCCGGCCGTGGTGGCCCGCCGTCGGCGCGACCCTCCTCGTCGCCGCAGCCGCCGCCTCGGTGGCACCTCTCCTGCTGGTCGTCGTCGCCGTCGCCGGCATCCTGATCGGGGGGCTGGGCGCCGGCCGGTCCCGCGTCGCCGGGCTGCTGCTCGTCCTGGTCCCCGGTGCGCTGCTCGGTCCGGACGTCCGGGCCTGGTGGCACGGACCGGAGCTCCTCCTGACCGGTCCGGGCCTCGCGCGGTGGGGGACCGCCCCCCGCCCCTGGACCGCCGCGCTCCTGTGGCCCACCGAGCCGGCCCTGGACCCCTCGCTCGCCCTGCCCGGACCGACCTGGCTGCAGCAGTGGTGGCCGGTCCTCATGGCCCCGGTCCTGCTCGCGGGCCTGGCCGGGATGCTCGTGCCCGGACGGCGTGGACGCCTCACCGGGCCCCTGGCCGGCCTGGCGGTCCTGGCGCTGGCCCTCGCGAGCTTCGCGCCCTCCCTCACGCTGGCCCAGGTCGTCGACCAGGCCGGCACCCACCGGGTCACGGCCTGGACGGGCGCCCCGGTCCTGCTCCTCACGCTCGCGCTCCTCGCCGCGGCGCTCGTCGGTGCCGACGCGGTATGGCGCAGCGGCGCGGCCCTCCCCGCCACCTCGCCCGGGCGGGCGGTGCGCTGGACGGGGTGGACGCTGGCCGGGCTGCTGGCCCTCACCGTGGTCGCGCAGGCCTGCTGGCTGTCCGTGGTGCGTCTGGACGACCACCTGCGGGTGGGCCCGCAGCGTCTGCCCCAGATCGTCGCCGACGGGGCGGGCAGCGCCCTGCACACGCGCTACCTCGCCCTGCACCCGCAGGGTCGGGCGCTCGGCTACGAGCTGCTGCCGGGCGACCCGGTGGAGGTGGTGCGCTCGCTCCCGCGCACGCAGGTCGTGGATCCCTCCGAGGGCCCGGTGTCCGATCTCCTCGGCGGCGCCCCCACGGGCGGCACGAGCCCGACCGCTGCGCGACGGCTGGCTGACCTCGGCGTGGGCTTCGTGGGGCTGCGACCCGCCGCCCCGGAGGTCACCACCATCCTGGACACCACGGCCGGCCTGGCCCGGCTGTCCGATCCGGGCGACGTCAGCCTGTGGCGCGTCTCGCCGCGGGGCGCCGGTCCCGGCGGGTCGGCCCCCCTCGTGGTGTCGGCGGTGCAGGTGTTGGGTCCCGACGGGGAGCTCGTGGGGTCGGTGCCGGTGCACGGTCCCGGGCCTCGGGCCTCGGGAGACCTTCCCGAGAGGGCCGCGATCCTGACGGTGGCCCGCCCGTCGTCCTGGGCCCGGACTGCCGAGGTCACCGTCGACGGCGTCGCGGTCCGCGCCGTCGAACGCCAGGGGCTGGCGGCCTATCCCCTGCCTCCGGGTGCGCACCACGTCGAGATCAGCCCCACGACCTCGTGGAGCTGGTGGCGGTGGGCCCAGCTGGGGCTCCTCGTCGTCGTGGGGGTCCTGGCCCTGCCCCTCGGGGCCCGTCCTCAGGAGAGGGAGTCCCGATGAAGGGTGCAGGGGTGCTGAGGGTGCTCGTGGTCGTCGCGGCCGGGGCGGCCACGGTCGCGGGCGCCACCGCCATGGACCGCACCTATCTCGTCGACGGGGCGCCCCGCCGCGTCGCGCCTGCCGCCGACCGGCCGGGTCGGCCGTTGACGGCCGTGTCCCTGCTGTGCCCGGGGCCGGAGACGGCGGGCGTGCCCGGGCTCCCCGCGCCCAGGGCCGGGGGGCCGGGCACCGTGGTCGACCTGCTCGCCGCGGCCGCCCCCGCGGGGGTGCCTGGCGCGCTGGGGGCCGAGCTGCCCGACGGCTCCACCACGCTGTCGGCGCTGCCCGGCGGCGTGGAGCTGCGGCGCAGCGCCGTGGGGACCGCCGTGCTCGCCGCGCCGGTCGCCGGTGCGCGCGGCGGGCTGGTCTCTGCGACGGGCGGGCTCGCGCCGACCCTGGTGGGCCTGCAGCGCTCGCTGGTCCCGGCGGGGGAGCGGCGCGTCCTCTCGTCGGCGCCCTGTTCCGTCCCCCAGGCCGACGCCTGGCTGCTGGCGGGCTCGGGCCAGGCCGGACGTCAGGAGCACCTGGTGCTGGTCAACCCGCACGGCACCGCGGCGACCGTGGACATCACTGTCCTGGGGGCCAAGGGCCCGATCATCGGCGTGGCGGGCCGCGGCGTCGTCGTGCCGGCGCGCGGGCGCACCGTGGTGCTGCTCGACGCCCTGGACGGCGCGGAGGTCAGCCCGGCTGCGCACGTGCAGGTGCGGGCCGGCACCGTCCACGCGACGCTCCACGACGGGTGGCTCGACGGGATCGTGCCCCGGGGCGGCGACGACACGGCGGCCTCGGCCCCTCCGGAGACCGAGCAGGTCCTGCCCGGGGTCTCGGTGAGCGGGCCGGTCGATCCCGTCGTCGTGCGCGTCGCGGTGCCGGGCACGGCACCCTCCGACGTGCGGGTCTCCGTCCTCGGTCCGTGGGACCGCTGCCCGGCGTCACCGTCACCCGCCGGGTCGCGGGCCGGGCCACCGCGGACCTCGGGCTGCCGTCGTTGCCGTCCGGGGTGTATGCCGTCCAGGTGCAGGGCTCGACCCCGGTCGTGGCCGCCGCCTCGGTGGGGCGGGCGGACGGCGCCCGGCCGGCCGGCCCCGCCACCGTGGCCTCCCCGGTGCGCGACCTGGCGTGGGCCGTCGCGGCGTCCCCCCTGCACGACCTCGCGGGCGTGCCGCTGGGCGTCCAGGCCGGCGCCGCCCTCGACGAGCGGCTGTCCGTGGCCAACCCCACCTCGCGACCGGCGACCGCGACCCTC
This sequence comes from Arsenicicoccus dermatophilus, assembly GCF_022568795.1. NCBI lineage: Bacteria > Bacillati > Actinomycetota > Actinomycetes > Micrococcales > Intrasporangiaceae > Arsenicicoccus > Arsenicicoccus dermatophilus. Next base: position 2,451,173 of record NZ_JAKZHU010000001.1, on the reverse strand, counting down.
ACCCTCGTGGACCCGGCGGGCCTGCCGAGCCCCCGGCTGCTGACGATCCCGCCGGCCTCCGCGGTCAGCGTGGCGGTGGGCGGCTCGGCGTCGGTGTGGCTGCGCCCCGACGTGCCCGGGGTGCGGGCCGCCCTGGTCACCGAGGCGGAGGGTGGGCTGATCACCTCCAGCCCGCTGACGGCCCGGTCGCAGACGACCGTGCCCTTCGTGGTGTCCCGCCAGGGCTGACGGCTGCGGCCGCCGGGTGCGCCCGTCGGCGGGCGGGTGGGTGCGCCCTCGTCCCGCAGCGGATCAGCCGAGATCGGGGTCGTAGCCGGGGTCGAGGTCCTCCGGCGACACCATGAGCAGCGCCGCGGCCTGCTCCACCACGACCAGGTCGACCAGCTGCTCGAGCTCGGTGCTCCCGGAGGTCCGGCTCTCGACCGGGCGGCGGTAGACCACGATCTGCGGTCGGTGGGAGCCGTCGCCGGGGCGAGCGTGCCCGAGGGGGATCGAGCCCTCCTGCTCGGAGGTCCGCAGGACGTCGTCCGCGGGCACGAGCTCGACCGCCACCTCCACCCCGTCCAGCCGGCCGTCGGCGCGGGGCGCGACCCGGTCCACGGCGTCGAGGACGAGCTGGTCGAAGCGGTCCGCCCGGCTGATCATCTCCGGCACGGGGGGCCAGGCGAGCGGGCCGCGACGCCCCCGGCCGCGTCGGTCGCGCGACAGTCGGCGAGCCGGGCCCGCGGAGGGGCTCTCGGCAGGGGGCGTGCTCACGTCCGGCATCCTACGGCGTGCCGATGGCCGCGGACCCGCGCGCGGGCTAGGGTGCACTCCCGTGACCGCTCCGCGCCTGTGCTCCAAGACCCCGTGCGGTCGTCCCGCCGTGGCGACCCTCACCTATGTCTATGCCGAGTCGCAGGTCGTGGTGGGCACCCTCGCGACCTTCGCGGAGCCGCACTCCTACGACCTGTGCGCGGACCACGCGCGTCGCCTGACCGCCCCGCGCGGCTGGGACGTCGTGCGCCTCGTCCCCGACTTCGCGGACCCGGCGCCCGCGCCGGACGAGCTGGTGGCCATCGCCGACGCCGTCCGTGACCGCCGCGAGCAGGCTGCGCCCCAGCCGGAGCGGCAGACCTCCCCGCCGCGGGGCACCGGCTCCACCCGGCGCACCGACTCCACCCGGCGCACCATCGTCGCCGCCACCGGCGGCCCGACCCAGGGCGCTCGTCCGATCGGGCAGGTGACCTCCGTCGAGGTGGGGCGCCGGGCCCACCTGCGCGTCCTGCGCGAGGAGGCGGACGGCGCCCCCCGGGGCAGGCCGCGCCGGTCCGAGGACGGCGAGGTCGTCACCGATCCGGGTCCAGACGGCCCACGCTGACCGGGCCCCGGCACGGGCTCGCCCGGTAGGGTGAGGTCGTGACCTCTCGCACCGATCTCACCACCTTCGTGAAGGCCTACGACGTGCGTGGCCTCGTCCCCGACCAGCTGGACGCCAGGGTGGCTCACGCCCTCGGGTCCGCCTTCGCCCGCGTGGTGGCCCTGCCCGACGGTGCCGCGGGCATCGTCATCGGGCACGACATGCGACCCTCCTCCCCGGAGCTGGTCCGGGCGTTCGCCGAGGGGGCGGCACAGCACGGCGTCGACGTCATCCTGATCGGCCTGTGCTCGACCGACGGGCTGTACTTCGCGTCCGGCCACCTGGGTCTGCCTGGTGCGATGTTCACGGCCAGCCACAACCCCGCGGCATACAACGGCATCAAGATGTGCCGCTCCGGCGCCCGCCCGGTGGGCCAGGACTCGGGCCTCGCGGCCGTCCGCGACCTCGCGCAGGGCCTCCTCGACGGCGAGCCCGACCAGGCTCCTGCTGCCACCCCCGGCGAGATCCGCGAGCAGGACCTGCTGCGGGCGTATGCCGAGTTCCTGCGCGGGCTGGTCGACCTGTCGGCGCCGCGGCGCAGCACCCCGCTGCGGGTCGTGGTGGACGCCGGCAACGGCATGGGTGGGCTGACCGTCCCCGCCGTGCTCGGCGACGCGGCCGGCCTGGACGCGCTGCCGCTCGAGGTGGTGCCGCTGTACTTCGAGCTGGACGGGTCCTTCCCCCACCACGAGGCCAACCCCCTCGAGCCTGCCAACCTGGTCGACCTGCAGCGCGCGGTCGTCGAGCACGGGGCCGACCTGGGCCTGGCCTTCGACGGCGACGCGGACCGCTGCTTCGCGGTGGACGAACGGGGGGCGGCGATCAGCCCGTCCGCGGTCACCGGCCTGATCGTCGAGCGCGAGACCGCCCGCGCGGTGGCAGGGGGTGCCGATGCGGGCGAGCTGGCCTTCGTGTACAACGTCATCACCTCCCGGGCGGTCCCGGAGGTCATCGCCGAGGCCGGCGCCCGCGCGGTCCGCACCCGGGTGGGTCACTCGTTCATCAAGGCCACGATGGCCGAGCACGACGCGGTCTTCGGCGGCGAGCACTCGGCGCACTACTACTTCAAGGACTTCTGGTTCGCCGACACCGGGATGCTCGCCGCGATGCACCTGCTCGCGGCCCTCGCCGAGACCGACGACCCCGCCTCGCGGCTCGTCGAGCGCTTCGACCGCTACGTCGCCAGCGGAGAGATCAACTCCACCGTGGCCGACCAGGCCGCCCGCAGCGCGCTCGTGCGCGAGTGGGCCGTCGGGCGGGGGCTCGACATCGACGAGCTCGACGGCCTGACCGCCACCCACGAGCCGGGGCAGGACGGCGGCCTGTGGTGGGTCAACGTCCGTCCCAGCAACACCGAGCCGCTGCTGCGGCTCAACGTCGAGGCCGCCGACCGCGCCACCATGGAGCAGGTGCGGGACGAGGTCCTCGCGATCATCCGAGGAGAGGCCTGACCCATGAGCGACACCACCATCCAGCCCTGGCTGCGCGAGATCCTGCGGTCCCCGGGAGGCGAGCACGAGCTCGTCGACGGCACCGCCCCCGACGGCAGCCCCGAGCTGCGCTGTCCCGCGCTCGGCGTGGCCTTCCCGGTCGTGGACGGCATCCCGGTGCTGCTCATGGACGAGGCCCGACAGCTCTGACCCCTGCCGAGGAGGCTCCCATGCCCCAGCTGGACGAGCGGCTGCTCGACGACCTCGACGAGCTGCGCCGGCTCGACTCCCGCGACCACGTCCGGGCCCTGGCCACGGCTGGGGCGCAGGTGCGCGCCGGGATGACGATGGCCGAGGAGGCCGGCGCCACGCGGCTGACGCTGGACGACCGCCCCCGCGCGGTGCTGGTCTGCGCGCTGGGTGGCTCGGCCGTGGTGGCCGAGGCGCTGGGGGTCCTCGCCGAGGACCACGGCCCGGTGCCGGTGGGGCGCCGCTCCACCGCACCGCTGCCCAGCTGGGTGGGTCCCCTGGACGTGGTCGTGGCCGTGTCCCTGTCCGGCCGTGCGCCCGGTCCGGTGACCCTGGCCGCCGAGGCCTCCCGCCGGGGCGCCCAGCTGCTCACCGTCGGGGCCGCCGAGTCGCCCCTGGCCGACGTGTGCCGTCAGGCGCGCGGCGTCCACGTCCCGGTGCCGCCGGAGGTCGTCGCGTCCCGCACCTCCCTGTGGGCCCTGCTCACCCCGGTGCTCGTCGCCTGCCACGCACTCGGGGTCGTGGACTGCGGCCCCGACGTCCTGGCCACGGTCGCCGACGAGCTCGACGCCCAGGCCGAAGCCTGCCGTCCCAGCTCCGAGAGCTTCGTCAACCCCGCCAAGGTCGCGGCCGTCCAGCTCGCCGAGACCGTCCCCGTCGTGCTCGGCGACGGTGCCGCCATGGGGGTCGCCGCCCGCCGCGCGGTCGCGGGGCTCGCCCGCACCGCGCGCATCCCCGCGATGCCCGGCTGGCTGCCCGACGACGCCTCGCAGGTCGTCGCGACCTTCGGCGGGCCGTTCACGGCCGCGGGCGGCCAGGGCGTCGGCGGTCACGCCACCGGCCCGGCCCGGGACATCTTCGCCGACCCCTTCCTCGACGCCGCCCAGACCCCGCCGCTGGGGCTCCTCCTGCTGCGCGAGCAGGGCGCCGACGTCCCGCCGACCCAGACGGCCCTGGCCGAGGCGGTCCTGCAGGAGGCGCGGGACACCGGGGTGCGGGTGCACGAGGTCACCGGCAGCGGCGGCTGCCAGGTGGTCCGGCTCGCCACCGTCGTGGCGCTCACCGACTTCATGGCGGCCTACGCCGCGCTGGGTCTGGGGCTGGACCCTTCCACGAACCCGCACGTCGCCGCCCTGCGCACCGCGACGATCCGCTGACCTGCGCCGGTCGGCGACCCCGCGGATCACCTAGACTCGGGCGGTCGGCCCTTGCCGCCTGCGGGTGGGCGGGCCGTTCTTCTCGCCATACCGATCGAAAGGCTCGTCACGTGACGATCGACCACAAGGTCCGCGACCTCTCCCTGGCCGAGGCTGGGCGGCACCAGATCCGCCTCGCCGAGCACGAGATGCCGGGCCTCATGGCGCTGCGCGAGGAGTATGCCGAGGCCCAGCCCCTCGCGGGCGCGCGGATCGCCGGCTCCCTGCACATGACCGTCCAGACGGCCGTGCTCGTCGAGACCCTGGTGGCGCTGGGCGCGCAGGTGCGCTGGGCGAGCTGCAACATCTACTCCACGCAGGACGAGGCCGCGGCGGCGATCGTGGTCGGGCAGGGGACGCCGGAGGACCCGCAGGGCGTGCCGGTCTTCGCCTGGAAGGGCGAGACGCTGGAGGAGTACTGGGACTGCACCGACCAGATCCTCACCTGGCCCGGTGGCGAGGGCGCCAACATGATCCTGGACGACGGCGGCGACGCGACGATGCTCGTGCACAAGGGCCGCGAGTGGGAGGCCGCGGGCCAGGTGCCGCCCACCACCGACGAGGACTCCGAGGAGCTCGGCGTGTTCAAGGCGCTGGTGCGCCGCACCCTGGGCCAGGACCCGCAGAAGTGGACCCGCGTCGCCGAGCAGATCCAGGGCGTCACCGAGGAGACCACCACCGGCGTCCACCGGCTCTACGAGCTGGCGCGGGCAGGCGAGCTGCTGTTCCCGGCCATCAACGTCAACGACTCGGTCACCAAGTCCAAGTTCGACAACAAGTACGGCTGCCGTCACTCGCTGATCGACGGGATCAACCGGGCCACGGACACCCTCATCGGCGGCAAGGTGGCCGTGGTCTGCGGCTACGGCGACGTCGGCAAGGGCTGCGCCGAGTCGCTGCGCGGCCAGGGGGCACGCGTCGTCGTCACCGAGATCGACCCCATCTGCGCACTGCAGGCGGCGATGGAGGGCTACCAGGTCGCGAGGCTGGAGGACGTGGTCGGCCAGGGCGACATCTTCGTCACCACCACGGGATGCTTCGACGTGATCCGCACCGAGCACATGGTCGCCATGAAGGACAAGGCCATCGTGGGCAACATCGGCCACTTCGACAACGAGATCGACATGGCCGGGCTGGCCAAGGTCGCCGGGATCACCAAGACCGAGATCAAGCCGCAGGTCCACGAGTGGACCTTCACCGAGGCCGGCCCGAACGGTGAGCCTGCAGGCCGGTCGATCATCGTGCTGTCCGAGGGGCGGCTGCTCAACCTCGGCAACGCCACCGGGCACCCGAGCTTCGTGATGAGCAACTCCTTCGCGAACCAGACGATCGCCCAGATCGAGCTGTTCACCAAGCCGGGGGAGTACGCCAAGGACGTCTACGTGCTGCCGAAGCACCTGGACGAGAAGGTCGCCCGCCTGCACCTGGACGCCCTGGGCGTGCGGCTGACCGAGCTGTCCAAGCCGCAGGCGGAGTACCTCGGCGTCGACGTCGCGGGCCCCTACAAGCCCGAGCACTACCGCTACTGACCGACCGCCTGGAGGGCGGCGGCGCCTGCCCGGACGAGGGCAAGGCGTCGCCCTCCGTGGTCCTGCTGAGCCGCGCGGGTGGGCAGGGGCGGACACGCGCAGCCGCCCATGACCCCTGCGTGATGGGGGCTGGCTCGTGTGTGAAGATGACGGACGACGTCCTGCAGTGAGGAGCAGCCCCGTGAAGCACCGGATCCTGGTCGTCGACGACGACCTCGCGCTCGCCGAGATGCTCGGCATCGTGCTGACCAGCGAGGGCTTCGACGTGACGCACGTGGCCACGGGCACGGCAGCGCTCCCGGCCTTCCGCGAGGTCAAGCCCGACCTGGTGCTCCTCGACGTCATGCTCCCCGGCATGGACGGGATCGAGGTATGCCGCCGGCTGCGCGCCGAGTCCGGCGTGCCGGTCGTCATGCTGTCCGCCCGCACCGACACCACCGACGTCGTCGTCGGCCTGGAGTCCGGGGCGGACGACTACATCGTCAAGCCCTTCAAGCCCGCCGAGCTGCTCGCCCGCATGCGGGTCCGGCTACGGCGCGGCGAGGAGGTCGAGCAGGAGCACCTGACCATCGGCGACCTCACCATCGACGTGGCCGGCCACGCGGTCCGCCGTGGCGACGAGACCCTCTCGCTCACCCCGCTGGAGTTCGACCTCCTGGTGGCGCTGGCCCGCAAGCCCTGGCAGGTCTTCACCCGCGAGGTCCTGCTGGAGCAGGTCTGGGGCTACCGTCATGCTGGCGACACCCGCCTGGTCAACGTGCACGTGCAGCGGCTGCGCTCCAAGATCGAGCACGACCCGGAGCACCCGGAGATCGTGGTGACCGTGCGCGGCGTCGGCTACAAGGCCGGAACCAGCTCCTGACCGGCGCCCGGCAGCCCATGGCCCGCACCCTGCGCTCCGACCTCGCCGCGCTGCGGGTCCGGGTCTCGCGTGCGGCGGCCGGCGGGCTGTCGCGCACCTGGCCCTGGCTGCGGGCCGCCGTCACCCGCCTGATCGAGCTGTGGCGGCGCTCGCTGATGATCCGCACCGTCGCCAGCACCATGCTGCTGAGCACGGCCATGCTGCTCATCGTGGGGTCCTACCTGCACGGGCGGGTCGCAGAGGGGCTGACCGACGAGAGGCGCGCGACGGCCGGCAACGACGCCGCGGCCCGGCAGCGGGCGGCGCAGGCGCAGTTCGACCACGCCGACAAGACCGACGAGTCCAACCTGCGGCAGATGGTCACCGACATCGTGCAGCAGGACCACGCCCCGGACCGCTCCCGGGACGTCCTGATCACCCCGGCGGTGGGCAACACCCGGGCGCCGCTGCCCACCGTGGCGGCGGGTGACATCTCCCTGGCCGAGGTGCCGGGGACGCTGCGCACCCAGGTGCGGGCGGACCGCACCCACCAGCAGCTGCAGATCGTCACCCTGCGCCGGGACGGCACCAGCGTGCCCGTGATCCTGGTGGGCGCGCAGGTGCAGCTGCCCCCCGGCGCCGGCAGCTACGACCTCTACTACGCCTATCCCATGCGTGCGGAGGCGCGGGCCCTGGAGATCGTCACCCGCAACCTGCTCCTCGCGGGCGGGCTGCTCGTCGTCCTCATCGGCGGCGTGGCGTATGTCGTGACCCGGCTCGTCGTCGACCCCGTCCGGCGGGCGGCGCAGGTGGCCGAGCGGCTCGCTTCCGGCAAGCTCGACCAGCGGATGGCGGTGCGGGGGACCGACGACCTGGCGGTGCTCGGCCGATCCTTCAACCGGATGGCGTCCAGCCTGCAGACCCAGATCGTGCAGCTCGAGGGACTGTCCACGGTGCAGCAGCAGTTCGTGTCCGACGTGTCCCACGAGCTGCGCACCCCGCTGACCACGGTGCGGATGGCCGCGGACCTGCTCTACGACGCCCGCGAGGGCTTCGACTCCCCGGCGGCCGCCCGCAGCGCCGAGCTGCTCACCGGCCAGCTGGAGAGGTTCGAGAACCTCCTCACCGACCTGCTGGAGATCAGCCGGATCGACGCGGGCGCCGCCAGCCTGGACCCCGAGCCGCTGGACCTGCGCCAGCTGGCGCAGGAGGTCGTGGACGACTCCGCGGCCCTCGCCGCGCACCGCGGCAGCGAGGTGCGCGTGGTGGCTCCCGAGGTGCCCGTCATCGCGGACGGCGACCGCCGCCGGATCACCCGGATCCTGCGCAACCTGGTCGTCAACGCCATCGAGCACGGCGAGGGCGAGCCGATCACCGTGGAGATCGCCCGCAACGTGGACGCCGCGGCCGTGGCCGTCCGGGACAACGGCGTCGGCCTCAAGCCCGGCGAGGCAGCCAAGGTCTTCACCCGCTTCTGGCGCGCGGACCCGGCCCGCGCCCGCACCACCGGAGGCACCGGCCTGGGGCTGTCGATCTCGATGGAGGACGCCCACCTGCACCACGGCTGGCTGGAGGCCTGGGGCCAGCCGGGGGTGGGGTCCTGCTTCCGGCTCACCCTGCCGGTGACCTTCGGCGAGCCCTTCGGCGAGTCGCCGCTGCCGATGCAGCCTCGCGGCGTCCGGGTCAACCCGCCGGTCCTCGCCCGGCCCGCTGACCTCGGGGGCGTCCGCGGGACGGCCGACACGGTGCCGGGCACCGCCCTCGACGTCGGTTTCCTCGGCCTGCAGAAGCGGTCGACGGCAGCCGCCAAGAACCCGACCTGGGCCAACCAGCCATGAGGTGCCGCCTCCTCGGCATACCCCTGACGCTCGCCGCCGCGCTGGCCCTCGGGGGCTGCCAGGGCCTGCCCGGCTCCAGCCCGGTCCAGCAGGGCCAGGTGGTGGGCCGCGGGCCCGCGGAGGGCGTGCGGGTGATCCCCCGCGGACCGGTGCCCGGCTCGACCCCCGAGGCCCTGGTGACGGACTTCCTGCGGGCCGGGGTGGCGTCCGAGGACAGCGGCGTGGCCCGGGACTACCTCAGCGGACGCGGCTCCGAGCAGTGGCACCCCGACGGCTCGGCCTGGATCTACGACGATGCCCGCCGCCCCACGGTCACCCAGGTCAGGCCCGGCGTCGTGACCGTCAGCGGGGTGGTGTCGGCCCAGCTGGACCGTGAGGGGCACTATGTCGAGCTGCCCCCCGGTCAGGTCCGCACCGCGACGGTGACCCTGGCGAGGCAGGGGGACGAGTGGCGGATCGACGGCGGGCTGGGGGCGCTGGCCTCGGCCTGGATCAGCCGCTCGGACCTGGGGCTCTACGCCTCCTCCCCGGTCGCCTACGCCGCCCCCGGCCAGAACGCCCTGATCCTGGACCGCCGCTGGTTCCTCGAGGGCTCGGGGCTGCTGACGAGGGTGGCGCGGGCCCAGCTGGCGGCGCCGCCGGCCTACCTGCAGGGCGCGGCCGAGACCGGCGTCCCGGAGTACACCGACCTCTCGCTCGGCGCCGTCGCCCTCGACCGGGGGCTGGCCCGGGTGGGGCTCACGGCCCGCGCGCTCAACGCCGACGACCGGGGCCGGCGCCTGATGTGGCAGCAGCTGACCACGACCCTCACCTCGGTGCCCGGTGTGGACCGGGTGCAGCTGGAGGCCGACGGGAGCACCCTCACCGCCCCCGGCCTGCCCGAGGGCCCCCTCAGCGCGACCGACGTGTCCCTCGCCGAGGCGGTCCTGCCGAGCTCCCCGGTGCTGCTCCGCCGCCGGACCACGCTGGAGCGCGTGGACCCGGCCTCGCTGAGCGAGCAGGGCGGCCAGCGCGCGACCCGGCGTCCTCTGGAGGGGCCGCCGCTGCCGTCGGTGGGCACCCAGTGGTCCCGCCTGGCGCTGTCCCCCGACGGGGAGGAGCTGGCGGGACTGGACGCCGACCGGCGGGACCTCGTCCGCTGGCGTGGCACCCGGCTGATCCGCCACGAGAAGCTCGCCCAGGACCTGACCCGGCCGGCCTACGACGCCCGCGGCTATCTCTGGGTGGCGGGCCGCACCGGCGCCGGCACGCGGTTGTTCGTCCTGCCCCGCTCGGACACCTCCGCCACACCCCCGACGGCGGTCAACGTGCCCTGGCTGGCCGACCGGACCGTCCTCGCGCTGCGTCCCTCGCCGGAGGGGCAACGTGTCCTCGTCGTCTCCCAGCCCACCGGCGGCGGCCCGGCCACCGTCGGGGTCAGCGGCGTCCTGCGCAAGGACGGGCGCCCGGTGGGCCTCGCCCAGCCGATCGCCGTCGCAGGCGCCCTGGTCTCCGTGGTGGACGCCACCTGGCTGGACGCGGACACGCTCGGCGTCCTCGGCCGGGGACGCGACCTCCCGACCCCCCACGTCGTCGTGGCCCCGATCAGTGGTCCCAGCCAGATCCTCGGACCGGTCCCCGGCGGCACGGCGATCACCAGCATCGGTGGCGCGCGCACCATCGTGGTGCAGACGGACCGCGGCCAGGCGCTGGTGCGGTCCGGCAACGGCTTCCAGCCTCTCGTGACCACCGGCGACTTCGTGGTGCCCGGGCACTGACCTGGCGGGTGGGCCGTGGGTCGGTCCTGGGCCGGGCGCCGGGTCTGGGGACGGCGGCGGGTTCCGGGACCGGTCGTCCACAGGGGAGCGTCGCGTCGGACGGACCCGGGTCGAGCGGGTGGGAGGGTGGGGCCTTCCGGCATACACCTGGCAGGGGAGGGGCCATGCGGGTCCGTGACCTCGCCACCGCCCTCACCGATCTCGCGTTGCCCCGCACCTGCGCGGTCTGCGGTCGCCCCGCGGCATCGCTGTGCGATCCCTGCCGGGCCGACCTGTGGGGCTGGTGCCACGCCGGCGGTCCGCGGCGGGTCCGTCCCGACCCCGAGCCGGCCGGACTGCCCCCGGTGGTCGCGGCGGGCGTCAACGACGGCTCGCTGAGGCGGGCGCTGCACGCCTACAAGGACGAGCAGCGGCGGGACCTGCGCCCGCACCTCGCCGAGCTGCTGGTCCCCGCCCTGGGCCTGGTGATCACCGAGGCGTATGCCGGGGCAGATGACCTCCGCACCCCCGCACGTCCGGTCGTCGTGCCGGTGCCCACCTCCCCGGCCGCGCGTCGGCGCCGGGGCGACCGGCCGCTGGAGGCGCTCGTCGCCGCGGCCGCGGACCGGGTCGGCCTCCCGGTCGACCGACTGCTCGCCACCCGGGGTCCCCGAGCCGACCAGGCGGTCCTCGGCCACCGGGCGCGGGCCGCGAACCTGCACGCCACCATGACGCTCGCCCGCCCCGAGGGAGCCCGTCCGGTCGTGCTCGTGGACGACCTGCTGACCACGGGCGCCACCCTGGTGGAGGCCACCAGGGCGCTGGAGGCCCGCGGGGTGCCCGTGCTGGCCGCGGTGGTCGTGGCGGCGACGCGGCGACGGCCTGGCGCGGTCCGGACGGCGGGACCTGCCGGGAACCCGTGGGCATCGGTCGAACGTTGCGCTAACGTCAGGCAACGGCTCGATGACGAGTCGGGTCCTCCGGTCGTGGGAGGGAGGTGAGAAGCAGCTCGCAGCAGGCCATGCAGGCCTGATCACCCCAGCAGGTCCACGCCCCCCTCCAGGAGGAGATTCCATGGACATCCAGATCACCGGTCGCCACCTTCCCGTCACCGACGCGTTCCGCGAGCACGTGCACGACAGGCTCGGCAAGCTCGAGCCCTTCGTCAGCCGCGATCCTCGCGTGGACGTCATCGTGGCCAAGCAGGCCAGCGCCACCGCCCCGGACGCGATCACCGTGGAGATCACCTGCCGCACCAAGGGCCCGGTCGTGCGGGCCGAGGCGACGGGGGACGACAAGGAGGCCGCCTTCGACACCGCGGCCACCAAGCTCCTCGACCGGCTCAAGAAGGCCGCCGACCGGCGCCGCGGCCAGCGCCGCCGGGTCACCACGTCGACCGCGCCTGACCTCGCCGTCGGTCCCTTCGCCGCCTCCGTGCTGACCGAGGTCCCGGCCCCTGCGCCCGAGGCCGCCGCACCCGCCGAGGCGACGGTGGCCGAGCCGGAGCAGGACCCCGGCCCCGAGGTCGTCGAGCTGCCCGACACCCCGATCGAGGTGCGCGTCAAGCACCACCGGTCCGCGCCGATGACTCTCGAGCAGGCGCTGGACCAGATGGAGCTGGTCGGCCACGACTTCTACCTCTACACCGACGCCGAGACCGGGGCACCCAGCGTGCTCTACCGCCGCCGCGGCTGGTCCTACGGCGTCCTGCACCTGGACACCGAGCAGGGGACGGACGTCGACGAGGAGTCCGCCGTCGAGGCGCAGACCACCACCGCCTGAGGTCGCGGGGCCGACCGGATGCTCCGTGCGGCGCCCGGTCGGCCCCGGCTGCTCCCGTCCCAGCCGACGCGCCGCGGCCCGGCGAGTCGCCCGGGGCTCACCCCGCGGGCGCGGCTGCTGCGTGCCAGGATGCCGCTATGACGGGGAACAACGACGGCGTGTCGCAGGAGCGCATCCGGGTGCTGGTGGCCGACGACCACGTGCTCTACCGGCGGGGGCTGGAGATGGTCCTGGCCCAGGAGCCGGACATCGAGATCGTGGGCGAGGCCGGCGACGGCGCCGAGGCGGTCCAGCTCGCCGAGGAGCTGGTGCCCGACATCGTGCTGATGGACGTGCGGATGCCCCGCCTGTCGGGGTCCGAGGCGACCGCTCGGGTGCGGGCGTCGGTGCCGTCGGTCAAGGTCGTGATGCTGACCATGTCCGACGAGCACCAGGACCTGTACGAGTCGGTCCGCGCCGGCGCGACGGGGTATCTGCTCAAGGACGTGCCCGGCGAGGAGATCGCCAACGGCATCCGCCAGGCCGCCGCCGGTCAGTCGCTGATCTCGCCGCCCATGGCGTCCAAGCTCCTGCAGGAGTTCGCGCACCTGATCAAGCGGGAGGACGAGCGGCCCGCGATGCCGGTGCCCCGGCTCACCGACCGGGAGCTGCAGGTCCTCAAGCTCGTCGCCCGCGGCCTGGCCAACAAGGACATCGCGACCGAGCTGTTCATCTCCGAGAACACCGTCAAGAACCACGTCCGCAACATCCTGGAGAAGCTCCAGCTGCACTCGCGGATGGAGGCCGTGATGTTCGCGGTCCGCGAGAAGATCCTCGACCTGCCCGACTGATCCGGTGGCCGCGCACCCGCCGCTGCGGCGGCTCACCCTGCCCGAGGCCCGGCGTATGACGCTGGCGGCGCAGGGCTTCGCCCGGGCGCGCCCGGAGCGCCCTGCCGCCCGCGATCTGACGCGCGTCCTGCGGACCGTGCAGGTGGTGCAGATCGACTCGGTCAACGTGCTGTCGCGCTCGCACTACCTGCCGTTCTGGTCCCGCCTCGGCGGCTACGACCGGGCGACCCTGGACGGGCTGCGGGACCGGGCCCCGCGCCGGATGGTGGAGTACTGGGCCCACGAGGCGTCGCTGGTGCCGCCGTCGACCTGGCCGCTGCTGGGGTGGCGGATGGCCCGGGCGCACGACGACGCCTGGGACGGGATGCGCCGGGTCGCCCGTGAGCACCCGGACCTGGTGGCGGCGGTGCGCGACGAGGTGTGCGAGCACGGCCCGCTGACGTCCCGCCAGGTCGAGGCCCGGCTGGCGCACGACCCGGTGCGGCCGCGGGACCGATGGGGGTGGAGCTGGTCGCTCGTCAAGGCCGCCCTGGAGCACCTGTTCTGGGCCGGCGAGATCACCAGCGCCGGGCGGACGGCGAGCTTCGAGCGGCGCTACGCCTCGCTCGCCCGGGTGCTCCCGCCGTCGCTGCTGCCGGACGCGCTCGCAGCCGCCCGCACCCCGGAGCGCGACGACGCCCGGGTGCGTGCCCTGGTCGAGCTGTCGGCCCGCGCCCTCGGCGTCGGCACCGCCCGGTGCCTGCGCGACTACTTCCGGCTGCCGACGCCCCGGGCGGCCCCCGCCGTCGACGCCCTGGTCGAGGAGGGCGTGCTCGTCCCGGTCGAGGTCGAGGGCTGGCGCCGCCCGGCCTATGTCCACCGCGACGCCCGGGTGCCGCGCCGGGTCGCGGCGAGCGCGCTGCTCAGCCCCTTCGACTCGCTGATCTGGCAGCGGGACCGCACCCGGGCGCTGTTCGGCTTCGACTACCGGCTCGAGATCTACGTGCCGGCGCACCTGCGCGAGCACGGTTACTACGTCCTGCCCTTCCTGCACGACGAGCGGCTCGTGGCCCGCGTCGACCTCAAGGCGGACCGCGCGACCGGGCGGCTGCTCGTCCAGGCGCGACACCTGGAGGAGCACGCCGGGGCGGACGCCGTGGCCGCCCTCGACGAGGAGCTGGCGGCGCTCGGGGCCTGGCTCGGCTGTCCCGAGGTGACCCCGACGTGACCCCGAGGTGACCTCGGGATGCCCCGGGGTGGCACCGGCACGACCCCGGGGTGAGCCGACGGTGGGCCGGAGGTGACTGCCGACCTCCGGCATACGCACTAGTCTGAGCGGAGCGCGGGCCGGGCGACCGGCCCCGTGAGCCACCGATCACCGCGAGGGAGCACCACGTGTCCGTCATCGACCGTCTGCTGCGCGCCGGCGAGGGCAAGACCCTCCGCCGCCTGCAGGGCATCGCTGTCCAGGTCAACGCCATCGAGGCGAGCTACGAGGCGATGACCGACGCCGAGCTGCGCGCCGAGACCGACCTCTTCCGCGAGCGGCTGCGGAAGGGCGAGACGCTGGACGGCATCCTGCCCGAGGCCTTCGGCGTGGTCCGCGAGGCCTCCCGGCGCACCCTGGGCAAGCGGCACTTCGACGTGCAGCTCATGGGTGGTGCGGCCCTGCACCAGGGCAACGTCGCCGAGATGAAGACCGGTGAGGGCAAGACCCTGGTGGCGACGCTGCCGTCATACCTGAACGCCCTGGAGGGCAAGGGCGTCCACGTCGTCACCACCAACGACTACCTCGCCTCCACCCAGGCCGAGCAGATGGGGCGCGTGCACCGCTTCCTGGGCCTGGAGACCGGCTGCATCATGGCGTCGATGACCCCCGAGCAGCGCCGGGTGGAGTACGCCAAGGACATCACCTACGGCACCAACAACGAGTTCGGCTTCGACTACCTGCGCGACAACATGGCCTGGACGCCGGAGGAGATGGTGCAGCGGCCGCACAACTTCGCCATCGTGGACGAGGTCGACTCGATCCTCATCGACGAGGCCCGCACCCCGCTGATCATCTCCGGCCCCGCGGACCAGGCGACCCGGTGGTACACCGAGTTCGCCAAGCTCGTCATGCGCCTGGAGCGCGGCGAGGACGGCCGCGGCGACTACGAGGTCGACGAGAAGAAGAAGACCGTCGGCATCCTCGAGTCGGGCATCAACAAGGTCGAGGACTACCTCGGCATCGACAACCTCTACGAGTCGGTCAACACCCCGCTCATCGGCTACGTCAACAACGCGATCAAGGCCAAGGAGCTGTTCAAGCGGGACAAGGACTACGTCGTCATCGACGGCGAGGTCCTGATCGTCGACGAGCACACCGGTCGCATGCTGCCGGGGCGGCGCTACAACGAGGGCATGCACCAGGCGATCGAGGCCAAGGAAGGCGTCGAGATCCAGAACGAGAACCAGACCCTCGCGACGATCACGCTGCAGAACTACTTCCGGCTCTACACCAAGCTCTCGGGCATGACGGGCACCGCCCAGACCGAGGCCGCCGAGCTGCACCAGATCTACAAGGTGGGCGTGGTCCCGATCCCCACCAACCGGCCGATGATCCGCAAGGACCAGCCGGACCTGGTCTACCGCACCGAGGTCGCGAAGTTCGAGGCCGTGGCCGACGACCTGGTCGAGCGGCACGCCAAGGGCCAGCCGGTCCTGGTCGGCACCACCTCCGTGGAGAAGTCGGAGTACCTCTCCGAGCTGCTGCGCCGCCGCGGCGTCCCGCACCACGTCCTCAACGCCAAGCACCACGCGTCCGAGGCGGCGATCGTGGCGGAGGCCGGCCGCAAGGGCGCGGTCACCGTGGCCACCAACATGGCCGGCCGAGGCACGGACATCATCCTCGGCGGCAACCCCGAGTTCCGGGCCATGCAGGCGCTGAAGGCCCAGGGCCTGGACCCCGACGAGACGCCGGAGGAGTACGAAGCAGCCTGGGACGTCGCGCTGGCCGAGGCCGAGGCCGGCGCCAAGGAGGCCCACGACGAGGTCGTCGCGCTCGGCGGCTTGTACGTCCTCGGCACCGAGCGTCACGAGTCGCGGCGCATCGACAACCAGCTGCGCGGACGGTCCGGCCGCCAGGGTGACCCCGGCGAGAGCCGGTTCTACCTCTCGCTGCAGGACGAGCTCATGCGGATGTTCAACGGCCAGATGGTCGAGACCTTCATGGCCCGGGCCAACATCGAGGAGTCCGTGCCGATCGAGTCCAAGATGGTGAGCCGCTCGATCGCTAGCGCCCAGACCCAGGTCGAGGGTCGCAACTTCGAGATCCGCAAGAACGTCCTCAAGTACGACGACGTCCTCAACCGCCAGCGCACCGTGATCTACGACGAGCGCCGCAAGGTGCTCGAGGGCGAGGACCTGCAGGAGCAGATCCGGATCTTCCTCAACGACGTCGTCGACGTCTATGTCACCGCCGAGACCGGCGAGGGCTTCCCCGAGCAGTGGGACCTGGAACGCCTGTGGACCGCGCTGCGGCTGATCTGGCCGGTGGGCGTCTCCTGGCAGGAGCTCGAGGACGAGGCCGGTGGCCGCGCCGCCCTGCGCCCCGAGGACCTGGCCCTGGAGCTCAAGTCCGACGCGCAGCACGCCTACGACCGCCGCGAGGCCGAGCTCGGTGAGCACGTCATGCGCGAGGTGGAGCGCCGGGTGATCCTGTCCGTGCTGGACCGCAAGTGGCGCGAGCACCTGTACGAGATGGACTACCTGCAGGAGGGCATCGGCCTGCGGGCCATGGCCCAGCGTGACCCGCTGGTGGAGTACCAGCGCGAGGGCTACCTGCTCTTCGAGGCGATGATGGACGGCATCAAGGAGGAGTCCGTCGCCTACCTGTTCAACCTCGACGTGGAGATCGGCGAGGAGGAGGCGGCGCGGCTGGCCGAGGCGGCGCGCGAGCGTCAGCGGCTGCACTACTCCGCCCCCAGCGAGGACGGCTCGGTCGAGGAGCACGACGAGAGCGCCCAGGCGGCCCAGCCCGCCACGCGGCGCGAGCGCCGCAGCGGCCGCAAGGGTCGCCGTCGCTGAGCCGCCTTCGACACCGACGGGCCCGGCAGGACATCACGTCCTGCCGGGCCCGATCCGACTCCGGCCGTATGCCGCCCGGGGTTCGGCCGACTCGCTCCGAGCCGGACGCCGGGTGAGGTGCTGCCCCCGGAGCGGGGGGTCAGCCGACGGTCATGGCGTCGATGACCCACCGCCCGTCCCGACCCACCATCCGGAAGGCGATCGCGCGGGCGCGGTCCCCGATCATCACCACCGCCGCCACCTCGGCCACCCCGTCGCGGGGCTCGTCGACCCGGACCCGCCGCACCACCGGGCGTCGGCTGCGGCCGGGATGGCGGGTGGGCGCCAGCTGCGCGCCGCGGGCCAGCCGGGCGTAGACCTCCGTCGTGGTCCACCGGACCAGCTGGCTGATCGGGCGGTGGGCAGCCAGGACCTCGACCACGGCCTGGCTCACCTGCTGGGCCCACGCGGAGGCGGAGGGCAGGTCGGCGCTCGCGGTGGGCTGGGGGCCGAAGGCCGCGTCCCGGTGCCGGAAGTCCAGGTCGAGGGTCCCCTGGCCGACGGTCCACCCGTGATGCCCGTCGTCGGGGGAGGACGGGTGGCCGATCGGCTCGGGAACGATCCGGGGCGCGGGCCGCACGTGCGGCCTCGGGGCTGCTGCCAGGCTCATCGAGCGCTGCCGATGCGCTCGGAGGTGGGGACCTGCAGCACCTGGCCGGGCAGGAGCAGGTCCGGGTCCGGACCGATGACGTCGCGATTCGTGCGGTGCCACTCGTGGCAGGCCGCGGCGACCTCGGCGTCGGAGGCGTGAGCCGGCAGGTGCGCCGCGGCGAGGGCCCACAGGGTGTCGCCGCGCAGCACCACCACCTCGTCCTGGCGCGTCAGGTCCGGGGCCCGGTGCGCCGCGGGACGGGGTCGGGCTCCGGCGTCGGGGTCGACCGGCGTGGGGGCTACCGGCTCGGGGAG
Source organism: Arsenicicoccus dermatophilus (assembly GCF_022568795.1). NCBI lineage: Bacteria > Bacillati > Actinomycetota > Actinomycetes > Micrococcales > Intrasporangiaceae > Arsenicicoccus > Arsenicicoccus dermatophilus. The sequence continues at coordinate 2,433,351 of NZ_JAKZHU010000001.1, read as the reverse complement.
CAGGTCCGGCTGGACGGGCGAGCTGTCGACCGCGGTCCGGTCCGCCCCCGTCGGAGCGAGGTCGGGCAGCACCGTCGTGCCCGTGCCCAGGGCGGCTGCTGCGGCCGCGGGCGCGGGGTGGATCGCGGCCTGGGCGGGGGTGGTGGTGGTCGCCATACCGACTCCCAGCAGGGCTGCGGCGAGCCGGAGGCGGCGGTCCTGCCCTGCTGCCGCGAGCCTGCTGGCGGAGCCGCGCCGCAGGTCGCGGGCGAGCAGCAGGAGATCGGTCGCCGTGCGCACGAGCCACGAGGCGGCGAGGGCACCCGAGGCTGCCAGTGCGGTCCTGCCGAGCAGGGAGGGGAGGTCTCCTGCCGGCCACGTGCACGCGGCCGCGAAGGTGGCCACGGCGACCGCTCCGGCGAGCAGACCGAGGGCCGCGGCGGTCGCCCAGGTGCGGAGCACCGCGACGTGGGGAGGGGAGGAGTAACGGTCATGGAGCCAACATAGGCAGTTTGCTTATGTTTGCCTATGAGTGTGGCTGAAAGAGCACGACATGGAACTTACGGTGAGTAACCGGCCACCCGAGGTGTCCGAGGGGTGGGCCATTGTGCCTACCGCGACCGGCGGGTCCCGCTGGCTCGTACGCTGGGGCCGAGCGGGCGCCGCCGACCGGGGCGGACGCACGCACCGAAGGGGGACCATGGGGCGCTGGGACGAGCTCTTCGACGACCTGGAGGGGCGCTGGGCGGAGGAGGAGCGAGCCGACGAGCTGGGCTCCGTTCCCGACCGGGTGCGCCGCGACCGCGGGAGCACGACGATCCTGGACCGGGCGTTGGCCGCCGAGGGGCATCCGCTGCAGGTGGCGCTGCCCGGGGGCGAGATGCTCCACGGCGTGCTCGCCGACGCCGGTGTCGGCTGGCTGCGGTTGGAGGCCGACGAGCGGGCCCAGGTGGTGCGTACGGGCGCGGTCCGGCACCTGGCCGGGCTGCCCCGCGCGGCTCGACCGGGTGGTCGGGTCGCGGACCGCCCGGTGGGGGCCGCGGTGCGAGACCTGGCGCGGGACCGGCGGGCGGTCCGGGTGCACCTCGCCGCGGGGGAGGTCCTGGAGGGGATGGTCCAGGCCGTCGGTCAGGACCACCTCGACCTGGCGCTGGTGCCGGCGGACGTCCCCGCCCGGCGTGGCGTGGCCACCCGGCTGGTCACCGTCCCCCTGGACGGGATCGCTGCGATCCGGCAGGTGTGAGGGCGCCGCCCGGGATCAGGCCTCGGGCTCGCTCTGGCCGAAGGGGTGCGACGCCACGAAGGCCCTGGTCTCGGAGTACATCCGCTGGATGTAGTCCTCGAGCTCGCTGCTCTCCACCCGCCACTGCCCCCGGCCGCCGACCTTGATCGCGGGGAGCTCTCCCGAGCGCACGAGGGCATAGGCCTGGGCGGACGAGATGTCCAGCACCTCGGCGACCTCGGCCAGCTGGATGAAGCGCTTGGGCATGCGCAGCTCTCCTCGTGCGATCTGTTGCCGGATGCTCCGGCTGGACCCGAGTGTAGGGCTGCCGTCCGGTCCGCGACCGGGCGCCTGTGGACAGGGGCCGCGTCGAGTCCCTCCCCTGTGGATGACGACCGCCCCGTCCGGCGCCGTCGCGTCACCATGGAGCACAGGAGTGGCCGCGCCCGCGGCCGGTGAGGAGGACCCCCGTGGCACCGTGGCGACCGAGGACAGGACGGGCCGGCACGCCGGCCGCCGGTGAGCCGGCCCGCAGCGCCCGGCGCCTGCGACAGCCTTCGTGGCGTGACGGCCGGCTCCTCGTCGGGCTGCTCCTGGTGCTGGCCAGCGTGGCGCTCGGGGCCCGGCTCGTCGCTGCGGCGCAGGACACCACGGCGGTCTACGTCGCCACCCGCGACCTCGGGGCCGGTGAGGCCCTCTCGGCTGCGGACCTGCGCCCGGTGCAGGTCCGGCTGGGCTCCCTGCAGGGCGACTACCTGCCGGCCGGCGGGCTCCCGGGTGACCGTTCGCACGTCGTGCGCTCCGTCGCGCGGGGTGAGCTGGTGCCGCTCTCGGCGCTGGGCTCGCGCGACCAGGTCGCCCAGCGGCAGGTGTCCGTCCCCGTCCCGGCGGGTTCGACCGGCCCGCTGGTGCGCGGCACGGCCGTGGAGGTCTGGGTGAGCCGGCACAGCTCGCAGGGCGGCACCGACGTCTATGCCGCACCCCGGCTGGTGGTGGGCAACGCCTCGGTCGCGCGGGAGCCGGAGCAGTCGGCCAGCCTCACCGGGGGCGGCAGCACCGTCTCCCTGCAGGTGTGGGTGCCCACCGCGACCGTCCCGGCCCTGCTGGCGGCCGTGGACGCCAAGGACCGGGTCACCGCCGTCCCCCTGCCCGGCGCCGTGCTGCGCAGCGGCTCATGAGCGGGGGGCCACGTCCGTCCGTCCTGACCGCGCTCCCGGACGGGTGGGACGCCGACGTCGTCGTCGCGCTGGGCACGCGGGTGACCGTGGGTCGCCGGTGCGTCGACCTGCCCGACCTGATGGCGGCTGCCGAGGCCGGCCTGGGCGACGTGGTCCTGCTGTCGGCGCGGCTGCGCAGGCTCGACCTCAGCGCGGTCCGGGACCTGCGGCTGCGGTCCGTCGGGGTCGTCGGGCTGGTCGCCCCGGGCGATGAGGCCGAGGAGACCCGGCTGCGCCAGCTGGGGGTGAGCACCCTGGTCCCGGCCGATGCGGCTCCGGCCGATCTGTATGCCGCGGTGGTAGCCGCCCTGGCGCGCACCACGGCGGCGTCGCCGGCGGACCAGCCGGCGGGTGAGGCGGACCCGGCGGACCCGGCGTCGAGGTCGCCCGAGCCGGCGGGTCGTGGGCGGGTGATCGCGGTGTGGGGGCCCCACGGCGCGCCCGGGAGGACCACCCTCGCCGTCAACCTCGCGATCGAGCTCGGGGCGGCGGGGGTGCGGACGCTGCTGGTCGACCTGGACACCCATGCCGCGTCGGTGGCTCAGCACCTGGCCGTGCTGGACGAGGCGCCGGGCCTGGCCGCCGCCTGCCGCGCGGCGGAGCACGGCACCCTCGACCGGCTGTCTCTCGCCCGCTTGGCACCCGAGGTCGCGCCCGGCGTGCGCGTGCTGACCGGAATCCCTGCGGCCGACCGCTGGCCGGAGGTCCGGTCCGCCGCCGTCGAGCGGATCCTGGACGTCGCCAGGCTCGAGCACGACCTGGTCCTGGTGGACTGCGCCGCCTCGTTGGACGACGACGAGGAGCTGAGCTACGACACCCTCGCGCCTCGCCGCAACATGGCCACGCTGACGGCGCTGGAGGTGGCCGACGAGGTCCTGGCGGTGGGGGCGGCGGACCCGGTGGGTCTGCAGCGGCTGGTCCGCGGGCTGCGTGACCTGGGGGACCGGGACGTCGAGCCGAGGGCCGTGGTGGTCAACAAGCTGAGGTCGGCGGCGGTGGGGCCGCGGGCAGGCGAGCGGGTCCGCGTGCTGCTGGAGCGGTTCGCCGGGGTCGCACGGCTCCGGCTGCTCCCCTTCGACCCGGACGCGGCCGACCAGGCGCTGCTGGGGGGTGTCAGCCTCCGGGAGGCGGCCCCCGGCTCCCCGCTTGCGCCGGCCCTGGCCGACGTGGCTAGGCTGCTGTTGTCCTGGCTCGACCTGGGAGACGTGTCGGGCGAGAGCTGAGCCGCGGGGGGTCTGCGGCCGCGCCTGCCCCATCTAGGGGGGCATCCGCCCGATTCGTGCCCTCGTGCGACATTCTGTGCATATAGTGCAATGGTCGTGACTCAGTGTTGCCACCTTGCGCCTGCGGTGCGGGAATGAGGTAACGCCCTGCGCGCCGCTCTCAGGCGCCCGTAGGGTGGTCGAGCCGATACGGAACGAACAGGACGACAGGAAGAGGTAGGGGGGAGATGACGGTCCAGCAGGAGCTCAGGGATGGAGCCGAGCCCCAGGGCGAGGAGCGCCGCCAGCCCACGACCCGGCCCAGGATCTCGTGGACCTCCGACCGGCCGTACGTCGTGCCGGCGGCCGTCGCAGGACGGGAGCGGACGCCCGAGGAGGTCGAGCGCTTCGACCCCGTGGCGCGAGCACGCACGCGGCGCGCCCGGTGGGAGCGTCCGACCATGGGCCAGGCGGTGGTCGGCGACGTGCTGATCGCCATCACCCTGACCTTCGTGCTCATGGTCAACGACCAGCGGACCCTTCACCAGTCCATCGCCGGGGCCGTGGGCACCGGGATCCTGTGGTGCGTGCTGCTGCTGATCCGACGCGGTTATGACCTGCGCCGGATGAGCGAGGTCACCGCCGCCGTCCAGGCCGTCGCGGGAGCGGCGTTCGGCGCCATGGCGGTCCTGGGCTTCCTCTCCTACGCCATGAAGGTGGAGCTGCCGCGGCGCTACGTCCTCGTGGGTGTCCCGGCCATCGCCTTCCTGACGATCGTCCACCGCCTGATGGTGCGCCATACGCTCAAGCGCCGCCGCACCTCCGGCGACGCGATGCTCCGCACGCTGGTCGCCGGTGACGGCTCGACCGCCGGCGCTTTCGCGCACGAGCTCGCCACGACCAAGGACCACGGCATGCAGGTCGTGGGCATGGCCCTGGCCAGCCTGGACGTGGTGCCGATGACTCCCGGCTCCTCGCAGGTCCCGGTCTGGGGCGTGCTGTCCGAGATTCCGCAGATGGTCGTGGACCACGACATCGACGTCGTCGTGGTCACCGGGGGTGGCCTCTCCGGCAATTCCCTGCGGCGCCTGTCCTGGGCGCTGGAGCGCGTGGGTGCCGACCTCGTCGTCGCCCCGGGGATGGTCGACACGACCCCCTCGCTGGTCACGATGCAGCCGACCGCCGGTCTGCAGCTGCTGCACTGGGAGCGCCCGTCGGACAAGCTGGGCCGCGGCATCCTCAAGAACATCCAGGACCGCACCATCGCCCTGCTCGCGATCATCGGGGTCTCGCCGATCCTGGTGATCACGGCCGCGGCCATCAAGCTCACCAGCAGGGGCCCGATCTTCTACACCCAGCAGCGACTCGGTCAGGACGCCCAGCCGTTCACCATGATCAAGTTCCGCAGCATGGTCACCGACTCCGACGCCCTGCGTGCCCAGCTCGTCAAGCAGCACCAGTCCCAGACGGGGCAGGGCAACAAGGTGCTCTTCAAGATGGCGGACGACCCTCGGATCACCAAGGTCGGCAAGATCATCCGCCGCTACAGCATCGACGAGCTGCCGCAGCTGTTCAACGTGCTCCGGGGCGACATGGCGCTCATCGGTCCTCGGCCCCCGCTGGCCGAGGAGGCTGAGAAGTACCACGACAAGGACAACCGTCGGCTGCGCGTCAAGCCGGGCCTGACCGGCCTGTGGCAGGTCAGCGGACGGTCCAACCTGGACTGGGACCAGTCGGTCAACCTCGACCTGCGGTATGTCGACAACTGGTCGCTGGGCATGGACATGCAGATCCTGCTCAAGACGGCACGCGCGGTCCTCAAGGGCGACGGCGCCTACTGAGACCCGCCTCGCAGCCATCACCGGCCGGGCGCTCCGACGAGGGGCGCCCGGCCGGCGCGTCTGGGACGATGTCCCGGTGAGCGAGCGGTTGACCCCCCTGGACGCGTCCTTCCTCTACCTCGAGCGCCCCCACGCGGTGATGCACGTGGGCGCCGTGATGGTCTTCGCGCCGGACGACCAGGCACCCGACCACGCCGACCTGCTCGAGCGGGTGGGGGCTCGCCTCGCGCGGGTGCCCCGCTACCGCCAGCGGGTGCGCACCGTGCCCGGGGGGATCGCCAACCCGGTCTGGGTGGCCGACGAGTCCTTCGACGTGACCTACCACGTCCGTGCCGCGGCCCTGCCCCGCCCTGGCACCCGGGAGCAGCTCGACGAGTTCGTGGCCCGGGTCCTCGCCCGCCCTCTGGACCGGAGCCGCCCGCTGTGGGAGCTCTACCTCGTCCAGGGCCTGGAGGGCGGAGGCTTCGCGGTGGTCACCAAGACCCACCAGGCCCTGGTCGACGGCATCGAGACGGTCGACATCGCGCAGGTGGTGCTCGACGACACCCCGGTCGCGGACGTCCCGCCCCCGGCGCCGTGGGGCCCCGGGCGCGAGCCCAGCGACCTCCAGCTGGTGATGGGCTCGGTCCTCGGGGCGATCCGGCGGCCGGGTCGTCTGCTGGAGGCGGCCGACGCCGGCGTCGGTGAGCTGCGCCGGGCTGCCGCGGACGTCCTGGCCGGGGCGGGTCAGGTGCTCTCCGCGGTCGCCACCACCGCGTCCCGCCCGGCCCACCGCAATGCCCTCAACGGCCCCACCGGCCAGGCCCGCCGCTACGTCACCGTGGCCACCGACCTCGACGACTACCGCGTCGTGCGGGACGGGGTCGACCGGGGCGACGTGGGCCTGACGCCCAGCATCAACGACGTCGTCCTGACCGTCGTGACCGGCGCCATCCGGTCCTGGTTGGAGAGCCGCGGGGAGGTCGTCGGTCGCGCCACCTCGGCCCGGGCCCTGGTTCCCGTCGGCATCCGTCCCGAGGGAGCCGACGTGCACGCGTCCAGTCGCGTGTCGGCCTGCTTCGTCGACCTGCCGGTGGGGGAGCCCAGCCCGGTGGTCCGGCTGCACCAGATCGCCTTCGCCATGTGGCGTCAGGTGGACCGGGGCCGGGCGATGGGTGCCGACACCCTGGCGGGCCTGGCGGGATTCGCATCGCCGACCCTGCACGCCCTGGGCGCCCGGATGGGCGGGCTCGCCTCCCGCACCTTCTTCAACCTCGTCGTCACCAACGTCCCCGGCCCTCAGGAGCCGCGCTACCTGGGCACCACCCCGATGACGGAGACCTATCCTGTGATGCCGGTCGCCGACGGGCAGGCGCTGGCCATCGGCGTGACGTCCTACGACGGACGGGTCTACTACGGCATCAACGCCGATCGTGACCTCGTCCCCGACCTCGCCGTGCTCGCCCAGGCGATCTCCGACTCGCTCGCCGAGCTCGTCGGGCGGGCCTGACCCCCAGGAGCTGATCCCATGGCCGTGCGCCGCACCTACCTCCCCCTCGACATCGACGGTCTGCGGGCCCTGCGCGACCGTGGCGAGGTGACCGCCGCGGCCCTCGACGGTGCCTGCGCGGTGACGGCTGCCGTGGTCCGCGAGCTGCCCGACGACGACGAGGAGGAGCGCGAGTACGACGCGTTGCGGGAGTGCGCCGCGGTCGCCGGGGAGCGGGCGGGCGCACACCGGCGCGTGATCGCCGCCGCCGACCTGCCGCCCGCATCCGTGGTCGACGCCCCGGACGGCTATGCCTTCGTGCGGGTGACCTCGCCCGTCCGGCTCGGGCAGCTGGTGTCCTTCCACGTCGACGAGACGACGGCCCACGAGGACGAGGACCTGCTGTGGTACGACGTCAGCGAGCTGGCGGAGGTCCTGCGGCTCGTCGAGCAGGACTGAGCCCGGGGTCAGGGCGACGTCGGGCCGAGCCGGGCCCGGACCCCGCGCACGACGTCGAGGAGGGCCTGCTCGTCCGTGCGCAGCCGGGCATCCGCGAGCAGGCCCTCGGCGGAGCGGTCCCGGCCGGACCGCACGGCCGCAGCGCCCTGCCAGGTGTCGGCCAGCACGGTGCCGTGGCGGGCCAGCGCCTCGGCCAGGGGAGCCATCGACCCGAGCACCCGGGCGGCCTCGGATCCCTCGGGGGCCGGCAGCTCTCGGTGCAGCCGCGCGAGGGTCGCGGCTGCGGCGCGCACGGAGGCCGGGTCCGGGTCGAGGTGCCCGGCGCTCACCGGGCGGGCCCGGTGGCGGGCAGGCCGGCGAGAGCTGCCGTCGCTGCCGCAGGCTCGGCGGCCAGCTCGCCCGGCGCACGATCCACGCGGTCGAGGGCCTGGCGACCCACGTCCTGGCCCAGCGCGTCCAGCCGGTCCGCCAGGAGCTGGAGGCACGCCACGAGCTCTCGCTGCACGACGGGGGAGGCCGCCACGGTCGCGGTCGTCCAGTCCAGCTCGTCGACGGCATGGGTCAGCGCGGTGGAGGTGGGCGACAGGACAGGCACGTCGGCACTCTAGCCAGCCGGGGCGAACCGGGTCGGCCACCACCCACAGGGATGCATAGGGAAGCGGCTCTATGCATGGCGGTCGCGGGTGATCGGCGACCTGGTGGGTCGACATGAGAGGGATCCTCGGGAGCCCGTCCGGATAGGCCTGGGGTGGCCTGTCGGTCCGCACGGCATACGGCTAGTCTCGGCGCCAGTGCACAAAGTCGTGCACCCGTCGAGATCGATGAGGTACTCACAGGCCATGTCTGCATCCTTCGACCAGCCCCGCGAGAAGCTGCTGACCGCAGCCGCGGAGGTGGCAGGGCGCTCCCGGGACGGCACCACCGCCCAGCTCCTCCACCGCTACTATCGCCACACCGCCACCGAGGATCTGCGCGACAGACCACCGGAGGACCTGCTGGGCGCGGCCCTGGCCCACCGGGACCTGGCGCGCCGACGCGAGCCGGGCACGGCCCTGGTGCGGGCCTTCACGCCCACGGTGGCGGAGAACAAGTGGGCCTCGGGACACACGGTGGTCCAGGTGGTCACCGACGACATGTCCTTCCTGGTCGACTCGGTCACCGCGGCGATCATGCACGACGGGCGCACGATCCACGACGTGGTCCACCCCCGGCTCGTGGTGCGTCGCGACGTCACCGGCCAGCTGGTCGAGATCCTCGACGTCGACCCCGAGGACGCCCCGCGCGGAGCGTTCGACGTGCACGTCGAGTCCTGGATGCACGTCGAGATCGACCGGGAGTCCGACGGCGCCGACCTGCGCGCCCTGGAGCAGCACCTGGTGCGGGTCCTCGGCGACGTCCGCGAGGCCGTCGAGGACTGGCCCAAGATGCGCGAGCGCGCCGAGTCCACGGCCGCGGTCCTGCGCGACCACCCGCCGGCCGACGTGCCGGGCGAGGAGATCGACCAGGCCGTCCGGCTGCTCGACTGGCTCGCGGCGGGAAGCTTCACCTTCATCGGCTCCCGGGACTACGTCCTGGCCGGGGAGGGCGAGGACCTCGCCCTGCGGGCGGTGCCGGGCACGGGCCTGGGCATCCTGCGCTACGACGAGCGGCAGGCCTCGATCGCCCACCTGGAGGGGGCGGTGCGGGCCAAGGCACTCGAGCCCCACCTGCTGATCATCACCAAGGCCGACTCCCGATCCACGGTGCACCGCTCGGTCTACCTCGACTACATCGGCGTCAAGACCTTCGACGCCGAGGGGCGGGTGACCGGGGAGCGGCGCTTCCTGGGCCTGTTCACCTCCGGGGCCTACACCGAGTCCGTCCTGCGCATCCCCGTGGTCTCCGACAAGGTCGCCGAGGCGCTGCGGCTGTCCGGCTACGGACCGGACAGCCACGACGGTCGCGACCTCGTGGGCGTTCTGCAGACCTTCCCCCGTGACGAGATCTTCCAGTCCGACCCGGCCACCCTGGCCGAGGTCGCGACCTCGATCATCCACGCCAAGGTGCGACGGCAGCTGCGCGTGTTCCTCCGGGAGGACGTCTACGGCCGTTTCACCTCCGTCCTGGTCTACCTCCCTCGTGACCGCTACACCACCGAGACCCGGTTGCGGATCGAGGGCCTGCTGCGCGAGACCTTCGGCAGCGACCAGATCGACTACACCACCCGTGTCAACGAGTCGACGCTCGCCCGGCTGCACTTCGTGGTGCGCGGCGAGCAGGGCGCCACCCTGCCCGATGTCGATCGAACAGCCTTGGAGAGCAAGATGATCGAAGTTACCCGCGCCTGGTCCGACGACCTCGGCGAGGCCGTCACCAACGAGCACGGAGAGGAGGCTGCCGCCAGTCTGCTCAAGACCTACGGGCAGGCCTTCTCGGAGTCCTACAAGGAGGAGTTCGGCGCGCGGGTCGCCGTCGTCGACATGGCCCACCTGGAGGGGCTGGCCCCGGGCCAGCTCGGCCTGAACCTCTACCAGCCGCTCGGGGCCGACGCCCGCGTCCGGCGGATGAAGGTCTACACCGACCACGAGCTGTCCCTCTCCCGGGTGCTGCCGATCTTCACCGACCTCGGCGTCGAGGTCACCGACGAGCGGCCCTATGTCGTGGACCGGGCTGGCCGGGCGCCCGCCCATGTCTACGACTTCGGTCTGCGCGCCGCCCGCGACGGCGACTGGGAGGACCACGGCGGTGACGTCCGGGCCCACGTCCAGGAGGCCTTCGCCCAGGCCTGGGCCGGGGAGATCGAGTCGGACCGCCTCAACTCCCTCGTGCTGGCCGCCGGCCTGACCTCGCGTCAGGTCGTGATCCTGCGCTCCATCGCGAAGTACCTCCGTCAGGCGGGGACGACCTTCACCGCGGCATACATCGAGGATGTGCTGGTCGGGAACCCCGAGATCAGCCGGATGCTGGTCGAGCTGTTCGAGACCCGTTTCGGTGTCGGGACCTTCGCCGACGACGAGGAGGGTATGACGCAGCGGCGCGCCGCCGAGGAGGCCGTGGTCGCCCGCATCATGGATGCCCTGGAGCAGGTCGCCTCCCTGGACGCCGACCGGATCCTGCGGTCCTTCCTGGGCATCATCCAGGCGGTGCTGCGCACCAACTACTACCAGCGCACCCAGGAGGGTGCCCTCAAGCCCTACCTGTCGATGAAGCTCGACCCGCACGCGGTGCCCGGCCTGCCGGCGCCCAAGCCGAAGTTCGAGATCTGGGTGTACAGCCCGCGGGTCGAGGGCGTGCACCTGCGCTTCGGCAACGTGGCACGTGGCGGTCTGCGCTGGAGCGACCGGCGCGAGGACTTCCGCACCGAGATCCTGGGCCTGGTCAAGGCCCAGATGGTCAAGAACGCCGTGATCGTGCCGACCGGCTCCAAGGGCGGTTTCTTCGCCAAGCAGCTGCCGGACCCGGCCGCCGACCGTGACGCCTGGCTGGCCGAGGGCATCGAGTCCTACAAGCTGTTCATCTCCGGCCTGCTGGACCTGACGGACAACCGCGTCGGGCAGGACATCGTCCACCCGGTCGACGTGGTGCGGCACGACCCCGACGACCCCTACCTCGTGGTGGCGGCCGACAAGGGCACGGCGAGCTTCAGCGACATCGCCAACGGCGTGGCACAGTCCTACGGCTTCTGGCTGGACGACGCCTTCGCCTCCGGCGGCTCGGCGGGCTACGACCACAAGGGCATGGGCATCACCGCCCGCGGGGCGTGGGAGTCGGTCAAGCGGCACTTCCGCGAGCTGGGTCACGACACCCAGTCCGAGGACTTCACGGTCGTCGGCGTCGGTGACATGAGCGGTGACGTCTTCGGCAACGGCATGCTGCTCTCCGAGCACATCCGTCTGGTCGCGGCCTTCGACCACCGGCACATCTTCGTCGACCCGCAGCCCGTGGCCGCGACGTCGTACGCCGAGCGGCGCCGCCTGTTCGACCGGCCGCGGTCGTCGTGGGCGGACTACGACACCTCGTTGATCAGCGAGGGTGGCGGCGTCTTCCCGCGCAGCGCCAAGTCGATCCCGGTGTCCCCGCAGATGGCCGAGGCGCTGGGCCTGGAGGGTTCTCCGTCGTCGATGACCCCTGCCGAGCTGATGAAGGCCATCCTGCTCGCCCCGGTGGACCTGCTGTGGAACGGCGGTATCGGCACCTACGTCAAGGCGTCCACGGAGTCCAACGCCCAGGTCGGCGACCGGGCCAACGACGCCATCCGCGTCGACGGTCGGGACCTGCGCGTCAAGGTGGTCGGCGAGGGTGGCAACCTGGGCGCGACCCAGCTCGGCCGCATCGAGGCCGCGCACAGCGGCATCCACGTCAACACCGACGCGATCGACAACTCCGCCGGCGTGGACACCTCTGACCACGAGGTCAACATCAAGATCCTGCTCACGGGTCTGATGAAGGAGGGCGACCTCACGCTGAAGCAGCGCAACGAGCTGCTCGCCTCCATGACCGACGCGGTGGCCTACCAGGTGCTGCGCGACAACTACGAGCAGAACGTCCTGCTCGGCAACGCGCGCTACCAGGACGAGATGATGGCGCCGGTCCACCAGCGCCTGATCGCGTGGCTGGAGGAGCGGGGCGAGCTCGACCGCGCCCTGGAGTTCCTGCCCACCGACACCGAGATCGCCGACCGGGTGGCGTCGGGCCACGGGCTCACCTCGCCCGAGGCCTCGGTCCTGCTGGCCTACTCCAAGCTGGCCCTCAAGACCGACCTGGCGACCAGCGGCCTGGCCGACGAGCCGTACTTCCGCCGGACCCTGGCGGAGTACTTCCCCGAGCCGGTCCGGGAGCGGTATGCCGACCAGCTGCAGCAGCACCCGCTGCGCAACGAGATCATCGTCAACTCGGTGGTCAACTCCCTGGTCAACCGTGGTGGGATGACCTTCGCCTTCCGCGCCATGGAGGAGACGGCGGCTCGTCCGGAGCAGATCGCCAAGGCCTTCGTGGTGGCGCGTGAGGTGTTCGACCTCAAGGGCTTCGTCGCGCGGGTCGAGGAGCTGGACAACAAGGTCCCGACCGACACCCAGACCTGGATGTACCTCGAGTTCCGGCGCCTGATGGACCGCGCCACCCGGTGGTTCCTGCAGAACCGCCCGGTGACCCTGGACGTCGAGGCCGAGATCGAGCGCTTCCGGGACGCGGCGGCGCGGTTGCAGCCGCAGATCGCCGACCTGCTCAAGGGCAGCGAGCAGGAACGACTGCTGGGCCAGGCTCGTCAGCTGGAGGACCAGGGCGTGCCCGCCGACCTCGCGGTCAGCGCGGCCGGCATCCTGGACCTCTACTCGGTCCTGGACATCGTGGACATCGCCCGCAGCGCGGGTCGGGAGATCGACGAGGTCGCCCGGCTGTACTTCCAGCTGTCGGAGCACTTCGGCATCGACACGCTGCTCACCCGGGTCTCGGCCCTGCCGCGCGACGACCGCTGGGACGCGCTGGCTCGTGGCTCGATGCGGGACGACCTGTATGCCGCCCTCGGCTCGCTCACCCTCGCGGTGCTGGCGACCGCGGGGGACCTGTCCGACCCGGCCGCGCAGATCGCTCGGTGGGAGGAGCTCAACGCCGACCAGCTCGGTCGGGCCCAGACGGCTCTGTCGGGCATCACGCGGCTGGAGCGGCCGGGCATCGCGCCGCTGTCGGTGGCGCTGCGGACCCTCCGCAGCGTGATCCGCGCGGGTAGCCCCGAGTGATCGGCTGACACCTCGGACCCTCATCCCCGGCCCGGCACCGCCTCCTGCGAGGTGGCTGCCGGGCCGGGTCGCCGCTACGGGCAGGGGGGTGTCACCTAGGGTGGCCCTCGTGGCGACCCTCACCGACACCCTCCGCTCCGAGACCACCCTCGACGCCTCGGACATCAACTGGCTGCGACTGCTCGTCGGCGACTGGCAGCTCCTGTCCGACCTGACCTTCGCCGACATGGTGCTGTGGGTGCCGACGCCGTCGGGGGAGTGGCTGGTGGTCGCGCACGCACGCCCGACCACCGGGCGGATGGTCTTCGTCGAGGACATCGTGGGGACCCGGCGGGTGCGACGTCGCAGGCCGGCGCTCAACGAGGCCTACGCGTCCCGCCGCATCGTGCGGGATCAGGACCCGGGATGGCTGGACGACGAGGGGGTCCGGGTGGACGCCATACCCGTCGTGCACGAGGGTCGGTCGATCGCCGTGATGAGCCGCTGCACCAACCCGGCCTACCTACGGGTCCCCAGCCGCCTCGAGCTGTCGTACATGTCGGCCGGGGACGCGTTGTGCCGGATGACCGCGGCGGGGTCCTTCCCGAGCAGCGAGGTGCCGACCGGCCAGCGTCGGGGCGCTCCGCGCATCGGGGACGGCATGGTGCGCCTGGACGTGGACGGGGTGATCACCTACGCCAGCCCCAACGCCATCTCGGCCCTGCACCGCATCGGGCACGTCGGCCCGGTCATCGGGGTGACGCTCGCCGAGATCACCACCGAGGTGCTGCGCGACCACGCGCCCGTGGACGAGACCCTCGCCCTGGTGGTGACCGGGCGGGCGCCGTGGCGCACGGAGGTGGAGACCCGGGCCGGGCACGTGACCATGCGCGCGATCCCCCTGGTGGAGCGTCAGGACCGGGTGGGCGCCGTCATCGTCATGCGGGACGTGAGCGAGCTGCGTCGGCGCGAGCGCGAGCTGATGACCAAGGACGCGACGATCCGCGAGATCCACCACCGGGTCAAGAACAACCTGCAGACGGTGGCCGCGGTGCTGCGGCTGCAGGCACGACGGCTGCCGGAGGGCGAGGCCCGGGTCGCGCTGGACGAGGCGGTCCGGCGGGTGGGCACCATCGCGATGGTGCACGAGACGTTGAGCAAGGGTTTCGACGAGATGGTCGACTTCGACGAGGTCGTCAAGCGGTCCATCAACAACGTCGTCGAGGTGGCGCGGACCGAGGAGCCGGTCCGCGCCCAGCTGCAGGGGTCCTTCGGGCGGCTGCGGGCCGAGGACGCCACGTCGTTGTCGATGGTGGTGGCGGAGCTGGTGTCCAACGCCGTGGAGCACGGGCTGGCGCCGGCCGGTGGTGAGCTGGTCATCGAGGCTCGCCGGGGGCCGGACCCGCGGGGGAGCGAGGAGGACCGCGGTGAGCTGCTCACCGTGACGGTCGCGGACGACGGGGTCGGCCTGCCGGAGGGCTTCACGCCTCAGGGGGAGAGCCTGGGGACGCAGATCGTGTCGAGCCTGGTGCAGGACCTGCGTGGGCACATCAGCTGGGCGCGGCGTGAGCCACGGGGCACGCTGGTGTCCTTCACGGCGAAGCTGCGGGACCCGGCGACCGGCGAGGGCCGGTGATCCTGGCCCCGTCGCGGTGTCGCGCCGGCTGCGGGTCGGCGCCGAAGGCGGCCCGCCGACCTGGTCGCTCGACACGTGGTGCCGGGACGACCGCGGCGCCGTCGTCACGGGAGACGGCGGCGCCGTGAGGGTCGACCTGGTGGGCCGCGGGTCCCGGAACGGGGCCGCAGCCGGGGATCAGCTGGCTCGGCGGGCGCGGGCGTTGCGTCGCTTGAGAGCGCGGCGCTCGTCCTCGGACATGCCGCCCCAGACGCCGGCGTCCTGTCCGGACTCGATGGCCCACTTGAGACAGGTATCCATCACCGAGCATCGGCGGCAGACGGCCTTGGCCTCCTCGATCTGCATGATCGCCGGGCCGGTGTTGCCGATCGGGAAGAAGAGCTCGGGGTCTTCCTCGAGGCAGGCTGCGCGGTCGCGCCAGTCCATCGTTGTGCTCCTTGCCATGGCGATGCGGCCTGGGTGCGAGGGGAGCGCCCAGGTCCCGTACCCTGGTCCAGGGACGGGTGTCGTACGTCGATCCAACGACGGTCCGCAGCGCCGGGTTCCGCGCGTTACCGGACCGTGTCCCCTTGTGCGGTCGCACAAGGGGTCGGACGGCATGCTGCCGCTGCTCCCCCGGAAACGGGACGCTCTTCGATCGAGCGAAACGAGTAGCACACCGACAGTCAAGTCTAGGTTTGACAGGATCCTTTGCCTAGACGTATGCCGAAGATAAGGGCCAGATGTGCTAACGCCATCATCGGTGCGTGACGGTAGTCTGGGAGTATTCACTGTGAGTAGTCTAAGGTCCGACATTTCTGCCGGGTCCCAGCTCTGGTCGGCCGGCGTCCTCGCGGCCGAGGCGCTGGTGGCTCTCGAGGCGGCCCTGTGGTGGGGTTGGCAGCTCGCCCGGGGGGCCTCGCCCGAGGTCGCCCGGGTCCTCGTCGAGCTGGTGATCTTCGTGCTGGGGGCGGCCTTCTTCGTCGCGCTGGCGCGCGGTCTGGCGCGGGGCCGTCGCTGGCCGCGGACCCCCACCGTGGTGTGGCACGGACTGCTCGTCCCGGTCGCGGTGAGCCTGTGGCAGAGCGGGGAGATGCTCACCGCCGCGCTGGTCACCCTCGGCGTCACCGTGGCCGTGCTCGGCATCCTGCTCTCCCGGCCGGCGGCCGAGGGATGAGCACGTCGGGCGGTCAGCTCGACGCGACCGACCAGCCGACCGACGCGGCGATCACCCCACCCAGGACGTTGGTGGCGAGATAGGCGCTGAGCATGGGCCACTCCCTGCGGTGCATGAGCTCGGCGCAGCCCACGGCGAGGGCGGACCAGCTGCCGAGGCTGCCCGCGAAGCCCATGCCGACCAGGGCGTAGAGCGGCTCGGCCAGCGTCCCGGACGCCCACCACTGCAACGCCAGGCCGATGACGGTCGACGCCGCCAGGTTGGTGGTCGTCGTCGCGACCGCGCCGCGCGGGAGATCGTCCCGGGAGGGGGCCTTGAGGGCGACGGCATACCGCAGCATGGAGCCGAGGGCCGCGCCGATCGCGAGGCCGAGGGTGTCGAGGAGGTTCACGAGCGCCAGCCGCGGTGGTGCCGGACCGGGTTGTCGCCGGCCTCCGTCCCGCCGGTGATCGGCCCGGTGTCCGTGGGCCCGACGGAGGCCTCGTAGGCCGCAGGTCCCCGCCGGTGCGACACCGCCAGGGCCGACAGCGACGTGATCTCCCCCATGGAGATCTGCAGCCCGACGACGGCAGCGCCGACGCCGAGGACGGTGCTGGAGGCGAGGTAGAGCGCAGCGCCGGCCAGGTGGTGAGGTGCGAGCGCGAGCACCTCGCCGGTGAACAGGCCGAAGGTGGTGAACGACGCCAGGCCCCCGGTGAGGAAGGTCAGGGACCACAGCGGACCGCGGCGCAGCAGCCAGGGCGTGAGCAGGCCCGCCAGCAGGCAGCCGAGGGTCTGGGTGAGCAGCAGCCCGGTGGGGAACTCGCTGGGGGGGAAGGTCTGGCTCAGCGCGGCGCGTGCCAGCGCCCCGCCGAGACCCCCCGCCCCGACGGCGAGGAAGCGCGTGCCGGTGGTGGGAGCGGAGGACATGTCCCGATTGTGCCCCCTGGGCCGCCGTGGCCGCGCGGGCTCGCTCAGTCGGTGGATGGCCGGGCGACCTGTATGGCGAGACACCGTCCGTGGTCGACGAGGATCGCGCGTCCGGGCGGCGGCGCGTGCAGGCGGGGCACGCGCGTGCCGAGGAGCTCGCCGTCGGTGGGGTGGTGCGGCTGCAGGACGATCCCGGTGCCGCAGCGACGCAGCTCGGTCGCCAGGCCCCGGAAGGTCGCGGTGAGCTGGCTGCCCGACCCGGCGACGGCGACCGTGGGTGCGCCGGGCTCCTGGCGGCCGGCCCGCTGGGCGGCGGCCACGCAGACAGCCTCGGCAGGGGAGTCGAGGAGCAGCTCCGCATCGTCCACGAGCAGGACGACGCCCGGGCCCTGCAGAGCGACGCCGAGACGATCGGCGTCGTCGCGACCATGCACCAGGACGCCGTGGGCAGCGGCCCAGGCGGTGAGCGGGGACCGTCGGGTGGCGACGACCACCACGGGTCGCGGCCCTGGCGCCAGGGCACGCGTGGCCTGGGTGGCCGCGCCCGGGTCCTGGGTGGCCGTGCGCGGGCCTGCCGAGCCCGGGTCCGCCGAGACCTGGGACGCGGCGCCCTCGGCCGCATCCTCCAGAGCCGCCGCACCGAGGGCGGCGAGCGCGGTCGACCGGCCGCTGCCCGGTGGTCCCAGGACGGCGATGACCGGTGCGGTCGCCAGCGGCGTGGGAACGGGCTGCGCGGCGTCCCCGCCCAGGGCGAACGCCGCCGTGCCGCCCGGCCGCGACGCAGCCACGGTGTCGAGGGACACGTTGGTGGGCAGGCTGCGCAGCCGCAGCACCGGGCCGCTCGGGGCGCCGGCGCGAGCCCCGACCCGCTGCAGGTCGTCCGCGGTGACCAGGGCCAGCTGCACCTCGACGTGGTCGGGCGTGCGCAGGGCGCGGCCGGACGGCTGGACGTCAGGGCGGGCTGCGGCGGGCACCCCGGCGAGGGCCAGGTCGGTGGGGTCCGGCATACGCAGCAGGAGCCGGTCGCCGAGGTGCGTGGCGAGGGAGGAGGTGAGCAGCGTCCGGTCGCCCGCCATGGCGACCAGCAGCCCGCCACCGGGACCGTCGCGCAGCAGCGCCACGAGGGCGTCCTGCAGGGTCGCGGCGAGGACCGGGTCCACGGTTCCGACGACGGCGTCCCACCGGTCCACGAGGAGGAGGACGCGCCTGGCAGGCGTCTCTCGGCACCCGGCCGCGAGCAGCTGCAGCAGCCGCAGGACCTGCAGCGGATCCTCGGCGCCGACGACCGTCCCGCAGCAGGGGATCCGGGTGAGGTCGCCCAGCTGCCCGCCGCCGTCGACGGCGTGCAGGTGCACCTCAGGCTCGGCGAGGGCCGCCGCGGCGACGGCGCGCAGGGCGGTGGTGCGGCCGGTCCGGTGGGTGCCGACGACCGCGAGGTGACGGCCGCCCGCGAGGTCCAGCAGGTGCGGCACCTGCCGCTGCTCGTGGGGCAGGTCGGCGAGCCCGAGGGCGCCGCAGGGCAGCTCCTCCGGCCGGATCACGTCGGGCAGCGGCGGCAGCCAGGGGCGGCGCACCGCGGGTCGGCCCTGGGCGGCTGCCGTCACCGTGTCGACGAGGACGTCCAGCTCGGTCCGCCCGGTCGCCGGTGGTGGCGGAGGTTCCCCTGCCACGAGCACCTCGACGAGCGAGGTGCCGGGCTCCGCCGCGGGTGCGCCCGCCCAGGCCACCTGCAGCAGCCGAGGTGGACCGCCCGCGGTGCGCCACAGCGCCCGGCCGGGACGCCGGTCGCCGAGCCGGGCCGCGTCAGGGGCCTCGAGGATGTCCTGGGAGTCGGCGGCGTCGCGCATGCGCAGCGCGATGCGGGCGTTGACGTTGGCGCGGATGTCCGGGGTGACCACGCCGGCCGGCCGCTGGGTGGCGAGCACCAGGTGGACCCCCAGGGAGCGGCCGACGGTGGCGACGGCGAGCAGCCCGTCGACGAAGCCGGGCACCTCCTGCGCCAGCACCCGGAACTCGTCGACCACGACGACGAGGCGGGGCAGCGGCTCCGCGTCGCAGCCACGACGGGCGAGGTAGGCGTCCAGGTCCGCCGCCCCCGCGTCGCGCAGCAGGCGCTCACGGCGGGTCAGCTCGGCACGCAGGGAGACCAGGGCGCGCTCGGCGAGGTGCTCGTCCAGGTCGGTGAGCAGCCCGGTGGTGTGGGGCAGGTCGGCGCACCGGTCGAAGGCTGCGCCGCCCTTGTAGTCCACGAGCAGGAAGGTCAGCTCCTGCGGCGACAGCGTGGTCGCGAGCCCGGCGACGAGGGTCTGGAGCAGCTCGGACTTCCCGGAGCCCGTGGTGCCCCCGACCAGGACGTGCGGCCCGTCGGTGACCAGGTCGAGCACCACCGGTGCCGATCCGTCGTGACCGATGACGGCGGCCGGTCCCCGCCGCTCCGCGGCCCAGCGTGCGGCGACGGCGTCCGGGTCGTGGACCTCGAGGCCGAGCGCCTCGGAGAGCGGCAGCCGGTCCGGAGGCGCCTGATGCCGGCTGGGTCCGGAGCCGGTCACCAGCGGCGCGAGAGCCGCTGCCAGCGCCTGGGGCCATCCCGCCGCTGCACGGTCCGGGACCACTGCGGGCACGAGGGTCCCGTCCGGCATCCCCGCGGACCCGCGGCCTCGCCCGTCGAGGGCGAGCCAGGCGCGGGCCGTGGCGGGCAGGCGGTCGGCCTGCTCGGTCGCGGCGAGCACGACGCCGGCCCGCAGCCGGTCGAGCAGCGCCACGCACGCCGGGTGCTCGGCCTGCACGACGACCACCAGGTGGCCGTCGGGGTCTGCCGCCAGCGCCGCCACGAGGGCTGCTGCCTCGTCGGCCGGGAGCGGAGGTGACCCACCTGGGAGCCACCGGACCCAGTCCCAGCGCCGGGCCGCGCGGGCGGTGGGTGCCACGAGGTGCACGTGCGCCGGGCCGCTCCAGCGCGTCATACCCCCGCCGAGGGCGGCGGCCAGCACCTCGTGTGCACCCGGCCCGGCGATCGCCGTGCACCCGGCCGCGCGCAGGTCGACCTCGAGGGGTGCGTCCTCGAGGACCGGGGTCGTGGGTGGGCGGTCGGCGGCGCGCACGGTCACCAGGGAGGGTTGCCGGGCGCGACCGAGCCGCACCAGCCAGGAGCCCGGCGCCGGGTCCCGCCACAGTCCCGCGCCGCGGGCGGAGACCGCCAGGAGGGCGCGGGCCGGGTCGGCGGTACGCCCCTCCCGCAGCTCGACCTCGGCGGCGAGCGCCTCGGCGACCTGGCGCTCGCAGACCCGGGTGGCCTCCTCGTGCCGCGCCTGCTCCGTGGCCCCGCGCAGACGTCGCCGGCGGCTCTCGGTCAGGTGCGTGGCGAGCACGACGAGGGGTCCGAGCAGGCCGAGGACCAGCAGGTATGGCGCCCGGACCACCGCCGCCAGGAACGCGGCACCGGCGAGCGGCAGCAGGAGCGTCACCCAGGGGAAGGCCGGCGGGTCGGCCTGGGCCGGAGGCCGAGGCAGCTCCACCGTCACCTCCCTCCGGGTGGCGGCCGGCGTCGGGCCGGGGTGCACGACGAGGTGGCCCTCGCCGTCGGCCCGGACCCGCCCGGGGCGCGGGGGACGGGTGACCACGAGGGTCGAGTCGCCCAGCCGGAACCTCACCCCGGGCGCGACCGGGGTGCTGCCGCTCGCCGTCACCCCGTCGACGCGCGAGCCGTTGGTCGAGCCGACGTCCAGCAGCCGCACGCCGTCCTCGCGCACCGCCAGGACGGCGTGGTGGCGGGACAGGGCGGGGTCGGGGATGACCAGGTCGCACCCGCGGTCGCGGCCGACGACGTGGTCGCCGCTGGCCAGCGGGAGGACGAGTCCGGCGGCCGGCCCGCCGACGGCGCACAGGAGGAGGCGGTGACCCCGGGAGGTGGTGGGCGCGGGAGCGGCGCCGGGCTCCAGGCGGGCTCCGCGCAGCAGGGGCGGGTGGCCGAGGGCGGCGTCGTCGGGCAGGGGGAGCGCAGCGACCCGCCATACCGCGGCGTCGTCCAGACCCAGGCGCTCGCACAGGTGCGGGCGGAGCTCGGCCCAGGTCGTCCCTGCGGGCGCGGCGACGGTCACGACGGATCCGCCCGTCGGTGTCATCACCTCGAGCTCCACGCGCACCATCGGTCCTCCTGCTGCCTCGACAGGTTCCAGGCTGCCGGGCGGCAGGTCGCCGCCGGGCCCGTCGTCCACAGGTCACCCGCGCACGGCGGGCACGCACCGTGATGTCCACACCCATTGGGCGTCAGCTCGGCGGCGGGGCCCGAGAAGTTCCTACCGTGGTGTGACCGACGAAGGAGCCACCATGACCCCCGCCACCCTGCACGCCGAGATCACCGAGCTGATCCGGCGCGACGGCGTGGACCCCGTCGTCGACCGGCCCCGGGTCACGGCGCTGGTGGCGCGAGCGGTCGAGGACTACGACGAGCGCGCGGTCGCCGCCGGGCTGCCGCCGCTGGACGACCCCGCCGGCACCGCGCGCGAGATCGTCGACGAGATGGCGGGCTTCGGCCCGTTGCAGCCCTATCTCGACGACCCCGTGGTCAAGTGCTAAAGATGTGGACGAAGGATAGGGCCGGACCGGGATGCCCACACGACGACCCCCCGTGGATGATCCGTAGGTGCTCGCGGAGTAGGTGACGGCCCCGGCCCACGCCGCGCGACGGGGGGCATGCAGGAACGAGCGAACGAGCCGCGAGAGGGACGGACCTACGGGGCAGTGATCGCCTCGGAGGTCCGGGCATCCAAAGCGGCAAACGGGGCGTAATCCTCGGGATAGATCGTCCGAGACCTACCCATGTCGTAGAGCGTGGCTTGGATACGGAAGCGACGGCCCTTAGCGGGCAGGGGCACCCAACAACGCCACGCCGTATCCAACTCGACAAGGGTTGTCCTAGCCGTCTCGCAAACCCCCACCCCGTCGACATAGGCGCGGGTAGCATCATCCACCGTGAGAGCCCTAACCGAGTAGGGCCGATCGCGTCCGGGCCATAGGTGCGTCTTGACGGTCACGATGGCGCCCCTCCCGGCCGACACCTTGCCGTAGGGGTTGCGCCCCAACTCGCGCCAGTAGGCAGACTCCGGCAACCCCGTGACCACAGAGATGGAGTCAATCTGCCCACCGGACCGGACGCGCGGTCGCAGGTCTGGGAAGTAGTCCCACGACAAAGCCGTAAGGGAAGCGATCAATGCGATGACCGCCGTCACCCCCGTGAGTGACGGGCGGGGCAGCCTCCAGTCGCGTTCGCCGGAACGTGAGGACCGGACCACCGGGCGCCGTGCCCACCTCGGGACATGCCGTCTCGCCACCACGGAGGCAGTATGCGCCCGACAGGGACTGTGCGCCCCTTGGGGCGAACGTGGGGCCAGAACGCTCTGTACGGCTCCCTAACGGCCTGATATCCCTTCCGAGTGCCCACATCCAGGGTGGATGTGAAAGGCCGCCAGAATGGCTCACAGAGCATTCCAGGGGCATGCCTGCTCCCCACAACGCAGAAAGGCCGCCCCCGACCGGCTCCAGGGAGAGGGAGCACAGCCGGGGGCGGCAGGAGTCGAACGGGTCGGGTCAGGCAGTCGGGCCAGTCGCGGCAGCCTTAGCCCGCGCACGAGCCTTGGACGCCCGTTCGGCTTCACGCTGACACTCCCGACAACGACGGCCAGGCAACCCATCCTTACGGCGCGAACGGGTCAAGATCCACGACGACGGGTCCGACAGGTCGTGGCCCTTGCCGCACGTCTCGCCGGTCGAGCCTCGGGGGCGGGCCACGGCATGCCACGGGTTGATACACCAGGACGTGCCACAGGCGGGAACGCAGGCCATGTCCCAGGCGAGACCATGCCGGAGGTGAGCGTGAAGGACGCGACGTAGGGACCGCTTCCGCTGGTGCAGCGTGAGCCTCGGCCTACCGGCGCTGTCGTGCTCGCCTATCCACTCCCAGCACGCGGCCTTGGCGCCGGGCAGGGTGTAGATCTCGCGGATGGTCCTCGGCATCACGGGACCGTCCGCGAGATGGATCACCGTCCGCTCACCCAGCGACTCCTCAAACTCTCGCAAAGTCCAGTTGTGGCCGTTCTCGGACGGAGGCTTGACTTCCCACGGGCGGTCCTGCGTGAACTCGACGTGAAAGCCATCGGCCAGCAACTCCGCCTCAAAGCCCCGTTGCAGGTCGAGCCGGGTGACCCTGACGGTCATCGGTGCTCCAGGAGCCGGGTGGTCACCAAGGCGAGCGCGTAGGCTAGCCGGTCGCAGATGTCAGCCCCCTCGGCAGGCTTTACCGGGCGCATGTCCTCGTCTCCGTCGACCTCTCGGACGGGCGGCAGGTAGGGGATGGTCGGGTATTCAATGGTGGTCATCGGGTGTTTTCCTTCCTTGTTCGTGGGTGTTGGGGTGAGACAGGCCCAGGAAGGCCCCCAGGAGGCCCAGAGAGCGACTTTCTGGCCTTCCGGGTGTCCCGGGCAAGGGAGAGGGGGTTCTAGGGCCTCAGAGAGCCGTACAGGAGATGCCTCCCCCTAGGGGCTCTGTAAGCGGCAGGCAAGACGTTCCGGGCCACTTCCGGCAGTAGGTGACGGCAGACGGAAGGAGACGGGCCCAGGAAGGCCCCTAGGCGGGGATCTGAGCGACTTTCTGGCCTTCCGGGTGTCCCGGTAAGGGAGGACCTGTTTCGGAGCCTCCAGACGGCGTACAGGAGCGATTCCATCCGGCGGTCGAAAGATGACCGGCGAATGGAGTTACCGGCGGGAGGGGCGAAGCCCCGACCGGCAGGACAGGAGACCGGCGAATGGAGACCGAGGACCGTAGGGAGCGGCGGGAGGGGCGAAGCCCCGACCAGAGCGACCGGAGGTCCGAGGGAACCGAGGACTCCAGGAACGCGACTCCCTGTCCCTGCTCTGGGTCACGGTCCGCCGCCCGGCCGATTGAAGGGCCGGGCAGCAGACAGGGACGGCGAGCCCAGACGGCGAAGGAGGAGACCGGAAGACCTCCCCTCTTCCCTCGCCTCCGATTGCCGGGGGCAGGTCGGCGGAAGCCGGAAGCCGGAGGCCCAGTTACCGGCGAAGGGACGGAGGGACGAAGTCCCGGAGTCCCGGAGTCGGTCTAAGGATCCCCGGAAGCGGAAGCCATCTACCGGCTACCGGAGGCCCAGTTACCGGCGAAGGGACGGAGGGACGAAGTCCCGGAGTCCCGGAGTCGGTCTAGGAGGCAACCTCCTGCCTCCGCTTCCCCTCCGCCCGGTAGAACCATTCGGCATCGACGGGTGGGACTAGGTGGCGGATCGGGATGACGAGGTTCGCTACGTCCAACTCGGAGCGACACTCGGCTAGCCGTTCCGTCACCCAGTCTCGGAAGGGGCGACTACCCCACGGCGGTCCCTCTGCCGGACCGGAGGGGATTCGCTCAGTTGAGGTACTTCGCTCAGTTACTACTTTGAAGCGTTCGGGCGCGGTGGCCGGGGCTATGCGAGTGCTTCTTGGGGCTGGTTGAGGGTGTAGTAGTCGTTCTCGTACTCGACCGGGGGTCGGTGTCCCAGGCTTGAGTGCAGGCGGTCGTTGTTGTACCAGAAGACCCATCCGGCGGTCGCGTACTCGACGTCGGCCAGGGTGCGGTATGGGCCGTCGTGGAACACGTCGGTGGCGATGCACTCAGTCTTGTACAGGCCGATCTCGCATTCCATGAGGGCGTTGTCGTAGGCGTCGCCCACAGTGCCGATCGATGCGGCGATCCCTTCGAGGGCGAGGTGCTCGGTGAAGGCCAGGCTTGTGTACTGGGCGGGTTCAACCGGTCGATGCAACACCGGCTTGTTCCAGCGATCGTAAGTGCTCGCCGAGCACTTCTGCGGGTGTCTTCCATCCGAGGACCTTGCGGGGCCGGTTGTTCAGGGTGTACGCGATGGCCTGTAGGTCGGTCGCGGTCCAGCGGGACAGGTCGGTGCCCTTGGGGAAGTACTGGCGCAGCAGCCCGTTGGTGTTCTCGTTCGTGGGCCGCTGCCAGGGCGAGTGTGGGTCGGCGAAGAACACCCGGGTGCCGGTCGCCATCGTGAACGCGGCGTGCCCGGACAGCTCCTTGCCGCGGTCCCAGGTGATCGTCGTGCGCAGCTGCTGCGGCAGGTCGCTGATCGCGGCCGTGAGGGCCTGGTTCATCGCGACGGCGCCGTACCCGCCCAGTGAGGTGCCGTTCTTGGCCGGGGGCTGCTCGCCCCACCCTTCCAGCCGGGGTAGGTGGACCAGGATCGTGGCGCGACTGTGCCGCTCGACCAGCGTCCCGATCGCCGAGCGGCCCGTCCCGATGATCAGGTCGCCTTCCCAGTGCCCCGGCACGGCCCGGTCGGCGGCCTCAGGCGGCCGCTGGCTGAGGACGACGTCGGGGGTGACGTGTCCCTGGGCCTTGTTCCGGGACCGCTCGCGCGGGTGACGCAGCGCTCGGCCGGTACGCAGGCAGGCCACCAGCTCGCGTCTGAGCGCGCCACGACCCTCGATGTACAACGCCTGGTAGATCGCCTCGTGGCTGATGCGCATGCCTTCATCATCGGGGAAGTCGATCGACAACCGTTGGCTGATCTGCTCGGGGCTCCACGCCCTCGACCAGCGCCGGTCAGCGCGTCGGGGCTTGTTCAACCCTTTCCACTCGCCGGCGTCCGGGCCGGCCACGACCGTGCCGTCCGGGTGGCAGACCTGCCCGGCGAGCCGGTCCTGGACGTAGGCGCGCAGCCGCGGGTTCGTGACCATCTTCGCGACCTTCGGCCGCTTGGCCGCTTCCTGAGCCTTCCACTGCGCCACGACAGCCCGGTACTCCAACCGATGACCACGGGTAACGGCGTTGCGGCGCAGCTCACGACTGATCGTGCCCGGGTCGCGCTGAAGCTGTCGGGCGATCGAGCGCACCCCCGCCCCCTGGGCACGCAGGATCGCGATCTCCTCACGTTCCTCGAACGACAGATACCGCCCGGACGGGGCACCAAGACTCAGCGGTGGCATCCCCCCAGCGTGACGAAACCACCGCATCCCCACCGGCACGGACACGCCCACCACCAACGCGGCCTGCGCGGTCGTGACCCCCGTCGCGATCACCCGCCAGAACTCCCGCTGCACCGCCCGCGACGGCTGCGGACGGCCCGGGGAACGCATCGGCGGCCGCAACGCCCGATCAGCACGCCACTGCCGACGCACCCCCTCGGGCACATCGCCGGTCCTCATGCTCCAATGCCCGGTCGCCACGACCCGCACCACCCTCCTGCTCAGGGTGTTGCGACGACCAGTTGAATCCGCCCTGCGAGCCGGCGTCGCTGTGCGAGACCAGCTGCCCGGGCGCGACGGGGTGGCCCTGGCGTTCGCGTTCCCACACCGCCATCCGCAAGGGCGTCATGACCAGCGGAGTCGTCTTGGTGGATGCGACGTGCCAGCCGACGATCCGCAGCGAGTAGCAGTCCAGGACGAACGCGACGTAGCAGAACCCGGCCCACGTGCGGACATACGTGAAGTCCATGACCCACTTCGTGTTCGGCGCGTCGGCGGTGAAGTCCCGGTTGAGCAGGTCACCGGCACGGTGACCGTCCTTGCCCGGGATCGTGGTCCTGACCTTCTTGCCGCGTCGCACCCCGGCCAGGCCCAATGCGCTCATCGCGGTGTGGACCCGCCCGTAGGACACGTCATGCCCAGCGCGCAGGAGCAGGGCGTGCATCTTGCGGCGCCCGTACAAGCCTTCGGGCGTCAGGACCCACCGGCCCCGCTCACCGGCGCGTGCCTCGAACCGGTAGGCGCTGCAATGGATCTCGTTCATGAGATAGGCCAGGTCCAGGGCCCGGCTCGAGATGATTCGTGCCCGGGCGGCGTCGTCACGGGTCGCTGCTGACCAGCGACGGTAGGAGCGCGCGGCGACCTGACAGCCCTGAGAGGTCAGGACCTGACAGACCGACTCGACCGCGTACCCCTTGGCCCTCATGGAGTCGATGAAGTCCATGATCAGCGCTTGCGGGAGTCGAGCGCTCCCGCGAAGAAAGTCGTTGCGGCCGAGAGGATCTCGACCTGCTCGCGGAGCTTCTTCACCTCAGCACGTAGGCGAGCGTTCTCAGCGTGTTCCTCACTGGTGACCCCCGCCTTGGCGCCGGTGTCGACGTCGTCCTGGGCGACCCAGCGGCGCAGGGTTTCCTTCGCGACGCCTTCCTGTTTCGCGACAGCCTCACAGGCCTCGGTCCGCGACCGGTAGTGAGCCCGCTGCTCACGCACCAACCTGACCGCCCGCGCGCGGGTGTGCTCGTCGTACTTCTTCGGCATGGATCCGATCCTTCCGGTTCAGACCCGCAAACCCCCGGCCACGCCACCCGAACGCTTCACTTCGCTCAGTTGAGGTACTTCGCTCAGTTGGGGGAACTCAGTTCCCTTAAAGATCCTCCAGTAGGGGAACTCAGTTCCCTTAAAGATCCTCCAGTAGGGGAACTCAGTTCCCTTAAAGATCCTCCAGTAGGGGAACTCAGTTCCCTTAAAGACGGGGTGTCCCTGCCCCAGCCGTCCGGGGTCTGCCCTCGGTCGAGCGGAGGCAGTGCCCAGACGGTCGCGTGTCCAGACCGTCGTTTCGCGGGTCGTCGCTCCGTCAGCCATCCCGACTCACGGGCCATGCGTCGGGCCTTCCTGACGGTCCGGTCCGTCACGCCGGTTTCCGCGGCCACCGTCTCTGACGATACGAACGTCTCGCCGGTCGCGTTGTTGACGTGCGTCGCGTGGCAGATCAGGACCAGCCGCTCACTGGGTGTCAAGCCGTTGTCCGGTGAGCAGACGGCGTTGATGTAGCGCAGGACTTGCAGCATCCCGGTCGACGTTCCCCTGGACCGGGGTGGCGTCGTGGGGCTGGTCGTCGTTGTGGGTGCCGGGGTCGGCGCCTCGGGTCCCCCGCCAGTCACGTCGACGGGCACGAACTTAGCGAGGGGACTCAACGTCGGCCTCCCTTGCGGCCACGGCGGGCAGCGCCACGACGGCGGCCCTGCAAGCCACGGATAGCGGCGTCAACCTCGGCGGGAGTCATACGGCCCCCGTTGCTCGGCGTGTACTTCTTCACTTCTCTTCGCTCCTTCCTTGTGGATGCTTCTCGGGTGTGAGAGGTCTTGTCAGTCGCTCTCGGTAGGCAGGGTGAGTCGGCGGCAGGTCACTACGCCGTGACGGCGGTACGAGCCGTCCAGGAAGCCGAGGTTGCGTAGTTGGTTGATCGCCTTCGCCGTCACCAGCGGCGCGGCCCCAAGGGTTCGTTCCAACTGTGCGACGGAAATGCACACCTCGTTGTCCTCGTCGGCGTAATGGGTCAGCGCATAGGCCACCGTCGCCGTGAACCCGCCTCTAGACCTGCGGCTCGCCTCCGTGGCCCAGCGTTCCGCAAAGGGGGTGGTCCTGCGGCCCCCTAGTACGTAGTCAAGGTAGGCCAGCGTTGAGCGGTCGATAGCGGGCATGTTCATCTGTCCTTTCAGTCGTCGGGTGTTCAGTCGCACTCGGGGATCGTCAGTCGCCTTCGGGTCACCCCCTCGCGGCTGCCAAGGTTGGCGAGCAGGCCGAGGTCGTGCAGTCGGCCTACGGCTTGAGACGTACCCCTCGGGCTACTCCCCAGGTCGCGAGCCACCTCCCCGACCGAGACAGCCAGAACGCCCTCGGCATCGGCGTAATGGGCCAGCCTCCAGGCCACGGCCCTCGTGAACCTGCGGGTCGCTAGACGGTCGGCCTCGGCCAGCCAGCGGTCGGCGTAGGTGGTGTCCATTTCGGTCATGCCCCCTCCTCCCAATAGCCGCGTGAGGTAGCACAGCAATACGCGGTCCTGTCCAGGTCAACGTCACGCAAGACGCGGCCGCAGTGCTCGCAGGGTCGTCCCGGCTGGTCCGGAGAATCGGTCATGGGAATTGGCCCCCCTTCGATAGGTCGAGCGCAGGACCCCTGACGATCCCGCTCAATTCCATTCCTAGCGGCGCACCTGAGCAGAATCGTTTTCGGACGGCCCTCTCGGTACGTCACGGCAGGTCGGGCGTAGTCGGGGCTGTGCGGGCCGACAGACCCATACGCGACGGTCACTGGTCGTCGTCCTCAGTCACGCCGAGGTAGGCCTTGAGGTCGGCCAGGCGGTAACGGCAATGGCCTCCGGGCATCTTGGAGTAGGCCGGTCCCTTCCCCTGGGATCGCAGGTTGCAGAGGTGTCCGACGGACAGGCCCAGGAATGCGGCAGCCTCCCGCGTGGTCATGGGCCGGTCTGCGAGGGCGGGGTGGAGACAGGAAAGGGGCGAAGTGGGCCGTAGCGGTTCACCTCCTACGGCAAGCACCGGAAACCCCCACACGGATAGATAGAGGGGCGAAAGCAGACCGGCTCTTTCGGGTGTGGCTGGTCCACGCTCCCCCTCACGCGGCAGGTGATCGTTGGGGCCTGTCGCGACCCCCGCTAGTGCGTCCTCCGCTCCCTTGGCTGCCTTCTTCCTCGGCCAGGGTCGAGCGAGACGACTAGCGGGGGTCACCAACACCCACCCCCGTTCCCCCCGCTCCGCGTGACACCCATCCCCAAACCCATCCTCAAGAAACGAAGGAAACACCCGATGACCACCAAGACCAAGACCAAGACCGACCCGATCGCTGAGGCCCGCGCGAAGGTCGCGGACCTCACCACCAAGCGTGACGATGCGGAGTTGGCGGCCGAAGCCCTAGACGCCCGCCTCGCCTCCGGAGACGAGACCGTGACGGCGGCCGAGATGGTCCAGGCACGCACCGAGGTCGAGCGGCTTACGACCCTCCTGACGGCGGCCGAGCGAGCCCACGAGCGGGCAGTCCAGTCCGCCCCGTTCGACGGTCCGATCCCGCTAGCCGAGGCCGTCGCTGACCTGCTCCGGACAGCCTGGGACGGACTCCAGGTCGAAACCACCCGTGAGCGTCCCGCCGTTCCGGCTGAGGCTCCGACCGTCCCTGTCGCCTACGTGGTGCAGGACAAGCCGTGTGCCCAGGATCTCCAGGAGGGCTGCGTCTCCGGCTCCGTGCGCGTCATCATCCACCGTGGCGCCTTCCACGCGACTCTCGATCTGGACCCCCGGCTTGACGACACGGCGGCAGACTGCCAGGCGCGAACCACCTCCTACGCCCAGGGAGAGCGGGTCGAAGGAGCCACCACGGTGAGCGAGTGGCGTGTTGACGTCGCCCGAGCCTGGGAGGCCCTGCCGGTGATCACGGCGACCCCAGAGGACTGGATGGCCCAGTACGGGTTGCTTGGGCTGACGCGCGCCGTCGAAGCCCTCGGGCGTCCCACGGGCATGATGACCTCCTTCGTGCGGGACGTGCGAGAGGTCCCGACGGGTGAGGTCGAGATCACCGAGACGGACGGCGTGCGCACCATCACCCGGCAGGTCATGGTCAACGCGATCCTCTCCGCAGACCACCCGTTCATGGACTCCGCCGCCTTCGTGAAGGCCATCGGCCGGGCAGCCGAGGACACGATCGGGGAGGTCCGCACCTACCACGGCCGGATCACCGAGGCAGCCCTCGTGCGCTCCGACGTCCGACCAGGGACAGTCATCACCGGCCGCACAGTCAGTAGCACGAACGATCGGGACGTTGCGGTCCTCATCACCTACACGATGCAGGCCCGCACGACGGCTGCCTGACACCGGCAAGAACGGTAGGGGGAGGCTCCAGGAAGGCCGCTAATCGGCATTAAGGCCAACATGGACCTTGGCCGAGACGCGCAATTTCCTGGAGCCTCCCCTCTGCCAATTCCCTTCCTGGCCTGCGGGAACGTCTCCAGGGAGACCGGACACCCCTCTCGCGGGCAGGCATAGGGCCTCTCCGGGAAATGGCCTCTAATCGCCGTTAGGACATCTGCCGAGACGCGCAATTTTCCCGACCGAGGTTCGCATCGTTTCCCTTGTCGGCCCTTGCGATTGGCAGAGTCAGGGGGCGGGTGGCAGACCGTAGTGGGGCGGCTCAACAAGGACCTGAGATCTCGTTGACACCGTGCTCTCAATGGACACCCCGTACTCCGCTGCGCGGGCTCCCCTGGGTCACCCCCCCCGTATCCCTCGGCCGACCCATTCGCTCTCACCGATCGCTGATCTGCCGATCAGAATCACGTCGTTCTGTTCTGTCTCGCGCCTCGATGAATAACGGAGCGCGAATCGCATTGGCTTAATGGCTCGGCAGTCAACGGTCAGCAGCCAACAGTTGACGGCTCAGGGCTCGGCAACTCCACGGCTCACGGCTCAGGGCTCACAGCCAACGGCTACAGCCTCCAGCCTCACGGCCTCCAGCCTCACGGCCTGCCCCTAGCCCTAGCCCTAGCCCTGTCTACACCCCCTAGGCTCCAGGCTCTAGGCGCCAAGACAGGCGGCACGTCACCTCGACCACCTCGGGCAGGGCTAGGGGCAGGGGAAGGGGCAGGGGAAGACCGGCTCGCCTACGGCCGGTAGTCCGACTCCACCCCTGCCCCTGCCCGACCTAGCCCGGCTCGGGCGGGTGTCACGGCCCGACCACCTCGGCAGGCTCCAACCCGTCAGGTCATGGCCTGCCCCACCTGCCCACGGTCTGGCCGTCACCACCACAGGCCCCCACCTCGGCAGGCAGGACCGGCAGGGCAGACAGCCGGCCTATTCGGCCCGTGCGTCACAGGCCCGACCACCTGCCCCACCTCGACCACCTCAGGGCAGGGCTACCCCCGCATCGACCGGGCGGGGCAGGGGGGCGCCTGAGGCGGAGGGGTGCCTGAGGTGAGGGGGCAGCCGTGCCTGAGACCCACCCCGCCTGAGACCTGCCGTGCCTGATACCACCACCCGACCCGACCTTGGAGGTCCACCAACGATGCCCACCACCCCGCTCCCGCCGTCCGATCTACAGCGGCCCCGCTCTGCCTCCGCCATGCCCGACAAGGTGCTCACGAAGCGAGGCAAAGTCTCCTGGCCCCGTGCCGGGAAGGACTGGGACCCGACAGCAAAACTCCTCTACAAGGCTGCTCGCGAGTCTGCGCAGGCAGATCTGTTTGAGCCGACCGACGTTGCGATGACGTACTCGCTTTGCGAGGACGTGAGCCGGTTCAAGCGCCAGAACGGCCGCATCTCAGCCGAGGCAATGCGCGTCGTGTACGCCACCCTCGGACAATTGATGTTCTCGGAGGCAGACAGGCGGAAGGTCCACCTGTTCATCGAGCAGCCCGCACCCGAGGACACGTCTGCACAGGACGCCGTGAACGAGTACCGGGCGATGCTCGGGCTCGTCCCCGGTGGCAAGTCCTCGACCGTTTCCGGACCGGCCCCCATTCACGACGGCAAGCCCTCACGTAAGGCGAAGTCCGCCAAGCCCTCGACCGAGGGAGATCACGACGACGCCGAGTCCGCCTAATCACCACCGACACATAAAGAGGCCCCCACAATCCATCCCCGCTCACGGTCGGGATCGGATTGTGGGGGCCTCTTTCGCGTACCCTGGGGCCTTTCCCAGCGCGCCCCAGAGAGAGTGTCCCTAGCGCACCTCCAGGAAGGGGTCTAGGAGGCTCTGTGAGCCGCTTTCAGCCCCTCCAGGTATTCGGATACCGGAAGGGCCTCACAGGCCGTTCTGGAGCGTCCTGGAAAGGAGCCATGCCGGAAGGGTGACAGGCGCACTCCCTCCCAAGGTTCGCCCGGATACTCCCAGCCATGCGCACGATGATCGGCCTCGGGATCGCAGGCACAGTCGGTATCGGGATCGTCGCCCCCGACGAAGCACCCACCCCCAAGGGAACAGCCACGCCGGTAGCAGCCGGGGCGAGCACCAGCGCCACGACGACAACCGCCACCGTCACTGCCGCTGCCACGCCTACCCCCAGGGCTACCAGCACGCCTGCCCCCAGCGAGACGAGGACGGCTCCCACGGCGACGGAACGGGCAGCGGCAACGCCCGAGACGGCCGTACCCTCGGGGACCCCGACGACAGCAGACAGGCGAGCACCCGTGCCGCTCGTGGCAGCCGTACCCACCCCCTCACCCACCCCGACCGAGGCGAGCGGGGGCAGCACCGTCCGAGGGGGATCGTTCTGCTCCGACGCCGGAAGCACGGGCACCTCCCCAGCCAGACGCACCCTCGCCTGCCGAGCCGCCAAGGACGAGCGCCTGCGACCGAGAGGGACAGGGGTAGGGCAGGCCCAGGAAGCGGGGGAGGGCAGGGGGGACCCACCTCAGCCCAACCGACAGGCTCCCACCAGGGCCTAGTCAGGACGACCGAGACAGGCTCAGTGCACCCTCGGCCCACGCCACAGCAGCCGCATCAAGACGAGCCGCCACCTCATCATCCGAACCACCCTCGGCAAGGATGCGCGCAGCCACCTCCGCAGGCTCCGACAGGCTCGACGCGCTCACCACCGGCACAGGGTTGCCGTCGTGGTCCACCAGACGAAGGTGCCTGCGAGGGTCGAAGCGAGTACCGGCCGACTTAGGCAGCAGTTCCACGGACCGGAAGTGCTGCCGAATCAACGCCTGTTGACCCACCAGCGGCAAGGTGCCCCGACCCAACATCTCCAACATGTGCTCAAGAGGGACCGCAGCCCACGGGTCGGCAGAATGTGCCGTCTCCGCCACAGCCTCCAAGCGAGCCACCTCAGATCGAAGGTGAGCCGTCGCCCGACGATACTCGGCACGGTCAATGTCTCCATCCGCGAGCATGTCCGTCATCGTCTGGACACGAGCCCGCAACGCCTCGGCCCGCTCGCCAGCCTCAGCAGCCTCGGCCGAAACCGTCTCAGCCCCCAGATCACGACGGCGAGTCAACGCAGCCAACACCAGGGACATCCGCACCGAGGCATCCAACACCTCCAGCGGAGCCGTCACATGCGCACAGGCCGCCGAGTAGATGGGACGCCCCGTCCGAGGCTGAGTCGACTTCCGCATAGAGCCACCACACCTGCCGCACGTGACCACACCCGACAGGAGCGCCTTCCGCTTCCCCTGACCCCTACCCGTCAAAGCCCTATGAGCAGACCGACCCATGATTCTGCGCCACTCCGCGGCCGACACAATCCCCTCCCACGCGGCCGGAATCAACGTCTCAGGATCGTCACCCTCGGCAGGAATGACCATCAGGCCACCATTCCGGGGGTGACGGAGGACGGAGAGGATCGAAGAGTGTCGCCACGGATTCCCCTTCGGCGTGAGCGAGCCCTGAGCGTTCATCCACTGGCGAATCGCCTCCACCGTCTCCCCACGATCCAACATCCCGTAAGCATGACGGAGCAGAGCAGCCTCATCCTCACGATGCGAACCGTCCCGGTTGAAGCCGAAGGGCCGGACAGACCACGCAGGACGCCCCTGCTCCCGACGCTGACGAGACGCCAGCCGCTGCCGCTCCGCCTTCATCTCACCCTCAAAGGTCGCGACCGACACCAGCAGCCGGGCGTTCAAACGACCCGAGGCCGTGGCTAGATCCATCGGCCCCGCCTGACACGAGTGAACCGGCACCCCCAAGTCAATGAGACGCTCCAGGTCCGGCCCCTTACGCACCAGCCGGTCAACCGACCACATGACGATCCGGGCAGGACGGGCAGCCAGCATGGCCTCAAAAGCGGGCCGAGGCTTACGGCTCGTAGCGGACACGGAGTTATCCCGGTACACCTCTGCGACCGTCCACCCCATACGCTCCGCCAACTCCAGGCAGGCACGCTCCTGCCGGTCAACGCCCAACTCAAGACCCGTCTTGTCCAGGCTGATACGGCAGTAGACGACGCAGGACGACTCGCTCATGCCCCACACCTTACGTCGCAAACGCGGCCGCGGGTCGAGGAGCTGTGGATCAACGAGCCGGGCAAGGTGTTCGTCGCCCGGGACGGGGTCAGCGAGCTCACGCCCGTCATCCTCACCGCCGACGCCGTGCGTGACCTGGTGGAGCGGATGCTCAAGACGAGCGGTCGCCGGGTCGACCTGAGCACCCCCTTCGTGGACGCGGCCCTCGCGGACGGCAGCCGGCTGCACGTGGTGATCCCGGACGTCTCTCGGCGCCACTGGCTGGTCAACGTGCGCAAGTTCGTCGCCCGCGCCGACCACCTGGACGACCTGGTGCGCCTCGGCGCGCTGACCCAGCACGCCGCGGACTTCCTCGCGGCCGCCGTCGCGTCCGGGCTCAACGTGCTGGTCAGCGGAGGGACCCAGGCGGGGAAGACGACCACGCTCAACTGCCTCGCGGCCGCGATCCCCCCGCGCGAGCGGGTGGTGACGTGCGAGGAGGTCTTCGAGATGAAGCTGCCGCTGCGCGACGTCGCGGCGATGCAGTGCCGCCAGGCCAGCCTGGAGGGCACCGGGGAGATCCCGCTGCGGGCGCTCGTCAAGGAGGCGCTGCGCATGCGCCCCTCGCGGATCATCGTCGGCGAGGTCCGTCAGGCCGAGAGCCTGGACCTGCTCATCGCCCTCAACTCCGGCCTGCCCGGGATGGCGACCATCCACGCCAACTCCGCCCGCGAGGCGATCACCAAGATGTGCACCCTGCCGCTTCTCGCGGGGGAGAACGTCGGCTCCCGCTTCGTGGTCCCCACGGTGGCGTCGAGCATCGACGTCGTCGTCCAGATCGCCCTGGAGGCGGACGGGCGGCGCCGGGTCCGCGAGATCGTCGGGGTCCCGGGCCGCGTCGAGGACGACGTCATCGAGGTGGCCGACCTCTTCGTGCGCCGCGGGGGCGACCTGGTGCGGGCCGACGGCTTCCCGCCGCACGCCGACCGGTTCGAGCGGGCAGGCCACGACCTCGCCGCGCTGCTGAGGCCGCGGTCGTGAGCGGCCTCGCCGTCGGGCTGCTCCTCGGCCTCGGGCTCTTCTGCGTCTGGTGGTCCTGCTGGGTGCCGGACGAGGCCGAGCGCCCGGTCGAGCGGGAAGGCCGCCTCGCTCACCTGTCCGACGAGCTGTTGCAGGCCGACCTGCGCTCGGTGAGCGCGTGGCAGCTCCTGGGGGCCTGCGGCGTGCTGGGCCTGCTCACCCTGCTCCTCGTCTGGGGCATGACGGACGTCGCACCCGTCGCCCTCTGCTTCGCCGGGCTGGTGGGCTACCTCCCGCTGGGCCTGGTCCGGGCCCGCGCTCGCCGTCGCCGTCTGCTGCTGCGGGACCTGTGGCCGGACGCTGTCGACAACATCGCCTCCGGCGTGCGGGCCGGGCTCGCGCTGCCCGAGGCGCTCGGCCAGCTCGCGGTCCGCGGCCCCGAGCCCCTGCGGCCGGCGTTCGCGAGGTTCGCCGACGGCTACCGCGTGACCGGTCGCTTCGGGGACTGCCTGGACACCCTCAAGGCCGACCTCGCCGACCCGGTCGGCGACCGCCTCGTGGAGTCCATGCGGATCGCCCGTGAGGTGGGCGGCAGCGACCTGGGCCGGCTGCTGCGCACCTTGTCGAGCTTCCTGCGCGAGGACGCCCGCACCCGCGCCGAGATGGAGGCCCGGCAGTCCTGGACCGTCAACGCCGCCCGCCTGGCGCTCGCCGCCCCCTGGCTGGTGCTCGCGTCGATGGTCACCAGACCGGCGTCCCTGCAGGCCTACGCCACTCCGCTCGGGGCCGTGGTCCTGGGCTGCGGCGCGGCCCTGTCCGGGTTCGCCTACTGGCTGATGACGCGGGTCGGACGGCTGCCCGAGGAGCAGCGGGTGCTGCGATGAGCGCGGCTGCCGGCTGGTCCTGGACGGGCGCCCTGCTGGGGCTCGCCTGGGCCTGCGGCGTGCTCCTCGTCTGGACCCGCCTGCCCGCGCGACGCCGCCCCTCGCTGGAGGACCGTGTGGCGCCCTACCTGCAGGACCTGACGCTTCCCGCGGGCACGGGCGTCCGACCCGCCGACCGCGGGCTGACCAGCCGCCTGCAGCCTCTCCTGACCGGCCTCGCCGCCCGGCTCGACCGGCTCCTCGGGGGACGGGAGTCGGTGGCGCGTCGGCTGGTGCGGGCCGGCCAGGCGCCCGACGTCGACGGCTTCCGGGCCCGTCAGGTCGTGTGGGGAGCGGTGGGAGCCGCGCTCGGCGGGCTCGGCGCCGCCGCGGCCGTCGCGCACGACCCCGCCGCCGTCCTGCCCGGCCTGGTCCTCGTCCTGGCGGGCGCCGCGGCCGGGGTCACCGTGCGCGACCACCTGCTCTCCCGGGCCGTGGCAGGCCGGGAGCAGCGGATCCTCACCGAGTTCCCCACCGTGGCCGAGCTGCTGGCGCTGTCGGTCACCGCGGGGGAGGGCGCGGCCGGAGCCCTCGAGCGGGTGTGCCGCCTGTCCGGCGGAGACCTGGCGCAGGAGCTGCGGATCTGCCTGGCGCAGGCCCGTGCCGGGTCCTCGCTGCCCGCCGCGCTGCAGACCCTCGCCGACCGCACCGGCCTGCCCAGCCTCGCCCGCTTCGTCGACGGGATCGTGATCGCGCTCGAGCGCGGCACCCCGCTCGCCGACGTGATGCGCGCCCAGGCCCAGGACGTCCGCGAGCAGGGCCGACGGGCGGTGATGGAGGAGGGCGGCCGCCGCGAGATCGCGATGATGGTGCCCGTCGTCTTCCTGATCCTCCCGGTGACGGTCGTGTTCGCGGTGTTCCCCGGGCTCCAGCTCCTGACCCTGACCGTCTAGCACCACCGGATCCCTTGGAGGACAGCATGACCCACCTCGACCACCTCACCCAGACCGTGGCCACCCGCACCGCGGCGACCCTGCACGTCCTCGGCGTGCGACTGCGCGAGCACGCGGCCGGCGACGACCTCGAGCGCGGCGACGTGCCTGGCTGGGTGATGATCACCCTGATGACCGCCGGGCTGGTGGCGGCCCT
Organism: Arsenicicoccus dermatophilus; assembly: GCF_022568795.1. NCBI lineage: Bacteria > Bacillati > Actinomycetota > Actinomycetes > Micrococcales > Intrasporangiaceae > Arsenicicoccus > Arsenicicoccus dermatophilus. The sequence continues at coordinate 2,395,836 of NZ_JAKZHU010000001.1, read as the reverse complement.
GGCGCTCGTGGCCAAGCCCGCCCTCACCGGCCTGTTCCAGAAGGCCATGCAGACGATCGGCGGCTGAGGTGCCCACCCGTGAGGCCGAGCGCGGCTCGGCCGTCGCGGAGTTCACCATGGTCACGGTGCTGCTCATGGCGCTCGTCGTCGGCGTGCTGCAGGTGGCGCTCGCGCTCCACGTCCGCAACTCGCTGGTCCAGAGCGCCGTCGAGGGCGCTCGGTACGGCGCCCGCGCCGACGTGGACCCGGCTGCCGCCGTGCCCCGGACCCGCGCCCTGATCACCGGGTTCGCCTCCGCAGGCTATGCCCAGGACGTCTCGGCCACCCTCGCCGGCGAGGACGGGGTCCAGGTCGTCCAGGTCACGGTCCGCGCCCCGCTGCCCGTCATCGGCACCCTCGGCCCCGGCGGCCTGCTCACCGTCTCCGGGCGGGCCTACCGCGAGGGGCAGACCTCGTGACCGTCGTGCGGGAGCGGCTGCGCCGGCAGGATGCTCGGCGCCAGGAGAGCGAGCGGGGCTCGGCGAGCCTGGAGCTCGTCGGCGTCTCCCTCGTGCTCCTCGTGCCGCTCGTCTATCTCGTGATGACCCTGTCCCGGCTGCAGGCCGGGGCGTATGCCGTGTCCGGCACCGCCCGGGACGCCGGCCGGATCTTCGCCGCGGCCCAGGACGAGGCGGTCGCGCACGGGCGGGCCGCCACCGCGGCGCGGATCATCTTCCGGGACTACGGCTTCGCCGCGGGCGACGTACAGGTCACCTGCCTGGACGACCCCTGCCTGTCGCCCGACGCCCGGGTGCGAGCCACCACCTCGTTGCGGGTGCCGCTGCCGCTCGTCCCGGACCTGGTGCGCGCCGTCGTGCCCACCGAGATCACCGTGCGCGGCGAGCACCTCGACACCGTCGACCGCTTCCGCGGGGAGGCGCGATGACCTCCGGCCTCCCTGCTCGCGAGGGCGAGCGCGGCTCGATCTCGTTGCTGTCCTTGGGCTTCACCCTCGTCGCGGCCCTGCTGATCGTGGTCGGCATCGACGTCACCGCCGTGCAGCTCGCACGCACCCAGCTGTGGGACGTGGCGGACGCGGCCGCCCTGGACGCGGCCGACCGGGTCGACGAGGCTCGGGTGTATGCCGGCGGCCTCGGCCGGGAGATCCCGATCACCGCTGCTGGCGTCGGGGCCACGGCACAGCAGCACCTCGGCGCGCAGAGCCGACCGGCCGACGTGGACCGCTGGTCGCTCGGCGGCGCTACCGGCAGCCCGGACGGCCGGACGGCGGTCGTGCAGGTGGTGGGGCACGTCCGGCTGCCGGTCGTGGGCAGCGTGGTGGAGGCCTTCGGCGGGGGAATGACCGTCGTCGTGGAGTCGCGTGCCCGGTCCAGGGTCCGCTGACGGCCGGTGGTGTGCCTCGGCCCACCGCGAGCGGTCGAGGGACGGGCGGTCAGGAGCCGACGACGGCGGCGACGGCCTGCGTGGCCTCGTCGATGATGCCCTGCATCGCCTGGGTGGCCCCGGCCGCGTCGCCGGACTGGATCGCCTGGGCCACGTCGCCGTGCAGCCGAATCGCGTCCGGGTTGGGGTTGATCGGCATCAGGTCGTGATGGGTGCGTCCCGCCAGCACCTCGGCGACGACCTGGTCGAGGGCGGCCAGCATCTCGTTGCCGGACGCCTGCAGCACGGTGGTGTGGAAGACCACGTCCGCGTCCAGGTAGGCCTCCAGGTCCTGGGCCTTGGCCCAGCGCGCCATCTCCATGACGGCCCCCACGAGGGTGGCAGCCTGCTCCGGCGTCGCGTGCTGGGCGGCCAGGCCGGCGGCGAGCGGCTCGACACCGGCGCGCAGCTGGTTGAGCGTGCGCAGCTGCTCGCTGCGCTCGGCCTCGGTGCCGTCCAGGCGCCAGCGGATGACCCGGGGGTCGTACACCTGCCACGCCGACCGGGGCTGCACGGTGATGCCCACCCGGCGACGGGTGGCGATCAGGCCCATGGCCTCCAGCACCCGGGCGGCCTCGCGGACGACCGAGCGCGAGGCGCCGGTGGCCGACTCGATCTGCTCCGCGCGCAGCACCGTCCCCGGGGGGTGCTCGCCGGACACGATGGCCCGGCCGACCTGCGCCACCACGGTGTCGTGCAGGCTCAGGCGGGTGGCGGTGCGTGAGATCGGGGAGCCTCCGGCGCTCGTCCCGCCGGCGGTGAGGGCGGTGGCGCTGAGTCCAGGCGTCATGCCCTGATCGTGCCATAGTCGTCGTAGGTTGAGCCGTCCGGGTGTTAAGTCATACGAATCCAGGCTGTTTAGTTGAAAACGTCCGTTCACTGAGCGCATCCTGAACGAACCCGTCACGCAACGATGCGTGCATCGACCTTGGAGGCACGACGATGAGCTCCGAGCTCCGCCCCCACCCGCCGCGGGTGGTCGTCATGGGCGTCACCGGCTGCGGCAAGACCACGGTGGGAGCGGCCCTGGCCCAGCGGCTGCGCGTGCCCTTCGCGGATGCGGACGACTTCCACCCGCAGGCCAACATCGACAAGATGTCCGCCGGCATCCCCCTGGACGACGACGACCGCGCCCCCTGGTTGTTCACCCTCGCCGGATGGCTGCGCGAGCACGCCGGCACCGGCGCCATCCTCGGCTGCTCGGCCCTCAAGGTGCGCTACCGCGACATCCTGCGCGGCGGAGCGCCCGACCTGACCTTCCTCCACCTGGCCGGCGACCGCGAGGTCGTCACCGCCCGCGTGGCAGGACGACCGGGCCACTTCATGCCCGCGTCGCTGGTCGACTCGCAGTACGCCACGCTCGAGCCCCTCGAGGGCACCGAGCGCGGGGTCGCGATCGACTTCTCCCTCAGCGTCGACGAGATCGTCGACACCTACGTCCGCTCCTTCCCGGAGCAGGCCCTCCCCGGCGATCCCGCCCTCCCCATCCGCTGAACCAAGGAAAGACCCATGACCACCACCCTGTACTCGCTGTTCGCGGCGGGCGACGCGGCGGCCGCGATCCCGGCGGCACGGCTCGTCCCGGCCGTGCTGCTCGGTATGGCGCTGATCGTCCTGCTGATCACCAAGTTCCGCTTCCACCCCTTCCTCGGCCTGATCCTCGGGTCGCTCACCGTGGCCGCCGTCGCGGGCTTCGACATGAACAAGGCGGTCGAGTCCTTCACCAAGGGCTTCGGCTCCACGGCCGCGAGCGTCGGCACCCTGATCGCCCTCGGTGCGATCTTCGGCAAGCTGATGGCGGACTCGGGCGCCGCCGACGAGATCGTCGACACCATCGTCGGTCGCTCCACCCCGGCGACGCTGCCGTGGGCCATGGCCGCCGTCGGTGCGCTCATCGGCCTGCCGATGTTCTTCGAGATCGGCCTCGTGCTGCTGATCCCGGTGATCTACCTCGTGTCCCGCCGCTCCGGCCAGTCGATCGTCCGCATCGGCATACCGACCCTCGCCGGACTGTCCGCCATGCACGGCTTCGTGCCGCCGCACCCCGGACCGCTGGCCGCCATCGACGCCGTCAAGGCCAACCTCGGTCTCACCCTGGCCCTCGGCGTCGTCGTGGCCGTGGTGACCGTGATCGTCGCCGGCCCGATCTTCGGCAACGTCGCCGGCCGCTGGGTCGACGCCCCGGCGCCGGAGATGTTCGAGACGCGTGAGTCCACCACCAGTCGTCGCCCGGCCTTCGGCATCACCCTGGCCACCGTCCTGCTGCCCGTCGTGCTGATGATGGGCAAGGCGCTCGCCGACATCTTCATCGGCAGCAAGAAGGACCCGCTGCGCGCCTCCCTGGACTTCCTGGGCACGCCGCTCATCGCGCTGCTGATCGCCGCGCTCGTGGCGATGTTCACCTTCGGCCGCGGCGCCGGCTGGAGCATGCGGGAGACCGCCAAGTCGGTCGAGTCCTCCCTGCCCGGCATCGCCGGCATCATCCTCATCGTCGCCGCCGGCGGCGGCTTCAAGCAGGTCCTCATCGACACGGGTGTCGGCAAGCTGGTCGCCACCTGGGTCAACAGCTCCGGCATCTCGGTGCTGCTCGTGGCCTGGCTGGTCGCCGTGCTCATCCGTCTGGCCACCGGCTCGGCGACCGTCGCGACGGTCACCACCGCCGGCATCGTCGCCCCGCTCACCGTGGGCATGAGCCAGAGCCACATGTCGCTGCTGGTCCTCGCCATCGGCGCCGGCTCGGTGTTCTTCTCGCACGTCAACGACGCGGGCTTCTGGCTCGTCAAGGAGTACTTCGGCCTCAAGGTCTCCGAGACCATCAAGACCTGGTCGATCATGGAGACGATCATCTCCGTCACCGGTCTGCTCACCGTCCTGCTGCTGTCCGTCGTCATCTGACGACCGGCACCCCGGCGCCCGTCCCCGTGGGCTCACGGGGACGGGCGCCGCGCCGTGCGCTCGGGGAGATGCCCGCGACGGCACCGGCGCCGGGGTCTGGCGGCGAGCGGTATGACGGCGAGCGCGGAGCCCCTTCGAGGCGCCGCCGCGCTCGGTAGTCCTGCGGCCCGCGTGCGTGAGGATGCCTGACACCGGTCGTACCAATGAGTACGGTCCCGACCTCCGAATGGCTGACTCTGTCGCCGAATCGCCATCCGGGTCTGGTGTGTTCGCCCATCCAGAGGCACATTCGGACACGCACCGCTCACCGCCACGGGCCGACCCTGGTGTGTCGGCCTGTTCTGGCGTCCTCCTAGGTGAGCGAACCTCACGCAAAGTAAGGACCTTCATGCGTACCTCCCGACTGGTCGCCCTGTCCGGCGCCGCCCTCATCGCCACCTTCGGCACCGCCTCCAGCGCCTCCGCCGCCACCACCCCCGCCCCCGCGCCCGCCAAGGCCGCCGCCTCGTCCCACGGCATGGGCCTCGACCTCAACGTTGCCAAGGCTCGCAAGGCCAAGTTGGCCAAGGGCGTGCGCGCCTTCGGCACCGCGCAGGCGCTGCGTCCTGCCGGGATCAAGGCCGGCGAGGGTGACCTGAGCCAGTACGCCCTCACCCCGGGCAACCAGGGGAACATCGGCTCCTGCGTGACCTGGGCCACCGGCTACGCCGGCTACGGCATCCTGATGAACCAGCAGAAGATCAGCGGTGGCCCCATGGCCCCGATGTTCATCTACTCCCAGATCTCCCGCGGCAACGACCGTGGCACCACGGCCAGCGTCGCGCTGCCCATGGAGCAGGAGCAGGGCATCGACACCCAGTCGCACTACAAGCACGGCCCGGAGGACTACGTCAACCAGCCGACCCAGGAGGAGCGCCAGAACGCCGCCAAGTACAAGCTGAGCGGCTACAAGGAGATCTCCACCGACGCGGCCACCGCCCGTCCGGCGATCGAGGCTGCCATCAACGCCGGTCACCCGGTGCCGATCGGCATGCAGCTGCGCGAGAACTTCAACGACATGGACGCGCAGACGGCGGCCAACTACAGCTACCGTCCCGCGGGTCGCGCGATCGGTGGCCACGAGATCACGATCATCGGGTACAACTCCAAGGGCGTGAAGATCCAGAACTCCTGGGGCCCGAGCTGGGGCGACCGTGGCTTCTTCACCCTGTCCTGGGACGCGCTCTTCGGCGGGGACCTGATGGAGGCCCACACGATGGACGGTGTCCAGGGCGGCGCCCCCGGCCCCGCGCCCACCAACGGCCCGACCGACTCGCCCACCGACCAGCCGACCGACGAGCCCACCAACGGCCCCACGGACGAGCCCACCGACGGCCCGACCGACGAGCCGACGGACGGCCCCACGGACGAGCCGACGGACGAGCCCACCGACGGCTCTGACGACCCGGAGGACGGCGGCGACTGGTGGGACGACTGGTTCGGCGCCAAGAAGAAGTGACGACCAGCACTGACTGACCCCGGGCGTCATCGGCGTCCAGGGTGACCGGATCGGGTCCCCCGCCAGGCGGGGGACCCGATCGTCGTACCCGACCGGAGGAGCACGCGTGAACCGTTCGTCGATCCGTCTGTCCGTCCTGATCCCCCTCGTCGCAGCCCTGGCCGCCTGCTCGGGCGGTGGGGGCTCCACGCCGTCGTCGTCGGGCTCGTCGCCGGCGAGCACGGGACCGGCCACCGGCACGGGCAGCGCGCCGGCCAGCGGCACCGCCGAGCCGTCCGCCCGTCCCTCGCCCAAGATCAGCGGGCGGCTGTTCGGCCCCGAGGCGCACTGCATGGGACCGGCCAACTGCTTCCTCAGCAACCCCAAGAAGCTCTCCGAGAGCGAGCTCGCCACCATGCTCAAGGGCCTGTCCGGGGCCACCGCGGCCCCTCCGGGCGAGGCTCCCTGGCCCTTCGTGGTGCTGGACGCGCCGGAGGCGGGTCTGCCCGTGCGCTCCCGGCCTGCGCCCGACGCCCCGGTCGTGGCGGAGGAGGGGACGGCGCTGCGGCACCGGCTCGTCTACGCCTACTGCCGCTCCACCACCGGCCCGGACGGATGGTTCCGCATCCAGTCCCTGCAGGACGCCGCGGAGGGCGAGTACTACGTCGAGGGCCGTTACCTCCACGCCTTCCACCACGACGGTCAGATCCCCACGTGCCGCTGAGTCGGCTTGCGCCGGGCCGGTAGGCTGTCTCCTCGTGGCTGTCGACTTCCCCGAAGAGATCAAGACCCTGCGCGCGACGATGGACTCGGTGCGCCAGGTGACCAACCTCGACGCGCTCGCCGAGCAGATCAAGGACCTGGAGGCCAAGGCCAGCGCCCCCGACCTGTGGGACAACCCGGACGAGGCGCAGAAGGTCACCTCGGCGCTCTCCCGCGCCAACTCCGAGCGGGACCGGGTCGTAGGGATGGACAGCCGGATCGACGACCTCGAGGTCCTCGTCGAGATGGGCACCGAGGAGGGCGGCGACGCCGAGACGATGCGCGAGGCCGAGGTCGAGCTGGCGTCGATCCGCACGGCCGTCGGTGAGCTCGAGGTGCGCACCCTGCTGTCGGGGGAGTACGACGAGCGCGAGGCGGTCGTCACCATCCGCGCCGGCGCCGGTGGCGTGGACGCCGCCGACTTCGCCGAGATGCTCATGCGGATGTACCTGCGCTGGGCGGAGCGGCACGACTACCCCACCAAGGTCATGGACACCTCGTACGCCGAGGAGGCGGGCCTGAAGTCCGCGACCTTCGAGGTCAACGTGCCCTATGCCTTCGGCAACCTCTCCGTCGAGGCCGGCACGCACCGACTGGTGCGCATCAGCCCCTTCGACAACCAGGGTCGCCGTCAGACGAGCTTTGCCGCCGTCGAGGTCATCCCGCTCATCGAGACCACCGACACGATCGAGATCCCGGAGAACGAGCTCAAGATCGACGTCTTCCGCTCGTCGGGGCCCGGCGGCCAGAGCGTCAACACGACGGACTCCGCGGTGCGCATGACGCACATCCCGACCGGGATCGTGGTGTCGATGCAGAACGAGAAGTCCCAGATCCAGAACCGCGCCGCCGCCCTGCGCGTCCTGCAGTCACGCCTGCTGCTGGTCAAGAAGCAGGAGGAGGACGCCAAGAAGAAGGAGCTCGCGGGCGACGTCAAGGCGAGCTGGGGGGACCAGATGCGGTCCTACGTGCTGCACCCCTACCAGATGGTCAAGGACCTGCGGACGGAGTACGAGGTCGGCAACACCTCGGCGGTCCTCGACGGCGACATCGACGGCTTTCTCGAGGCCGGGGTCCGGTGGCGGCGCAACCAGGCCAACGCCAAGGACTGACCCGTCCGGCATACCTCCTGTGACGCAGACCCCCCGCCTGGATGCACCGGGTGAGGGGTCTGCTCCGTTCGGTCGCATCCCGATGCGCGGTTCTGGGTGTTCACCCTTCCGTGATCACGCTGTGACCTAGTCTTTGTCCATGGCATTGCTCTGGGGCGACACCCGCGCCGACCGACAGGTCCTGCTGCTGCGCCGGCGCGTGGAGCTCCTGGAGGAGCAGGTCCGCCTGCTGGCACGCTTCACCGGGATCGACCCGCACCACCTCCCGCAGGAGCGTGAGGTGCTCGGCGAGGAGGCGGCCCGACTGGCCCTCGCCGGGCACAAGGTCGCGGCGGTCCGGGCGCACCGCAAGGCCGAGCACGTCGACCTCAAGACCGCCGTGGTGGACGTGGAGACCTTCCTCGCCCAGCACGAGCGGGTATGACGACACGACTCCCACCTGGATCTATCACCGCGCGCAACATCTGATTATCGCTTTGCGATCACGACATCGCCGCCAGGTCCCGCCCGCGCCGCCCGCGGACGCCTAGGCTCGGCCCCGGCGGGGGCCTTCACCCTCGCGTTCCAAGCACGAGGGTGAGGCGCGCGCAGATGATCAGGTTCGACCACGTCTCGATGGTCTACCCCCGCGCCTCCCGCCCGGCCCTGGACGACGTGACCACCACCATCGAGCGCGGTCAGTTCGTCTTCGTCGTCGGGTCGTCGGGCTCGGGGAAGTCGACCTTGCTCCGGCTCGTCGTGTGCGAGGAGACCGCCACCGCAGGTCGGGTCACCGTCGCCGGCCGGGAGCTGGAGCGGCTGCCGCGTCGCGAGGTGCCGCGGCTGAGGCGCGAGATCGGCAGCGTCTTCCAGGACTTCCGGCTGCTGCCGGGCAAGACCACGGCGGAGAACGTCGGCTTCGCCCTGCAGGTCGTCGGGCGCACCCGGCACCTGAGGCGGCACGTGGACGAGACGCTCGAGCTCGTGGGACTGGCGGGCCTGGGCGACCGCTACCCGCACGAGCTGTCCGGCGGGGAGCAGCAGCGCGTGGCCATCGCCCGGGCCATCGCCGTCGGGCCGACGGTGCTGCTGTGCGACGAGCCGACGGGCAACCTGGACCCGGCGACCAGCCTCGACATCGTCACGTTGCTGGACGAGATCAACCGGCGCGGCACCACGGTGGTGATGGCGACCCACGACGACGAGATCGTGGACGCCATGGGCAAGCGGGTGATCGAGCTGCACGACGGCCGACTGGTGCGCGACGACGCGGTGGGCGCCTACGCGCTTCAGCGTCAGGCCGCGCTGCGGGCCGCCGCCGGGCCCCGCGACGCATGGGGGGATCGGGCCGCCGTGCCGACGGGCGACGCCGGTCGTGACGGCGACGGACGCGCCGTCGGCAGGACCGCGGAGGATCTCGCGGGCGCGACCCGTGTCGAGACGGGGGAGGACCGATGAGGGCGGGTTTCATCCTGCGCGAGGCGATGACCGGGCTGCGCCGCAACCTGTCGATGGCCGTCTCGGTGGCCCTGGTGACCATGGTGAGCCTGCTCTTCCTCGGCATCGGGATGCTCAGCTATCACCAGGTCCAGACCATGAAGGGCTACTGGTACGACAAGATCCAGGTCTCCGTCGTCCTGTGCAACGCGACCTCCGGGGAGGCGGCCTGCTCGCGGGGGGCGGCGACCGCGGCCGACCGGGCAGCGGTCGAGCGGCAGCTGAAGGCCATGCCCGTGGTGCAGTCCTGGCACTACGAGAGCCAGCAGGAGGCCTACCAGAACTTCCAGCAGCAGTTCCGGGACAACCCGATCGTCGCGGGCACCAGGCCCGAGCAGCTCAAGGCGTCCTACCGGATCAGGCTCACCGACCCGCAGGAGTACCCGCAGCTCACCAGCACCTTCCAGGGCTCGCCCGGCGTGGAGAAGGTCGAGGACCAGCGCAAGGTCGTGGAGCCGCTGATCGACCTGCTGTCGAGCCTGACCCTGGCCACGATGTCCCTGGCCGCGGTGATGCTGCTCTGCGCCGTGCTCCTGGTGGCGACCACGGTCCGCAGCTCGGCATACACCCGCCGACGCGAGACGGGGATCATGCGTCTGGTGGGGGCCGGATCGATGACGATCCGGGCGCCCTTCGTGATCGAGACCGTCGTGGCCGCGCTGTCCGGGGCGGCCCTGGCCATCGGCCTGCTCGCCGGGCTGCTGGGGTGGCTCTCCTCGCGTCAGGCGGGCCAGTCGGTGGTCTTCGGCGGGGTCGCCCTGGTGGGTCCGGGAGACCTGTGGCGGGTGGCTCCGTGGCTGGTGCTGGTGGCGGTCCTGGTGGCCCTGGTGACCTCCTGGTCGGCGCTGCGACGGCACCTGCGCGTCTGATTCGTCCGGTTTCTGAACCCTGGCGTGGGGCAGGGCCATTCGGGCTACCGCAGATGGCGAACGGGTGACTAATGCGTCACAACGGAACGAAGTTGTTCGTCACCGGTGGTGTGACTGATGTGACGGGTGGTACCAACGGAGAGTGCTGGGCTGCTGAGGCATCCCGCCGACCGTGTCCCCGACCACAGGATCTCTCATGCGCGCACTCACGCCCGGCACGACCCTGCGAGGCTCGCTGGCGCTCTGCTGCGCCCTCGCCCTGGGACTGCCGACGCCGGCCTGGGCCCAGGAGTCGGGGACGGACGAGCAGCTGCGCGGCCGCCAGGCCCAGGTGCAGGAGTCCCTGCAGGGGGCGCAGGGGCAGCTGGAGATCACCACGGCCGAGCTGGCCACGGCGTACGACGCCCTGGTCCAGGCCCAGGGTCAGCTGCCGCGCGCCCAGGCGCAGGAGACCGCGGCCACCCGGGTCTGGCAGGAGGCACGGCGCACCGACCGCGAGCTGGCCGACCGGCTGGCGGAGGCGACGGTCCAGGAGCAGCAGGCCACCGCGGAGCTGGCCGCCACCCGCACGGCCCTGGCCACGGTCACCGGACGGCTCGGGCAGGTGGCCGCCGAGATGCAGGCCGGCGGCTCCGGGGAGCTCGACCCGCTGAGCGTCCTCGTGCAGGCGCAGACCCCTGACGAGCTCTACACGCGCTACCAGGGCCTGGAGGCCGTGGGCAGCGTGCAGGCCCGGGACGCGCGTGACCTGGCGACCGCCCGCGCCGAGGAGACCGCCAAGCAGGCTCGCCTCGGCGCCGCCCAGGACGAGGTCGCCCGCCTCAAGAAGCAGTCCGAGCAGCGGGTCCGCACGACCGCCCAGGCCCAGGCCCAGGCGGCCACCGCCCGTGCCCGCGTCGAGCAGCTCGTCGCCCAGACCACCCGGGCCAAGGCCACGATCGAGTCGCGCAGGTCGGAGGAGGAGGCCCGGGTCGCCGACCTCGACGCGCAGGCGCGGGCGCTGACCGACGAGCTCGCCGACCGCACCCGCCGGCGCAAGGAGGCAGCCGCAGCGGCCGCCGTGCAGCAGGCCCGCGACGAGGCGGCGGACCGGGCCGCGGCCAAGGCCGCCGCGGCCCGAGAGGCTGCGCGGGAGTCGGCCAAGCAGACCGCGAAGGACTCGGCGAAGGATGCGGCCGACGCAGACACCGAGGGGGCAGCCGCGAAGGGGAAGCACGGGTCCGCCGCCGAGGCGGCGAAGGAGACTCCTACGGTGACCGGCAGCCCGGCTCCCCGGACCAGGGCGAAGGTGAAGGCCAAGCCGTCCGCCACGCCGCGGGCCCCCAGGCAGCGTGCTCCCGAGCAGCCGGCCGTCACGGCCGCGCCCCGCCCGCGCGCGGTCCCGCGCCCCGCCACCCCGCGCCGAGGCGGTGCCGTCCTCTCCATGCCGGCCGCAGGGCCGATCACCTCGCCCTTCGGCATGCGCTTCCACCCGGTCCTGAAGTACGTCAAGCTGCACACCGGCACCGACTTCGGCACCGGCTGCGGAGCGCCGGTCTACGCCGCGGCGGACGGGCAGATCGTCAGCGCGGGGTTCAACCGGGCCTACGGCAACCGCGTCGTCCTGGACAACGGCATCCTGCGCGGTCGCGACCTGGTCACCACCTACAACCACCTGACGAGCATCACGGTCCACGGCGGGCGCGTGCGGCGCGGGCAGCTCCTCGGCTACTCCGGCACGACGGGCTACTCCACCGGCTGCCACCTGCACTTCGAGACCATCGTCGACGGGGTCTTCCAGAACCCCATGCTGTGGTTGTGAGGTCGTCCTCCCGGCATACTCGCTCGAATCCCACCGCCCGGCGGCCCTAGACTGGACCGCTATGGCCAAGGAGCAGGGCACGAAGGTGATCGCGCGCAACAAGAAGGCGCGCCACGACTACCACATCCTCGACACGTGGGAGGCGGGCCTCGTGCTGTCCGGCACCGAGGTCAAGTCGCTGCGGCAGGGGCGGGCCAGCCTGGTCGACGGCTTCGCCCAGGAGTATGCCGGGGAGCTCTACCTCGAGGGCGTGCACATCCCGGAGTACTCCCAGGGCACCTGGACCAACCACGCCGCCCGCCGCCGGCGCAAGCTGCTGCTCCACCGCGACGAGCTGCTGACCATCTTCGCCAAGTCGCAGGAGAGCGGGCACACCATCGTGCCGCTGGAGCTGTATTTCAAGGACGGCCGGGCCAAGGTCGAGATCGCCCTCGCCAAGGGCAAGAAGCTCTACGACAAGCGGCAGACGCTGCGCGAGCGTCAGGACGGCCGGGAGGCCGCCCGGGCGGTGTCCGACGCGTTCAGGCGGGCGCGCGGCTGATCGGTGGCCGGTTGCAGGGAGCCGGTCGGTTAGATTCGCCGTCGTAGGGCTGTGCAGCCGACGAGCAGGGGGACCTCCATGAGCCTGACCACGACCGCTCGACCGGGTGGGACCGGGCGGCTGCCGGCGGCCCTGGCCGCCACGGTGGTGTCCCTGTGGCTGCTGCTCATGGGGGCGGTGCCCGCGTCGGCCGTGACCGCGTCGGCCATCGCCGCTCGGGCCGAGGGCACCGACCGGGTCCTCCACCTCGCCGTGGACTACCGCGTGGACGCCCAGGGCGGCGTCGACGTGACGGAGTCCTACCAGTACCAGTTCAACGACCAGGGCCGGCACGGGTTCACCCGCTATGTCCCCACCGTCGAGGGCTATGACCCCAAGGGTGGCAGCGCGGACAGCACGGAGCACCGGGTCTACGAGATCCGCGACATCAAGGTGACCAGCCCCGACGCGCCCGCCGACGCCTCGGTCAGCACCCTCGGCAACAACACCGTCATCCGGGTCGGCAGCGCCAGCCAGACCGTCAGCGGCACCAAGCACTACGTCATCAGCTATCACCTGGACCACGTCGTCAACGAGCAGAAGGCCGGGGTCGAGTTCTACCCCAACGTCCTGGGCAGCCAGTGGCAGCGGCCGATCGACCAGGTCGACGTCACGGTGACCGGTCCGGCGGCGCCGCTCAAGGTCGGGTGCACCTATGGCCCCGTGGGCACCAAGAAGGTCTGCGCGACGGCCACGAACGGCACCCCCGCGAGGTTCTCCGCCACGGGCCTGGCACCGCGCGACGCCATGACCGTCGGCGCGATGTTCCCACGCTCGGCCTTCACCGATGTCAGCAAGCAGATCGAGCAGGGCGGCCCGGAGACCTCCGACGGCCGCGTGGCCATGTCGCCGTCCGAGGCCAAGGCCCGCACCCTCGGCCAGCTCGGCGTGGGGCTCGGGGCGCCGCTGCTGGCCGCGCTCGGCATGGGGGCGCTGGTGTGGCGCCGCGGCCGGGACGAGCGGTACGTCGGGCTCGCGCCGGACACCCTGCCGGCCCCCGGTCAGCAGGTCGAGACCACCCGCGGCGGCAAGGCCCTGCCGGTGGCCGTGCGGTTCACCCCGCCGGACGACGCGACGCCGGGCCTCATCGGGACGATCTACGACGAGTCGGCCGACACCATCGACGTGTCCGCCACCGTCATCGACCTCGCGGTCCGGGGCTACCTGCGGATCGAGCAGACCCAGGACGGCGGCGTCTTCCAGACCAACGACTGGAAGCTGGAGTACCTCGGCACGCCCAAGCCGGGTGACCGTGGGCTGCTGCGCTACGAGCGGACGATCCTGGACGGGATCTTCACCTACGGCACGCCGGTGATGATGTCCGAGCTCAAGAACCGCTTCGCCCCGACGCTGGCCGCGGCCAAGCAGGAGATGTATGCCGAGACCGTGCAGCGCGGCTGGTTCCGCAGCTCGCCGGAGCAGGTGCGCAATGCCTTCGGCTGCCTGACCTGGCTGCCCTTCCTGCTCCTCGGCGGCTGGTTCTTCTTCGGCAGCGGGTCCTTCGTGGGCGCGCTGGAGTCCGACCAGATCGCCGGCATCGAGCTGCCCGTGCCGTCGCTGCTGCTCGCGGGCGCCGGGCTGTTCGCGGTGCCGTTCATCGTGCGGGCCCTCGCCAAGCGGATGCCCGCGCGGACCGCCGACGGGTCCGCGGTGCTCTACCAGGCCCGCGGGTTCCGGGAGTACCTCCTGACCGCCGAGGCCGAGCAGATCACGTTCGACGAGGCGCTGGACATCTTCAGCCGCTACCTGCCCTACGCCGTGGTCTTCGGCGTGGCGGACCGGTGGGCCAAGGTCTTCGCCCAGGTCGCGGAGATGGCCCAGGCCCAGGGCTACGACGTGGGCATGCCGACCTTCTACGTGTGGTACGGCGGGGGCTTCGGGGACTTCTCCGACTTCGGCAACGCCGTGGACTCGTTCTCCACGACGGCGGCCGGCGCGTTCAGTCGACGCCGGGCTCCTCGGGCGGCAGCGGGTTCGGCGACGGCGGGTTCGGGGACTTCGGCGGCTTCTCCGGCGACGGCTTCGGCGGGGGCGGCGGCGACTCCTGGTGAGGTGACCGGCCGCCGGGCGCCGACCGGGCGAGCCGACGAGAAGAGCTGACGACAGGACGCGTCGGGGGACGCGTGGAGATCGACATGGGTCGGGCCGCCCGGGCGCCGTGCGCCGGGCGGTCCGACCCACCGGGGGAAGGTCCAGGGGGACACGATGGCGAGGACGGATCTGGGTTTCGTGGTGCTCGGCGTGCTGCCGGTGCTGCTGGTGGCGGGGGTGCTGTGGTGGTTCCGGCGGCGACGCCGCGACGAGATGTACGTCGGGGTGACGCCCGGGGAGAGGCCCGCACCGGGCACCGGCATACGCACCCGTCGTCTGGGAGGCACGGGGGAGTGGACCGGGACGGTGGCGGTGCGGTTCACGCCCCCGGACGGGGTGACCCCCGGGATCGCGGGCACGGTCGTCGACGGACGCGCCGACCAGGTCGACCTCAGCGCGACCATCATCGACCTCGCGGTGCGGGGCCACCTCACGCTCACCGCGGTGCCCGGGGACGGCTCGACCCGGGCCGAGGATCCCGACGGGCCCTCGCGCGCCGTCGACTGGGAGCTGGAGCGGCACCGGGAGGTGCGCGACGGGCTGCGGCCCTTCGAGGCCGAGCTGCTGGGCGAGCTCTTCGCCGGCGGTGACCGGGTGCGGCTCTCGGCGCTGCGGGGGAGCTTCGGGATGACCTTGCGCAAGGCCCAGATCGGGCTCTACCGCGAGGTGGTGGACCACGGGTGGTACGTCGACCACCCGCAGCTGCGCAACCGGCGGCTCGGCTGTCTCGGCTGGCCGATCCTGCTCGCCGGTCTGGCGCTGCTGGGGCTGCTCGCGGTCGACCTGGTCACCCACCGGCGCTACGGGCCGCTCGAGCTGCTGCCGGGTCTCGGCCTGCTGGTCTCGGGGCTGCTGCTGGTGCGGGGCGGGCGGGGGCGGACCCCGCGCACGGCCGAGGGCACCGCGGTGCGGGTGCAGACGCTGGGCTTCCGGGAGTACCTCACGACCGCCGAGGCCGACCAGATCCGCTTCGAGGAGGCGCGCGACGTCTTCAGCCGCTACCTGCCCTATGCCATCGTCTTCGGCTGCGCCGACCGGTGGTCGCGGATCTTCGGCGAGGTCGCGGCCCGGGCCCACCTGGCCGGGGTCGCCGACGTGGCCTTCGACCTGGACTGGATCCAGGGCGTCGACCTGCTCGCGGACGTCGCCCACCTGGGGATTGACGTGGTCCGCGTGGTCGACGCCTTCGACGGGCCGGGGCTGGTCGACGTGGGTGCGGGGCTCGGTGACCTCGTCGACGGCGACCTGGTCGAGACGCTGTCCAACGGGCTGGGCGAGCTGGCCTCGGGGGTGGGCGACTTCGTGGCGTCGTCGGCGGACCTCGTGGACGGTCTGGACGGTTGCGACCTGGACGGCTGCGACCTGTGAGGTCGGCCCGCCCCCCGCCCCCCGGGCCGGGGGGCGGGGGGTGTCCCTATGTTCTTCGTCAAGCGGTGAGGGGCGTGGGTGCGGGCGCTGGGGCGCGGTAGGTCTCGTGGTTGCGGAGCATGGCGTGCAGGACGTCGCAGCGTCGTCGGGCGAGGCAGATGAGTGCGGCGTTGTGCTTCTTGCCTTGGGCGCGTTTGCGGTCGTAGTAGGCGCGGCTGACGGGGTCGAAGCGCAGGGCCGCAAACGCGGATAGGAACAAGGCTCTCTTGAGGTGCTTGTTGCCTGACCTGGAGGGGTGCTCCCTGCGGATGCTGGTGCCGGAGCGTCGCGTGACGGGGGCCAGGCCGGCGTACGCGGCGAGGTGTCCGGCGGTGGGGAAGGCCGAGCTGTCACCGACGTCGAGCAGGATCCGGGCTGCTGTCCTGACTCCGACGCCGGGCATCGAGGTCAGGACCTCGGCAAGAGGGTGGGCATCGAGGACTTTCTCGACCTGGGTGGCCAGATCGGCTCGTTGGGCCAGGGTTGTGCGCAGCGTCGCGGCCAGGTGTGGCAGGACCTGCTCACCGGCGGTGGTGCCGGCCACGACCACGGTCTGCTCGGACAGGGCCGCCATGATCGCGTCGGTGAGCTCGCCCGCGCCACGGGGGTTGGCCTTGGTGATGACGCGTGCCAGGCGTGCGCGCCCGGCGCGGGTGATGCCTTGCGGGCCGCCGAGGTGTTCCAGGACGGCCAGGCCGGCCTTGGTGGCGATCTTGGGTCCGAGGACTCGTTCGAGGGCGGGGTGGAACTGGGTGAGCAGGCCACGGATCCGGTTGCTGAGGCGGGTGGCTTCGGCGGCGAGGTCGTCGTCGAAGCCGACCAGGACCTTCAGCTCGGCCAGGGCCTCTTCGCCGACGTCCACGCGGCGCAGGGTGTGGGGCATGGTGCGGGCAGCGTCGGCGATGATGAACGCATCGCGGGCGTCGGTCTTGGCGTTGCCCGGGTGCAGGTCGGCGATGCGGCGCATCGCCAGCCCAGGCAGGTACGCGACCGCGATCCCCATCGAGCGGGCCACTGCGATCGGCAGGGCGCCGATGGTGTTGGGCTGGTCAACGATCACCAGGACCCGACCCCGGGCGGTCAAGGTCGTGAAGAGTTCTTCCAGCCGTGCCTGGTCCTGGGGTAGGGCCTTGTCGAAGACCTTGTTGCCCGCGCAGTCCAGGGCGCAGGCGTGGTGGTCTTGCTTGCCAACGTCCAGCCCGCACCAGATGTCGTAGCCGATGTCCTCGCTCATGACGGTGACCATCCTTGCATCGCAGGACCGGTCGCCAGGCTGTGGTGAAGCGTCAGCTGCCGGCACCCACGTTACGAAGAGACCTCATCTTGGGCCGTGTCCCTATCAGCGGTCAGACCGACGCCACCAGGCCCGGTGACAACACCCCCCCCGGATCATGGAAGAGACAGGGGTGGTAAGTCATGCCGGGCCCGGCGACCGTGACCCCGCACCGCGGGGCCACCAGCAAGGTAACGTGGGCGGGCTCGCCGGTCCGGTGCGTTCGTCGCGGCCTCCGGCCGGAGCCGGACGCCGCGACGCGAGACGGGTGCAGAGCGGGAGGCGGGGCGCCCAGGCCAGACGGACGAGGGACGCCCCGTCCGGCGGGCGGTATGCCGGGGCGACGCGGCCGCTCAGGCCCCGGCGGTGACCCGCACGAGCTGGCGGACCAGGGCATGGCTGCGCTCGAACGACGACAGCGGCAGGAACTCCGCCGTGCTGTGGAAGTTGTGCGCGCCGGTGAAGAAGTTCGGCGTCGGGATGCCCTGCCGGGACAGCCAGGACCCGTCGGTCCCGCCGCGCATCGGGAGGGGGAGCGGCTCGATCCCGAGGCCGCCCATCGCCCGCAGCAGGTGCGCCACCGCCGGGTCGTCCGGGGCCAGGGAGTCGGCGATGTTGCCGTAGACGTCCTCGACGGCCAGCTCGATCACGGCCCGCGGGTGCATCGCGCGCACGGCCTCGACGGCGTCGCGCAGCTCGGTCTTGCGGGCGGCGAACCGCGCCCGGTCGTGGTCGCGGATGCTCACGGTGAGGACCGCCTCGGCCTGGCCGCCGGTGATCCCGTCGACCCACAGGTAGCCCTCCCGCCCCTCGGTGCGCTCAGGGGTCTGGGCGCGGTCGAGCCGGTCGATCACGTCGGTGGCGACCAGGATCGGGTTGACCAGCACCCCCTTCGCGGCCATCGGGTGGGCGGTGACCCCCTCGACGCGGATCGTCGCGGTCGCCGCGTTGAAGGTCTCGGTCACCAGCTCGCCGAGCTCGCAGCAGTCGATGGTCCAGGCGTGACGCACCGGGAAGCGGTCGAGGTCGAGGGTGCGCACGCCGCGCAGCCCGATCTCCTCGTCGGGGACGAAGGCCAGGTGGACGTCGCCGTGCACCTCGTCGGCGCCCGCGTCCAGCAGCCCCGCCGCGGCCTCCATGAGCACGCTGATGGCGGCCTTGTCGTCGGCGCCCAGGACGCTGGTGCCGTCGGTGACGAGGAGCCGGTCGCCGGCATACCGCGCCAGCTCGGGGTGCTCGGCGACGCGGATCCAGCGGTCCCACCGCCGGTCTAGGCACACGTCGCCGCCGTCGTGCTCGACGACGCGTGCGTGCACCTCGGGGCAGAGGTCGACGTCGACGGTGTCCAGGTGGGCGCAGAAGCCCACGGCGGGCACCGGCGGGTGGCCGTCGGGCAGGGTCGAGGGGATCCGGGCGGTCAGGACCGCGGTGTCGGACAGGTGGACGTCCGCGGCGCCCATCGCCACCAGCTCGTCGCGCAGGAGCTCGGCCAGCTCGCGCTGCCCGGGCGTCGACGGCACGACTACCGCGGCGGCGTCGCCCTGGCTGGTGACGGCGGAGTAGCGAAGAAAGCGCTCGACGAGGGCGTCCTGGATCCCGTGCGTGTCCACGCGGTCATTGCACCACGAGGTCAGGCCACCACGACGAGGAGGTCGCCTCCCTCGACGGCTTGCGTCGGACCGATGGCCACGCGCTGGATCGTTCCAGCCACGGGGGTGGTGATCGCGGCCTCCATCTTCATGGCCTCGATGGTGGCGACCTGGGTGCCCGCCGTGACCTCGTCCCCGACCGCGACCGCGAGCGTCACCACCCCGGCGAAGGGCGCCGCCACCTGGCCCGGGACGCCCGCGTCGGCCCGCTCGGCGGTGGCCACCGCCGAGGTCACCGACTCGTCGCGGACCGAGATGGTGCGCAGCTGGCCGTTGATGGTGCACAGGACGTTGCGCATGCCGCGGGCGTCGGGCTCGCCGATGGCGGTCAGCCCCAGGAGCAGCGTCTTGCCCCGCTCCAGCGGGACCTCGTGCTCCTCGCCGACCGCCATGCCGTGCAGGAACTCGCGGGTGCTGAGCACGGACAGGTCGGAGTAGGTCTCCAGCGCCCGCTCCAGGTCCGCGGTCGGCCCGGGGAACAGCAGCCGGTTCAGGGTGCGCCGCGGCTCGGTCCGCAGCGCCTGCTCGTCGTCCGCGGAGAGCTCGGTGACGACCGGGCGGGCATGCCGGCCCGCCAGCGCCTTGGTCCGGAAGGGCTCGGGCCAGCCGGCGGGCGGGGTGCCGAGGTCACCGGCGAGGAAGCCGATCACCGAGTCGGGGATGTCGAAGCGCTGCGGGTCCTGCTCGAACGCAGCAGGATCTGCGCCGGCGCCCACCAGCGCCAGCGCCAGGTCACCCACGACCTTGGACGAGGGGGTCACCTTGACGATGTTGCCGAGGATCCGGTTGGCCGCGGCATACATGTCCTCGATCTCCTCGAAGCGGTCGCCCAGCCCGAGCGCGATCGCCTGCTGGCGCAGGTTGGACAGCTGGCCGCCGGGGATCTCGTGGTGGTAGACGCGCCCGGTGGGACCGGGCAGCCCGGACTCGAAGGGGGCGTAGAGCCGGCGGATGGCCTCCCAGTAGGGCTCCAGGTCGCAGACCGCGTCGAGGTCCAGGCCGGTGGCCCGCTCGGTGCCGTCGGTGGCGGCGACCAGGGCGGACATGGAGACCTGGGAGGTGGTCCCGGACATGGCGGCGCTGGCGACGTCGACCGCGTCGACGCCGGCGCCGATCGCGGCGAGCAGCGTCGCGAGCTGGCCGCCCGCGGTGTCGTGGGTGTGCAGGTGCACCGGCAGGTCGAAGGACCGGCGCAGCTCGGTGACCAGGCGCGCGGCCGCGGGGGCGCGCAGCAGACCGGCCATGTCCTTGATCGCGAGCACGTGGGCGCCCGCGTCGACGAGCTGCTCGGCGAGCCGCAGGTAGTAGTCCAGCGTGTACGTCCGCTCGCCGGGGTCGAGCATGTTGCCCGTGTAGCACAGCGCCGCCTCGGCGACGGCGTGGTCGGTCGCGAGCACCGCCTCGATCGCGGGCCGCATCTGCGACACGTCGTTGAGCGCGTCGAAGACCCGGAAGAGGTCGACGCCGGTGCGGGCGGCCTCGGCCACGAAGGCCTCGGTGACGGCCAGGGGGTAGGGCGTATACCCGACCGTGTTGCGCCCCCGCAGGAGCATCTGGATCGGGAGGTTGGGCAGGGCCTCGTGCAGCAGCGCCAGCCGCTCCCAGGGGTCCTCGTGCAGGAAGCGCAGCGCTACGTCGTAGGTCGCGCCGCCCCAGGCCTCGACCGAGAGCAGGCCGGGGAGCATGCGGGCGACGTAGGGCGCGACGTGCAGCATGTCGCGGGTCCGCACCCGGGTGGCGAGCAGGGACTGGTGGGCGTCACGGAAGGTCGTGTCGGTGACGGCCACCCGGGTCTGCTCGCGCAGTGCCCGGGCCCAGCCCGCCGGGCCGAGGTCCAGGAGCCTCTGGCGGGAGCCCGCGGGCGGGGCCTGGCGCCATACCTGCGGGTCCAGGACGGGCAGCTTGTCCCGGGCCGAGCGCTGGGTGCGCTGCGGGCCGTGGGGCTGGTTGACGGTGACCTCGGCGAGGTAGGTGAGCAGCTTGGTGCCGCGGTCGGCGGGGATGCGCCCCTGCAGCAGCTCGGGCCGCTCGTCGATGAAGCTCGTGGTCACGTGCCCGGCGATGAACTGCGGGTCGCCGACGAGCTGCTCGAGGAAGGCGATGTTGGTGGAGATCCCGCGGATCCGGAACTCCTGCAACGCTCGTTGGGTCCGGCGCACCGCCGTCGCGAAGTCTCGCCCGCGGCAGGTGAGCTTGACGAGCATCGAGTCGAAGTGAGCACCCACCTCGGCGCCGTCGAAGACCGTGCCGCCGTCCAGGCGCACGCCCGCGCCGCCGGGGGAGCGGTAGACCATGATCCGGCCGGTGTCGGGGCGGAAGCCGTTGGCCGGGTCCTCGGTGGTGATCCGGCACTGCAGCGCGGCACCGCGCAGCCGGATCGCGTCCTGCGTCAGGCCCAGGTCGGCCAGGGTCTCGCCCGCGGCGATGCGCAGCTGGGCGCTCACCAGGTCGACGTCGGTGACCTCCTCGGTCACGGTGTGCTCGACCTGGATGCGCGGGTTCATCTCGATGAAGACGTGCCGCCCGTCCGGGCCGAGCAGGAACTCCACGGTGCCGGCGTTGACGTAGCCGATGTGCCGGGCGAAGCGCACCGCGTCGGCGCACATCCGCTCCCGCAGCGCCGGGTCCAGGTCAGGCGCCGGGGCGATCTCGACGACCTTCTGGTGGCGGCGCTGCACCGAGCAGTCCCGCTCGAAGAGGTGGACGACCTCGCCGGTGCCGTCGGCCAGGACCTGCACCTCGATGTGCCGCGGGTCGACCACGGCCTCCTCGAGGTACATGCGGTCGTCGCCGAAGGCGCTCGCGGCCTCGCGCTGCGCCTCCTCGATCGCGGCGCGCAGCAGCGCGGGCTCGGCGACCCGTCGCATCCCGCGTCCGCCGCCGCCGGAGACCGCCTTGACGAAGAGCGGATAGGTGAATCCCTCCGCGGCGCGCAGCAGCTCGTCGACGTCCGCGCTCGGCTCGGAGTCCTTGAGGGTGGGCAGGCCCGCCTCCTGGGCGGCCTGGATGGCACGGGCCTTGTTGCCGGTCAGCTCCAGCACGGTGTGCGGCGGCCCCACGAAGGTGATGCCCTCCTCCTCGCACCGCTGGGCGAGGTCGGGGTTCTCCGAGAGGAAGCCGTAGCCGGGGTAGATCGCGTCGGCCCCCGCCTCCTGGGCGGCGTGGACCATCCCCGCCACGTCGAGGTAGGCGCGGACCGGGTGGCCCTGCTCGCCGATCTGGTAGGACTCGTCGGCCTTGAGCCGGTACTCCGCGTTGCGGTCCTCGTAGGGGAACACCGCGACGGTGGTGGCACCGAGCTCGGTGGCGGCGCGGAAGGCGCGGACGGCGATCTCGCCGCGGTTGGCGACCAGGACCTTGCGGAACATGGTTCTCCTTCGAGGGTTCGAGGTGGGAGGGAGGAGGCTAGCGCGGTGTGCCCCGATCCTGACGCAGATCACGTGCTCGATCGTGGGGGTGGTCACGGTGTGGTCCTGCCGGGGAGCTCGCCGAGGGCACCACGACGCGGGTCGTAGGCCCAACCGGGATCGGTCAGGATGCGGGCCAGGGCCAGCCCGGAGCTGACGGCGGCGACGAGGAGCATCGCCGAGCAGGTCTCGGCGAGGAAGTCCGGCATGGACCCGGCGTTCAGATGGTGGAGCGCCTGGTGCATCGTCGTGCCGGGCAGCATCACCACGGCTGCCGGCACCGAGACGGTGATGCGGGGCAGCTGGGCCCAGGCGGCGCATCCGGCCGCCAGGAGACCGAGCACGAGCCCGGCGGCGAGGCAGGCGTTCTGCGGAGGCTGGCCGAGGCGGGCGAGGCAGATCCGCACCAGGTTGGCACCGCCGCCGACCAGGGCGGCGAGGACCACCATCCGCAGGTGGGAGTTGAAGAGGACGGCGAAGGCCCCGACGGCCACCACGCCTACGACCGCGGCGACGGGCAGGCTCAGGGGCGACCCGCCCGACGGGGCGGGGAGCATGGCCGAGGCGCCCGTGAGCGAGGAGACCGACCAGGCGACGCCACCGGAGACTCCGAGGACGCTCGTGACGTGGACCAGCCGGCCCTGGGCCGCCATCACGTCCAGGTGGGCCAGGTCCAGGAGGGCCGTGTAGAGCGGGAACCCGGGCACCAGGTAGAGCAGAGCTGCGACCTGTCCTGCCTGGTGGACCGGCGCAGGCTGGTGCAGCAGGCCGACCAGGCTCGCCAGCAGGACATGGGTCAGGCAGGAGACCAGCGCTGCTGCGGCGACGGCGGCGAGGTCCGCGAGGTGTCGTCCGACGAGTTCCGTGCGGGCCCGCTGGCCCAGGCCTGCAGCCAGGCAGACGGCCAGGGCGTCCGCGATCCCCAACCCGGACGACAGGGCGAAGGCTGCGCATCCCACACCGGCGGCGAAGGCTCTGGTGGCAGGTCCCCAGCGCCCCGGGACCTCCAGCACCCGCGAGAGGCGGGCGTCGATGGACGACGCCGCCTCGTCGCTGCGGACCGTGGCCGCCAGGCCCTCCAGACGGGCGATGCGCCCCGCATCGACGTGGGGGCCGGCGACCTCGCGCACTATCGTCCGGAACTCCTCGCCCCGGCGAGCGGTGACCGCGATGGAGGTCATGGTCACGGTCGCGTCCAGGGCATCGATGGAACGGGCGGCGGCGACCGTGCGCATGGCCTGCCGCACCCGGTAGGAGCCGGTGCCCGCGGCTGCCAGGTGTCCGCCGAGGCGCAGGATCACGCGCACGTCGTCGCCCAGCCGGGTGCGGCCGACCTGCGGATCCGCCGAGATCACGTCATGGGGCTCGCCCATCGGTCTCATCGACACCTCCCGGGGCAACGGCGCGGGAGGATCGGCGCAAGGCCGGGGGTGGCCCCGGCACTCATCGCGTCCTGCCCTCGGCCGGGGCTGGCACGGCAGTCGTGGCAGGCGACCGGGCTCGTCCCCCGGAGGGGGCATCACCGTTGCGGGACAGCGCCGGGATCACACCGGCTTCGCTGGGACACGACCGGCCAGGGGGACCCTGGCGCGTCCATCATGGCACGGCCCGACCGGTGCTCTGCTCTCGGTGTCCGGCAGGGCCTCGCCCGCGCTGCCCGGCGGGACGGCCGACGGTGCCGCGGGATGCGTCGCGAAGGATCAGGCGACCTGGGCGATGTCGTACGCGACATACGCCCGGGGGGTCCCGGCCGGCGTGATCTGCACGGTGCGGCGGTGCCCGCCGCGCGGGGCGGCGACCCGGACGGTGACCGTGGCTCCGGCGGGTCTGCCCGCAGTCGGCGCGGGCGAGGTGGCGGCCCGCCCACCGACGCTGACCCGCACCTCGAGGGCGGCCCGGTCGGGGCAGGCGATGGTGAGCTCGCAGGTGCCCGGCGACCGCTCGTCCTGCCCGCCGACCAGGACGGTGGTGGTGACCGGTGGGGCACCGCCCGGCATCGTGCGTCGGGGTGTCGTCCGTCCAGGCGCGGTGCGTGCGGGCCGGGTCGTCCGGTGCAGCATCCGCGTGGTGCGGCGCAGCGTCCGGGCCGATCCGGCGTGGGTCCGGCCGGACAGCAGGAGTCCCACCAGGGCTCCGGCGAGGAGCGATCGGGTGCCGGTGACCAGCGACATGGCTCCTCCTCCTGACCGTGGTGGCGTGGCCCGTCGACCCTAGCGGCCGGGCCGGGCGCGGTCGAGACGAGGACCGTTGTCCCCCAGCATTATCCAGGAGCCGCTCGGGGTATTCCCAGGGAGCGCTGCCAGGCCCGGGCACGAGAGCGCCGGGGAAGGCGTGGCCACACCTGCCGCCGGTCGTCGGACCCGCCTGCGCCCCGACCCCCGGCTCACCCGGCCACCGGCGGTAGGTTGCCGGGGTGACCGGCGACGTGCTCCTGCCCGACAGCCCCGCGCGCGCCGCGGCGCAGCGCCGCACCGTCCGCACCCTCGCGGTCACCAACGCCGTCGGCGGCGTCGGCGTCACCACCGGCATCACCGTCGCCACCCTGCTGGCCGCCGACGTGTCCGGTCGTGAGTCGCTGGCCGGCCTGTCGCAGACCGCCCAGGTGACGGGCGCCGCGCTGTGGGCCTTCGTCCTGTCCCGCGTGATGACCGCCCGCGGGCGCCGGGTCGGCCTGGTCATCGGCTACGGGATCGGGATGACGGGGGCGCTGCTCTGCGTCCTCGCCGGCGTCCTGCGGTCCTTCCCGCTGCTGCTCGGGGCCGCCACGCTCTTCGGGGCCGCGGGCGCCGCCAACTCCCAGTCCCGGTTCGCCGCCACGGATCTCGCGACCGAGGAGCACCGCGGTCGCGACCTGTCCCTCGTGGTGTGGGCGACCACCATCGGGGCGGTCACCGGCCCCAACCTCGCGGGTCTGGGCGGGTCGCTCGCCATACGGCTGGGCCTGCCCTCGCTCACCGGCGCCTTCCTGCTCACCGCCCTCGCCCTGCTCGTCACCATCGCGCTGGTGCACCTGCTGCTGCGACCGGACCCGCTGCTCGCCGCCCGCCAGGAGCCGGGCCGCCCCACCCAGGAGGTCTCGGCGTGGGAGGTGGTGCGCACCCGGCCGACGGTCGCCGCCTGCATGGTCGCCATCGCCCTGGCCCAGACGGTCATGGTCGGCGTGATGATCATGACCCCCATCCACATGCGCCACGGAGCCGCGTCGGTGCAGGTCATCGGGCTGACCATCAGCGGCCACATCCTCGGCATGTATGCCTTCTCGCCCCTCGTCGGGCGGCTCGTCGACCGCTGGGGTGCCTGGCGGGTCATGCTCCTCGGTGCCGCGGTGGAGGCGGCGTCGGTCGCGCTGGCTGCGCTCACCCACGCCGGGGCCTCGTGGCTGCTGTCGCTGGCGCTCTTCGGGCTGGGGATCGGCTGGGCCTTCGCGATGATCGGCGCGTCGAGCTCGCTGGTGGGCGCCACCCCGCTGCTCGCGCGCGCCCCGGTCCAGGGGCTGTCCGACCTGTGCATGGGACTGACGGCCGCCGTCGGCGGGGCGCTCGCCGGCGTCGTCGTCGGCGCGCTCGGCTACCCGGCGCTCGCTCTCTCCTGCCTGCCCGCCTGCCTGGTCGTCGGCCTCTGCGCGGTGCGGGTGCGCCGCCTCGGCGGGCCTGACCGCAGCGGTGCCGGGGCGCCGCGATAGGTTCGGGGCGATCGCAGCCCACGGAGGAGACAGTCGTATGCCGGAGAGCCTGCCCATCGCCGCCCTGGCCCGCCCCGGCCACACCGAGGACGTGGTCTACGAGCGCCGCGGAGCCCTCGGCCGGATCCTGCTCAACCGTCCCCGGGCGATCAACGCGCTCACCACGCCGATGATCGACTCGATGCGCGAGCAGCTCACCGAGTGGGCGGCCGACGACGGCGTCGTCAGCGTCAGCATCGAGGGCGTCGGGCCCAAGGGCCTGTGCGCGGGCGGCGACATGCGGGCCGCCCGCGAGGCCACCCTGGCCGGGCGGCGCGACGCGGTGGACTTCTGGGAGCGGGAGTATGCCGTCGACGCCCAGATCGCCTCCTATCCCAAGCCCTACGTCGCCTTCATGGACGGGATCGTCATGGGCGGCGGTGTCGGCGTCTCGGCGCACGGGTCGCTGCGGCTCGTGACCGAGCGGACCCGGCTGGCGATGCCGGAGACCGCGATCGGCTTCTTCCCCGACGTGGCGGGCAGCTGGTGGCTGGCCAAGGCGCCCGGCGAGCTCGGGGCTTACCTCGCGATGACCGGCGCCTCGATGACCGGGGCCGACGCCGTCGCGACCGGGTTCGCCGACGCGCTGGTGCTCACCGAGCAGATCCCCGGGCTGCTCGACCGGCTGGAGGCGGGGGAACGGCTCACCGCCGACTGCGGCGAGGTGGACGCCGACGAGGACATCATGGCGAGTCCGCTGATGGCGCAGCGGGACTGGATCGACGAGGCCTTCGCCGGGGACGACGCCGCGGCGATCCTGGCGCGGCTCGAGGCGAGCCCGGTCGAGGCGGCCCGCGAGTGCGCCGCGGTCATCCGCACCAAGTCGCCGCTGTCGGTGTGCGTGGCGCTCGCGGCGGTGCGGCGCGCGACGGGGATGAGCTCGGTCGACGAGGTGCTCGCGCAGGACCTGGTGCTGGGGCACCGTTTCTGGGAGCGCTCGGACATGCCCGAGGGGGTGCGGCACGTGCTGGTCGACAAGGGCCAGGGCGAGCCGCCGCGGTGGCTCTACGACCGGGTCGAGGACGTGCCGCTCGACGTCGTGACGGGCATGTTCGTCCGCCCCTGACCGCACCCGGCGTCCCCCCGTCCGCGGACGGGGGAAGCCGTCAGGCGATGGCGACGACCGGGCCGTCGCCCACGTCGTGGGCGCGATACATCCCGGGAGAGTCGAACGCCAGCACCACCTCGCCCGCCGGCGTCGCCGCCACCAGGCCGCCGTCGGCGCCGCGCGCCCCCACGAGCTCGTCGAGCGCCTCGCGCACCGCCTGCTCCAGCGGCTGCCCGCCCCAGCGCAGCCGGGCGTGGATCTCGTGCGCCACCGCCCCGCGGACGAAGACCTCGCCCTGCCCGGTGCAGGACACCGCCACCGTCTCGTCCGACGCCCAGGTACCACCGCCGATCAGGGGGCTGTCGCCGACCCGCCCCGGCAGCTGCGCGGTGATCCCGCCCGTCGACGTCGCGGCGGCCACGTGGCCCGCGCGGTCCCGGGCGACCGCGCCCACCGTGCCGTGCCGGTACTCCAGGAAGTGGCCCGTCTCGCGGAGCATCTGCAGCCGCGCCTCGGTGACGTAGTACGACGGGTCGACGACCTCCAGCCCCCACTCCTCCAGCACGACCCGTCGCGGCATCGCCATGAGCACGTGGTCGGTCTGCTCCATCACGGCCCGCGCCGCCATGACGGGGTTGCGCGGCCCGTTGGCGCAGGTCACCGCCCCGGCGCGGGAGTCGCCCAGCATCACCGCGGCGTCCAGCTCGGCGGTCCCCTCCGTCGTCAGGGCGGCCCCACGACCGGCGTTGAAGCACTCGCTGTCCTCCAGCACCACGACGCTCGCACACACCGCGTCCAGGGCCGACCCGCCCGCGTCGAGCACCGCGCGACCAGCGGCCACGGCCCCACCAGCGCCGACGTGGCGGCCCGCTCCTGGGCGGGGGACAACGTGGCCGGGTCGACGCCCGCACCCCCGTGCAGCGCGATCGCGGGGGCGTCCCCGGCAGGCAGGTGGGTGAGCACGACAGGCGGCAGGGACGTCATACGGCCATTGTCGTATGCCGGTCCTCATGCCCTTCGCACGGCGTTCACCCGGCGTCTCTAGCGTGTGAGTCATGCGCACCCTCAGCCGCCTTCGCGGCCTCGCCCTCGCGTCCCTCGCCGCCGCCACGCTGATCGTCCCCGCCGCCCCCGCAGCCGTCGCCGCCCCCCTGTCCGCCGACGTCCAGCCGGTGGACGGCGCCCACGCCCACAACGACTACCTCCACGCGCGTCCCCTTCAGGACGCCCTCGACCACGGCTTCACCAGCGTCGAGGCCGACGTCTGGCTGGTCGAGGGCCAGCTGTGCCTGGGCCACACCGCGCCCGACTGCCGCAAGACCCTCGAGGGCAAGTACCTCGAGCCCCTCGCCGAGCGCGTCGCCACCCGCGGCGGCTCGGTCTACTCCGGCTGGTCGGGCACCTTCCAGCTGCTGATCGACGTCAAGTCGGACGGACCGACCACCTGGCCGGTCGTCGAGAAGGCGCTCGCCGCCCACCCCGAGCTGATCACCCACTGGCAGGACGGGGTCCGCAGCCCCGCTCCGGTGATGGCCGTGATCTCCGGCAAGCGCAGCCTCACCCAGATCTCGTCCGCGCCGACCCGCTGGTCGGCCTACGACGGTGGCCTCGGCGACCTGGACCGGGGGCTGTCGCCCGAGCTCATGCCCATGGTCAGCGGGGACTGGTGGGAGACCTTCACCTGGCGTGGGGGCTACCCGATCCCGGCCGACCAGAAGGCCCGCCTCGAGGCCTATGCCGCCAAGGCCCAGGAACACGGCTACACGCTGCGGTTCTACGGCACCCCGGACCTCGACGACCCGGCCACGGCCGCCAAGCGCCGCAACGTCTGGAACGCCGAGAAGGCTGCCGGCGTGCACTGGCTCAACTCCGACAACCTCGCCGTGCTGGAGAGCTACCTGCGCGGGCGCTGACCGACGAGGCGGGCACGGCCGGGAATCTCGGTCGTGCCCGCCTCGTTGCGCCGGGTAGACTCACGGGTCTGGCCGGGTCCGCCCGGCGCTGCTTGACAAGTCCACAGCGTGACGTGCCCGTCCCATGGGGGTGATCGGTTTCGACGTCGGTCGATCTGCCAGGGGAAGCGGGCCGAGGATGCTGAGTTGTCTCGTTAACGCCCTCAGCAAACCAATAGGTGCCAATTCCAAGCGCACCGACTTCGCCCTCGCCGCCTGAGCGAGCCCGAAGTCTGTCGACCTAGGCCTGATCTCGTCCTAGTGCTCGGCATCAGCTAGAGATCTTGCTGCGCGCCGGTGTCGGGACGGCGCGCGGGACTCCTTCTCGACTGGGCCTGTCAGGGGACGTGTGCGCGCGAGCCCTGGGGCCGAGAAAATCCTCAGCGCACTGCGCCCGGAGAAGCCCTGGTGCGTCGTCGGCGGACGCGGGTTCGATTCCCGCCACCTCCACCACCAGAAGTCAGGCACGTCACGCCGTGGACCGTCAGCAGGGATGACGAGGGCCCCACCCGCTCGCCGGGTGGGGCCCTCGTCATCCCTGCTGCTCGTCCTCAGTGGTGGTCGGCGGCCCGGGATCGACCGTCCCGGGCCGGGAGCTCACAGGCCGGGGATGTCGGTGGGGGAGGTGCCCGTCTGGCCCTGCTGGGCCTGGTGCGTGGCGAGCTGCTCGGCATACTCGCGCTTGACGGTCTCCATGTCGAGCGCCTTGATCTGGGAGATCAGGTCCTCCAGCGCGGCCGGGGGCAGGGCGCCGGGCTGCATGACCAGCGGCACACCCTCGCGGAAGGCCATGATCGTGGGAATCGAGGTGATCTGCAGCATCGACGCCAGACCCTGCTCGGCCTCGGTGTCGATCTTGCCGAAGACCACGTCCTCGTGCGTGTCCGACGCAGCCTCGAAGACCGGGGCGAACTGGCGGCACGGCCCGCACCAGGCGGCCCAGAAGTCGAAGAGGACGATGTCGTTGTCCTGGATGGTCGACTCGAAGGTCGCCTCGGTGATCTCGCGGGTGCTCATGCCCCTGCCAACGAGCCGGGGCGCCTGGGGATTCCCCGCGGCCGGCCGGGGTCCGACGGGGACTGCTACCATGGGTGCACAGTCTCGCTTGTCCTGCCCTGGGATCGACGTGCGTCGGAGGTCTTCCGCGTATGTCGGGTCGCAGGGGCAGGTGCGGAGACCGAGCCCGGCTCACGGTGCTCGTTCACTCCACGGCGATCGCCCCCCTGGGGCCGGGCTCACCAGCCCTCATGGCCGCTGCCCGACGGCGGCCCACGAGAAGCGAGACGACGCCGGCGGCAATCCTCCGACCGGCCCGACCGGGCTCCCGCAGCTGGAGCCTGAGGCTCGTCTTCATCGTTGCCCTCGCCAGGTGGCTCGAAGCGTGCCTGCCTCTGCGAACAGGGAAAACTGCTCATGAGCAACATCAATCGATCCGGCGCGCCCAAGAAGGCCCGCTGGAGCACCGCCAAGAAGGTCGACGCACGCCGCGCCCCCTCCACCCACCGCGGCCAGGGTGACCGTGACGACCGACCCCAGCGCGAGGGCGTCGTCCGCAAGCCGCGCTTCGAGCGGGACGACCGTCCCCGTCGTGAGGGTGGCTATGACCGGCCGCAGCGCGGTGGGGGTTTCGACCGCAAGCCGCGTTTCGACCGTGACGACCGGCCGCGTCGTGAGGGTGGTTACGACGGCCCGCGTCGTGAGGGTGGCTATGACCGGCCGCAGCGCGGTGGGGGTTTCGACCGCAAGCCGCGTTTCGACCGTGACGACCGGCCGCGTCGTGAGGGTGGTTACGACGGCCCGCGTCGTGAGGGTGGCTATGACCGGCCGCAGCGCGGTGGGGGTTTCGACCGCAAGCCGCGTTTCGACCGTGACGACCGGCCGCGTCGTGAGGGTGGTTACGACGGCCCGCGTCGTGAGGGTGGTTACGACGGCCCGCGTCGTGAGGGTGGCTATGACCGGCCGCAGCGCGGTGGGGGTTTCGACCGCAAGCCGCGTTTCGACCGTGACGACCGGCCGCGTCGTGAGGGTGGTTACGACGGCCCGCGTCGTGAGGGTGGCTATGACCGGCCGCAGCGCGGTGGGGGTTTCGACCGCAAGCCGCGTTTCGACCGTGACGACCGGCCGCGTCGTGAGGGTGGTTACGACGGCCCGCGTCGTGAGGGTGGCTACGACCGGCCGCAGCGCGGCGGGGGTTTCGACCGCAAGCCGCGTTTCGACCGTGACGACCGCCCCCGCCGCGACCGCTTCGACGCCGAGCAGCCGGGTGCCCTGCACGACGAGCGCTCCCGCTCCTGGAGCGACGAGGAGGAGCGTCAGGCGATGGGCCTGGCCGTCGACCTCCCGGCCGAGCACGCGGATGCCGAGGTGACCGAGGACAACGGCTTCACGGCGCTCGGCCTGCCCGACGCCCTCGTCGAGCGCCTCGCCCGCGACGGCATCACCACGCCCTTCCCGATCCAGGTCGCGACCATCCCCGACGCCCTCGCGGGCCGGGACGTCCTCGGCCGCGGCCAGACCGGCTCCGGCAAGACCCTGTCCTTCGGGCTGCCCCTCATCACCCGCCTCGCGGCGGGCGGCCACGCCAAGCCCGGCCAGGTCCGCTCGATCGTGCTGGTGCCGACCCGTGAGCTCGCCCAGCAGGTGAGCGACGCGCTGCAGCCGCTGGTCCACGTGATGGGCCTGCGTCACAAGCTCGTGGCGGGCGGCATGCCCTACCCGCCGCAGATCGCCGCGCTGGAGAAGGGCCTCGACGTCCTCGTCGCCACCCCGGGCCGGCTCAAGGACCTCATCGATCGCGGTGCGGCCGACCTGTCCCACGTCGAGATCGCGGTCCTGGACGAGGCCGACCACATGGCCGAGATGGGCTTCCTGGAGGCCATCAGCGAGGTCCTCGACCTCATCCCGGCGGGCGGTCAGCGGCTGCTGTTCTCCGCGACCCTGGACCGCGGCATCGACACGGTGGTCGAGCGCTACCTCGTCGACCCGGTGACCCACGAGACCGACCCGGGCACCGCCAGCGTCGACACGATGGACCACCACATCCTGCTGATCGACCCGATGCACAAGAAGGTCATCACCGCCGAGGTGGCCAACCGCACCGGCCGCACCGTCGTCTTCGTGCGCACCAAGCTGGGCGCCGACCGTGTCGCGCTGCAGCTGCGCGAGCAGGGCGTCTTCGCAGCGGCCCTGCACGGTGGCCTCTCCCAGGTGCAGCGCAACCGCGTCCTCACCGGCTTCAAGGACGGCACCCTGCCGGTCCTCGTCGCCACCGACGTCGCGGCCCGCGGCATCCACGTCGACGACGTGTCCGTGGTCCTGCAGGTCGACCCGCCGGCCGACCACAAGGACTACCTGCACCGCTCGGGCCGCACCGCCCGCGCGGGGGAGCGCGGCACCGTGGTGACCCTCGCGCTGCCGCACCAGCGCCGCCAGATGGAGCGGCTGGTGGAGCAGGCGGGCGTGGACGTCACCCCGGTCAAGATGGCCCCCGGCGACCAGCGGCTGTATGACGGCGTCGGCGCGCGCACCCCGTCCGGCGAGGCCGTCGACGAGGGGCGCTACCGCCGCCTGATCGAGGGCGAGCCGCGGCCGTCGCGCGGTGGTTTCCGTCGCAGCGGGTCGCGCTACCAGCACGTGGGTCGCCGCAACGACCGCACCTTCCGCAGCAACGACCGGGACCGCGGCAACGACCGTGACCGGGGCGGCTACCGCGGCAGCCGTCGCCATGAGGGCTGATCGCCCGGTCCATGAGCACCGGCAGGCGCCGTTCCCCGCAGCGGGGAGCGGCGCCTGCCGCCATACGGGCCGCTGTCGCAGGCCGCCAGGACCTCCTCGTGTGCACAATGGCCCTGTGCTGACCCCCGACCTCACCGGACGACTGCTGGTCGCCATGCCCGCCATCGACGAGGGGATCTTCGCGCGCTCGGTGGTGCTGGTGCTGCACCACGGCGACGACGGCGCCCAGGGGGTGGTCCTCAACAAGCCCGTGGACGCCCCCGTGGACGCCGTCCTGGACGGCTGGCAGGAGCACGTCGTGGCCCCGGAGGTGCTCTTCCAGGGCGGCCCGGTCGGGTTGGACTCGGCCCTGGGCGTTGCCGTCGTGCCGGGCCTGGCCCAGCGTGAGATCCCCGGCGTGCAGCGGCTCTTCGGGGGAGTGGGCGTGGTCGACCTGGACTCCGACGCTGCGCCGGTGATGGCCGCCGCGAGCGGGGTGCGCGTCTACGCCGGCTATGCCGGGTGGACGGCGGGGCAGCTGGAGGCGGAGGTGCACGAGCGGTCCTGGTACGTCGTGGACCGGGAGCCCGGCGACATCCTCACCGACGACCCGACGACCTTGTGGCACCGGGTGATGCGACGACAGCCGGGCCGGGTGGCACTGGCGGCGTACTTCCCCGACGACGAGGACTACAACTGAGGGGGCCGACCTGCGCGGCGCTGCCTACACTGGCCCGCATGAGTCAGGGATATCCCGAGATGCCGCCGGACCCCTTCGCCGAGCCGGGCGGGCTGAGCACCTCCACCGCCGTCCTCGAGCGCGAAGAGGTCGAGGAGCAGCTCCAGGAGCCCGGCGACCACGAGCGCTTCTCGCACTACGTCCGCAAGGAGAAGATCCTCGAGTCGGCGATGAGCGGCGAGCCCGTGGTGGCGCTGTGCGGCAAGATCTGGGTGCCCGGCCGGGACCCGAAGAAGTTCCCGGTGTGCCCCATCTGCAAGGAGATCTACGAGGGTCTGCGGGCACCGCAGGACGGCGAGGACTGAGCGGTCCGCTCACGAGAAGTAACTTTCAGTGACTGAAAGCGGATATTTCCTCTACTCTGAGTGACAGGTGCAGATCGCACCAGCACCGCGACCGAAGGACACCGTCATGCGCCTCGTCACTCGCATCGTCACCGCCCTCGCCGTGGCCGGCCTCACCCTGGTCGCCGGTGGCGCCTCGGCCCAGGCCGCCCGCAGCACCGACACGGTCATCCGGATCGAACAGTCGCCGGACACCCTGATCCGCATCGACTGATCGCCGACGCCAGGGGGACCACCTCGCGTCGTCCACCTCGCGTCGCCTGCGTGACGCCGCGCCCGGCGGTGCGGTCGTCCCCAGGCCGACGTCGGCCCGCCCCGGCCCGGGCGGGTCGCCGTCGGTCCACGTCAGGGCTGTCAAGGACCCCCGCTCGGCATGTTGATCAGGGAAACCGTCTAGCCTGCAGGACGCCATGAGTACCTCTGCCGCCGAGCACCTGTCCCCAGCCTTTCCCGAGCGAGCGGCCTGGGGGACGGCGGGCAAGCTGCGAGCCTGGCAGGCGGAGGCGCTGGAGCGCTACCTCACCGACCGGCCGCGCGACTTCCTGGCCGTGGCCACGCCCGGCGCCGGCAAGACGACATACGCCCTGCGCGTCGCCACCGAGCTGCTGCGCCGCGGGGTGGTGCGCCGGATCACCGTGGTCGCCCCCACCGAGCACCTCAAGGTCCAGTGGGCCGAGGCGGCCGCCCGCGTGGGGATCCAGCTGGACCCGACCTTCACCAACGCGGCGGGAGCGCACAACAAGGCCTTCGACGGGGTGGCGCTGACCTATGCCCAGGTCGCCACCAAGCCGCAGCTGCACAAGGCGCGCACCGAGGCCGCGCCCACCCTGGTGATCCTGGACGAGATCCACCACGGCGGCGACAACAAGTCCTGGGGCGACGCCATCCGCGAGGCCTTCGAGCCCGCGGCGCGGCGACTGGCCCTGACGGGCACGCCCTTTCGCTCCGACACCAATCCCATCCCCTTCGTGCGCTACGAGGAGGGACCCGACGGGATCCGCCGCTCGGCGTCGGACTACTCCTACGGCTATGCCGAGGCGCTGCGTGACGGGGTGGTGCGGCCGGTGCTCTTCATGGCGTATGGCGGCGCGATGCGCTGGCGCACCCGGGCCGGCGACGAGCTGGCCGCCCGCCTCGGGGAGCCGCTGACCAAGGACCTGACCGCCCACGCCTGGCGCACCGCCCTGTCACCGCAGGGGGAGTGGATCCCCTCGGTGCTGCGCGCCGCGGACAAGCGCCTCACCGAGGTGCGTCGGCACGTGCCCGACGCCGGGGCGCTGGTCATCGCCACCAACCAGACCAACGCGCGTGCCTATGCCCGGCTGCTGCACGAGCTGACCGGCGAGAAGCCCACCGTGGTCCTGTCGGACGACGCGGGCGCCTCCAAGCGGATCGAGACCTTCGCGTCGTCGACCGACCGCTGGATGGTCGCGGTGCGCATGGTGTCCGAGGGCGTCGACGTGCCGCGTCTCGCCGTCGGGGTCTACGCCACCTCGACGTCGACGCCGTTGTTCTTCGCCCAGGCCGTGGGGCGCTTCGTCCGGGCCCGCAAGCGCGGCGAGGTCGCGTCGGTCTTCCTCCCCTCGGTGCCCACCCTGCTCGAGCACGCCGCCCGCCTCGAGGAGGAGCGAGACCACGCCCTCGACCGGCCGAAGAAGCCGGGCGAGGAGGAGCCGCTGTGGGCCGAGGAGGACGGCCTGCTGGAGGAGGCCAACCGCGCGGAGGGCGCCAGCGACGAGCTGCAGGGCTCCTTCGAGGCGCTGGAGTCCGACGCGGAGTTCGACCACGTGCTCTTCGACGCCCAGCAGTTCGGGCTCGTCGCGGACGTCGGGTCGGCGGAGGAGGACGGCTATCTCGGGCTGCCGGGCCTGCTCGAGCCCGACCAGATGGCGCACCTGCTGCGCGAGCGCCAGCGCCGGCAGCAGCCCAACGCCCGGGCGCAGGAACGCCACGAGGAGCTGTCCACGCATCGCGCGCTGCAGGCCCAGCGCAAGGAGCTCAACAAGCTGGTGTCGGCCTATGCCCGCAAGACCGGCACCAAGCACGCGATCGTGCACGCCGAGCTGCGGCAGGTGTGCGGCGGCCCGGCCCTGGACCAGGCCTCGAGCGAGCAGGTGGCCGCCCGGATCGACAAGATCCGCAACTGGTTCGTCGGCCGGCGGTGACGGGCGCGGCGACGGCGTCGGCCGCCGCAGGGGGCGACCGGGTCACCACCCGGTCGGGGGTGTCCGGTAGCCTGCCCTGACCATGTCGGATCTGGTCCTGGTCATCCCCGTTCGCGGGGAGCAGGATGTAGGCGGACGCCCGCCAGGGGGAGGGCGTCGTACCGAGGGAGAGATCATGCACCGCACCACGATCGTCACCTGCACCGCCGCCGCGCTCGCGGCCCTGTCGACGGCCACCGCCGTGGCAGCCGCGCCAGCGACGACGACCGTCGCCGCCCGTCCGACCGCCGTGGCCGCCCGGCCTGCCGCCGCCACGCCCGCCGTCAAGAGGTCGTACCTCGTCGCCACCCACGTGGGCAGGACCGCTCGCCTGCAGCTGGTCAGCCGGGCCACCGGGGCCGTCACCGCGACCCTCGCGACCGCCCCGATGACCGGCGGCCGCAACCCCCTCCAGGGGGCGTCGATCGCGCCGGACGGATCGGTCCTCGTGGTCAAGGAGGGACGCACGCCCTATGACGGGCAGCTGCTGCGCATCCGCGGCGGCCGGGTCACCGCCCTCATGACGGGCGTGCAGGCTGCCAAGGTCTCGCCCGACGGTCGGCGCCTGGCCGTCACCCGCTTGTCGCCCGACACCGACCGGGACGGACGCGGCACCGCGTCGCTGCAGGTCGGGCCGGTGAGCGGGACGGGCATGCGGCCCATCGCCGAGGAGACCTTCCCGGTCCGAGGGGGCGGGCTGCCGGCGCACGACCAGGCGATTCCCATGGTGCGGACCTGGCTCGGCAACCACGACATGGCCGTCGCGTGGGGCGTCGAGGACAACGGGAACGTCGCCGTCGTCTCCGCCGACCGCCCGTCGACCATGCGGTCCTGGCCGCGGGTCAGCGGCGACTCCAGCACCGACGTCGCCGGCGTGGTCGGCAGCATCGCCGTGGTGCCGGTCTACGTCAAGAACGGCTACGACATGGTCCACGTGTCGCCGGCTCGCCCCCGTGGCGTCAAGGTCGCGCACCTGAGGTTCACGCGGGACTCGGTGACCCCGGTCAAGAGCTACCTGCGCAAGATCGGGGCCGCACCCGTCGACGCGACCTACGCGCGGCTGCCCTATCGCGCCACCAAGGGCGTCGTCCTCGACCGCAAGTTCACCGGCCGCTGAGTCGAGAGCGCCCACGTGCCCCTGGGGGCGCAGGCGGTGGGGCAGGCACCATGCCGCTCAGGGGGCGTGGTCGACCGCCGCGTCCACCAGGGGTGTGGTGCGGGTCGCGAGGCGGGTCGCCAGGGAGATCACGGTGGTCGTCCGGATCACCGACCCGCCCGCGACCGCGTCGTCGAGCACTCGCTGGACGTCGGCGTTGTCCCGCCCCACCAGTCGGATCCAGATGTCGCCGCTGCCGGTGATGGTGTGCGCCTCGAGGACCTCGGGGATGCGCTCCAGCTCGGCGACGACCCGCTCGTGCCCGTGGTCCTGACGGATCTCGAGGGTGACGAAGGCCATCACCGGATAGCCCAGCGCTGCCGGGTCGACGGTGGGGGCGAGCGACCGGATGACGCCGCGCTCCTGCAGCCGGTCCAGCCGCGACTGGATGGTGCCGCGGGCGACCCCGAGCTGCCGGGCCGCGCCCAGCACCCCCAGGTGCGGGTCCGCGGTGAAGGCGTGCAGGATCCGGCGGTCCAGGTCGTCGATGCCCATGAGGCACATTGTCCACCCGGTGGGGGAAGTTCGGCATGCCGCTGGGCAGGTTGACCAGTGAACAGGGTCAAGGTTGCCGGAGAGTCAGGTGACCCACACAGTTAGGCACCATGACCGACACGACGCTTGACCTTACGGCGCAGGAGCGCCAGGCCGACCTCGACCTCAACCAGCTCAAGCAGCTGGTGGGCCTCGTGGACTACGACGAGGCGCAGGACCCCTTCCCGGTGACCGGCTGGGACGCCATCGTGTTCGTCGTCGGCAACGCCACCCAGGCGGCTCACTACTACCAGTCTGCGTGGGGCATGACGCTCGAGGCCTACTCCGGCCCCGAGAACGGCAACCGCGACCACAAGTCCTTCGTGCTGCGCTCGGGATCCATCCGCTTCGTCCTCAAGGGCGCGGTCGACCCGGAGAGCCCCCTCGTCGCGCACCACGGCCGTCACGGTGACGGTGTCGTCGACATCGCGCTCGAGGTCCCCGACGTCGACAAGTGCGTCGCGCAGGCCAAGGCCTGCGGCGCCACCGTGATCGAGGAGCCCCGGGAGGTTTCCGACGAGCTCGGCACCATTCGCTACGCGTCGATCGCGACGTACGGCGAGACCCGCCACACCCTCGTGGACCGCTCCCGCTACACCGGCCTGTACTGGCCCGGCTACACGCCGATGTCCTCCTCCTTCGTCCGCCGCGAGGGTGCGCCCAAGCGCCTCTTCCAGGCCCTCGACCACATCGTCGGCAACGTCGAGATGGGCAAGATGGACGAGTGGGTCGACTTCTACAACCGCGTCATGGGCTTCGTGAACATGGCCGAGTTCATCGGTGACGACATCGCGACGGACTACTCCGCGCTGATGTCCAAGGTCGTCGCCAACGGCAACCACCGGGTGAAGTTCCCGCTCAACGAGCCCGCGGTCGGCAAGAAGAAGTCGCAGATCGACGAGTTCATCGAGTTCTACCAGGGTGCCGGCGCCCAGCACCTGGCTCTCGCGACCGGGGACATCATCCGGACCGTCGACGAGCTGCGCGCCAACGGCGTGGAGTTCCTCGCCACCCCGGACACGTACTACGAGGACCCGGAGCTGCGGGCCCGCATCGGCGAGGTGCGCGTGCCGATCGAGGAGCTGCAGTCGCGCGGCATCCTGGTGGACCGCGACGAGGACGGCTACCTGCTGCAGATCTTCACCAAGCCGCTGGGTGACCGCCCGACGGTGTTCTTCGAGCTGATCGAGCGGCACGGGTCGCTCGGCTTCGGCAAGGGCAACTTCAAGGCGCTCTTCGAGGCGATCGAGCGTGAGCAGGAGCTGCGCGGCAACTTCTGATCGACTCTCCAGGACGGCGGCCGCCGACCCCACAACGGCGTGGGGTCGGCGGCCGCTCTCACGTCCGGGTCCGCGGGGCCTGCGGCGGCGTCATCGGCGGCGTGTGCCGGAAGGCCCCGGGGGCGCGAGTCCGGGCGGCCAGGTCAGGCGGGGGTGAGGTCGGGCAGGTCGACGACGAAGTCGCCCGCCTCGTGCGGATACTCGTCGCCCATCGACGGCTCTCCCGCCAGGTGGGCGCCCACCTCGGGGAAGATCGTCAGCAGGTGGTCGTCCAAGGCCCAGAAGGTGTCGGCCCACTCGTGGTGGCGGGCCTGGGCGGGGGAGAGGAACTCGCCGTTGAGCGGCAGCGGTGAGGACGCGGCCTGGCTGTCGACGAAGGTCGACCCGATCGGGGCGCCCGGTCGCGGTGCGACCCGCCCGGTCCGCGCCGCGAAGGTCACGTGGTCCGCGTAGCCCTCCTCGAAGGAGCCCATCGCGATCTCCACGAAGACCTCGCGGTAGCCGTCGTGGTCGTAGAGGAACATCCAGTAGACGGCACAGGTCTCGAGGTCCTCGGTGATCCTCCCGGTGTAGAGCACCCGACGGTCGGCCAGGGGACAGGGACACGGAAGGACCGTGCGGCCCCATGACTCCAGCTGGTAGATCATGGCCGCACCCTAGCGCCGCGCGGTGGTGCGGATCTGCGTCGGGGTCGGCTCCTCCAGGTCCTCCGCGAGCGCTCCGCGGAACTGCGCGCGGTAGAGGCGCGCATAGGCGCCGCGCTGCGCGAGCAGCGCCTCGTGCGAGCCCTGCTCCACGATCTGCCCGTGCTCCATCACCACGATCCGGTCGGCGTGCCGGATGGTCGACAGCCGATGCGCGATGACGAAGCTGGTGCGGTCCTGACGGAGCCGGTCCATGGCCTGCTGGACCAGGGCCTCGGTGCGGGTGTCGACCGAGCTGGTGGCCTCGTCGAGCAGCAGGATCGCCGGGTCGGCAAGGAAGGCGCGGGCGATGGTGAGCAGCTGCCGCTGACCGGTGGACAGTGCCGACCCCTCGTCGTCCAGGACGGTGTCGTAGCCGTCGGGCAGGGTGCGGACGAAGTGGTCGGCGTGGGCGGCCTGGGAGGCGGCCACCACCTGGGCTTCGGTGGGGTGCTCCGCGCCATACGCGATGTTGTCCCGGATGGTGCCGCTGAACAGCCAGGTGTCCTGCAGCACCACGCCGAAGGCCGACCTCAGCCCGCCCCGAGGAAGGTCGCGGATGTCCTTGCCGTCGAGGGTGATCCGGCCCCCGTCCACGTCGTAGAACCGCAGCAGGAGGTTGGCCAGGGTGGTCTTGCCGGCGCCGGTGGGGCCGACGATCGCGATGGTCTGGCCGGGCTCGGCGACCAGGTCGAGGTGCTGGATGAGCGGCTGGTCGGGGGAGTAGGCGAAGGACACGTCCTCGAAGGCCACCCGTCCGGCGACCGGCCGGGTCGGCGTCCGACCGGCACCCGTGGGGCCCGGGGCGTCCGGCGTGGCCGACGTGTCGGTGGCGGACGTCGCCGGCGCGACCAGGTCCGCCGACTCCTCAGGGGCGTCGAGCAGGGTGTAGACCCGCTCCGCCGAGGCCACACCCGACTGCAGCATGTTGGCCATGGCGGCCATCTGGCCGAGGGGCTGGCTCAGCTGGCGGGTGTACTGGATGAAGGCCTGGACCCCGCCGATCGACAGGGCGCCCGAGGCCACCCGCAGGCCGCCCAGGACGGCGATGAGCACGAAGTTGACGTTGGAGACGAACCACATCGCCGGCTGGATGATCGAGGAGACGAACTGCGCGCGGAAGCCCGCGTCGTACAAGGCCTCGTTGTGCCGGGCGAACTCCCGCTGCGACTCGGCCTGCTGGCCGAAGACCTTGACGAGGAGCTGGCCGGTGTAGGCCTCCTCGACGTGACCGTTGAGCCGTCCGGTCGCGGCCCACTGCTCGCGGAACTGCGGCTGCGCCCGCTTGGCGATGACCATCGTCAGCCAGGCCGCCACGGGCACGCTGATGATCGCGATCATCGTCAGCAACGGGGAGATCGTCAGCATCATGACGATGACCCCCACCACCGTCAGGGCGGAGTTGAGCAGCTGGGTCATGGTCTGCTGCACGGACTGCCCGACGTTGTCGACGTCGTTGGTGGCCTTGGACAGGATCTCCCCGCGGGCCTCGGTGTCGAAGTAGCGCAGCGGCAGGCGCTCCAGCTTGAGCTCGACGTTGCGCCGCATCCGGTAGACCGTCTGCTGCACCACGGTGGTCGTCAGCCAGACCTGCACCCAGGTGAGCAGGGACGACAGGACGAACAGCGCCAGGGCGAGCAGCAGCAGGCGGGCGACCGCGTCGGTGTCGATGCCGTGCCCGGGCACCAGGTCCGGCATGCCGGACACGAGGTCGGCCAGCTGGCCCCGACCGTGGGCTCGCAGGGACTCGGCGAGCTGGTCGCGGGTCGTCCCGGCGGGCAGGGTCCTGCCCATGGCGCCGGCGAAGACCAGGTCGGTGGCGCGGCCGAGGATCTTGGGGCCCACGACGCCCAGGGTCACCCCGACGACGCCGAGCAGGAGTATGGCGAGGACGTGCCCCCGGTGGCTCATCAGCTCGCGCAGGAGCCGCCGCCCGGAGGCGCGGAAGTCGTCGGGCCGCACGACGGGGGCGCCGGCACCCATGTGCCCGGCCCGCCGGCCCTGCGGGGCGCGACCGGCGTCCTGCGGCTGGGGGCGCTCGCTGGTGGCGGGGCTCACGCCGCCTCCTCCTGGCTCAGCTGGGACAGGACGATCTCGCGGTAGGTCTCGCAGCCGGCCATGAGGTCGGCGTGCCGGCCGCGGCCGACGATCTCGCCCTCGTCGAGGACGACGATCTCGTCCGCGTCGCGGATGGTGCTGACCCGCTGGGCCACGACGATGACGGTGGCCTCACGCACCACGGGGGTCAGCGCGTGGCGCAGGGCCGCGTCCGTGGCGTAGTCGAGCGCGGAGAAGGAGTCGTCGAAGAGGTAGACCAGCGGTCGGCGCACGATCGCGCGGGCCATGGCGAGGCGTTGTCGTTGCCCGCCGGACACCGTGGTGCCGCCCTGGCTGATGGGAGCGTCCAGCTGCCCCTCCATCGCCTCGACGAAGTCACGGGCCTGGGCGATCTCCAACGCCGCCCACAGCTCCTCGTCGGTGGCGTCCTCGCGCCCGAGCCGCAGGTTACTCGCGACGGTCCCGGAGAACAGGTAGGGCCGCTGCGGCACGAGTCCGAAGCAGCCCCACAGCTCGGCCGGGTCCAGCCGGCGTACGTCCACCCCGTCGATGGTCACCCGCCCCGTGGTGACGTCCATCAGGCGCGGCACGAGGTTGAGCACCGTGGTCTTGCCGGCTCCCGTGGAGCCGATGACCGCCAGGGTCCGGCCGGGTCTGGCCTCCAGGGTGATGCCGCGCAGCACCGGGTCGTCGGCGCCGGGATAGGTGAAGGAGACGTCCTCCAGCCGCACCACCCCCTCGTGCACCGCGCCGCGCACCGGGTCCGCGGGCGGCAGGATCGTCGGGCTGGTGCCGAGCACCTCGTCGATGCGCCTGGCTGACACCTGGGCCCGCGGCAGGACCATGAACATCATCGAGGCCATGAGCACCGACATGAGGATGTTCATCAGGTAGGTCATCATCGCGACGAGGTCACCGACCTGCATGTCGCCGCTGTCGATCCGCAGGCCGCCGAACCACACCAGCGCCACGGTCGAGGCATTCATGACGAGCATGATCAGCGGGAACATCGAGGTCATCAGCCGCCCCGCCCGGATCGACACGTCCCGCAGGTCCTCGTTGGCGACCGCGAAGCGCTCCTGCTCGGCGCGGTCCTTGACGAAGGCCCGGATGACACGGACGCCCGTGATCTGCTCGCGCAGGATCTGGTTGACCGTGTCGACCTGGACCTGCATCCGGCGGAACAGCGGGTGCAGCCGCCAGATGAGCAGCCCGAGCGAGACGAGCAGCACCGGCACGACGACCAGCAGCAGCGCGGACAGCGCCCGGTCGTGGTGCAGGGCGAGGACCACCGAGCCGATGATCGTCACCGGGGTCGAGGACACCAGGACCAGGGTGAGGAAGGCGAACATCTGGACCTGCTGCACGTCGTTGGTCGTGCGGGTGATGAGCGACGGCGCGCCGAAGCGCCCGAGCTCCTCCGCCGCGAAGGTCTCGACGTGCTCGAAGACCTCCGCCCGCAGGTCACGCCCGAGGCGCATCGCGGTGCGGGCTCCGAAGTAGATGGCGGTGAGGTTGGTGAGGATCTGCAGCACGGTCACGCCCAGCATCAGGGCGCCGACGCGGAGCACGTAGCCCGTGTCCCCGGTCGCGACGCCCTTGTCGATGACGTCGGCGTTGAGGGTGGGCAGGTAGAGGTTGCAGAGGACCTGGAGGGTCTGGAAGGCGGCGACGATCAGGAGGGCGCCCCGGTGGCGGGACAGGTGGCGGCGCAGGATCGCGGAGAGCACGATGCCCACGCTATCCCCCCCGGTGCGACATCCTCCCGGACTTCGCCGGGACGGGGGGTGACGACCTGGTGACGTGGCACCCTAGGGGCATGACGCAGCCTTCAGGGTGGTACGACGATCCTCAGGACCCCGCGTTCCTGCGCTACTTCGACGGGGTGACGTGGACCGACCACCGCGCCCCCAAGGTCGCGCCGCAGGTGCAGCGGTCCAGCATCGGCGAGGGGCAGCGGGCCGAGGACTTCCACCGGCCGACCGGCCAGGGTCCCGCCGGGGCCAGTCCG
This sequence comes from Arsenicicoccus dermatophilus, assembly GCF_022568795.1. Classification (NCBI taxonomy): domain Bacteria; kingdom Bacillati; phylum Actinomycetota; class Actinomycetes; order Micrococcales; family Intrasporangiaceae; genus Arsenicicoccus; species Arsenicicoccus dermatophilus. The sequence goes on along the minus strand of NZ_JAKZHU010000001.1, from coordinate 2,352,171 downwards.
TACGTCGTGCCGTCGGGCCAGGGCGGGGGCCAGGGCGGCTACGGGACGGGCACGTACGGACCGGGCAGCTACGGGCAGCCGTCGTACGGATCCTGGCCCCAGCAGGGCCAGGTCCCCCCGGGCCACTGGCCGGCGTATGCCGCGGGCCCCGTGGGCCCGGACGGCCAGCCGCTGGCGGGGTGGTGGCGACGCGTCGGAGCCCACGTCCTGGACAGCCTCCTGCTCTCCCTGCTGACGGTCCCGCTCGCGATCAGCCTGCTGCGCGACTGGATCCCCGAGGTGCAGGCGTGGATGGACCAGGTCGCCGCCCAGCCGGAGACGACGACCACCATGCCCGCGATCCCGCAGCCCGACACCACGACCCTCCTGCAGGTCGGGGCGGTCACCCTGGCGGTGTTCTTCGTCTACGAGATCGGCTGCCTGTCGCGCTGGGGCCGCACCCTCGGGCGCGCCGCCACCGACATCAGCGTCCGACGGGCCGAGGCACCCCTGACCGTGCCCTTCGGCCGGCTCGCAGCCCGCACCGTCGTCAAGCGGCTCGGCGACCTGGTGCCCATCCCCTTCCTGGGCATGGTGTTCAGCCTCGTGGACGTGCTGTGGCCGCTCGGGGACAAGCAGCGTCAGGCCCTGCACGACAAGGCCGGCCGCACCCTGGTGGTCCGCGGACGCGTCGCCCGCGAGGATGGCGGCCGGGTCGGTCCGGGCCTCCCCGGCCAGGCCCCCGGCGACGACGGCCCGACCACCCGGCCATGACCGCCTCCGAGATCCTCGTCCGGCCGCGCCGCGACGACGAGGTCGCGACGCGCGGCTGGTCGAAGGGCTCTGGGAGCAGGCACACGGCCGTCCGTGGCACGAGCTCGGGGTGGTGCAGGTGCTGTTCACCTCTCTCGCCGGGCGGGGGACCGGGGCCGGGGCGCTGCTGCTCGACACCGCTGAGCCCGTGCCCTCCACGGGTGCCCGGCGTGGATCTGCGCACCTCCTGCGCTCGCAGCCCAGGTCGGTGGTGCCGGTCAGCCCACGCGTGGGGTGCCGTCGAGCTCCACGCCCGCGGCCCGCAGCTCGGCCAGCGCCCGGCTGGTGGTGTCGGCGGCGACCCCGGCAGTGAGGTCGAGCAGGACGCGCGTGTCGAAGCCCTCGCGGGCCGCGTCGAGCGCAGTCGCCCGCACGCAGTGATCGGTGGCGATGCCCACGACGTCCACGGCGGTGGTCCCCCGGGCGCGCAGCCAGTCGGCGAGCGTCTCGCCGGCGACCGATCGACCCTCGAATCCCGAGTAGGCAGCGGCATGCTCGCCCTTGCGGAAGGTCTCCTCGACGTGGCCGAGGGCCGGCTCCAGGCGCGGGTGGACCTCGGCGCCCGAGGTGCCGACCCGGCAGTGCACCGGCCAGGAGTCGACGTAGTCGGGGGTCTCGGACCAGTGGTCGCCGGGGTCGACGTGCCAGTCCGCGGTCGCGACGACGTGCGCGTACTCCCGCACCGCCGGCGACAGGAGCAGGTCGGCGACGTCCGCGGCCACGGCCGCGCCACCCGCGACGGCCAGCGACCCGCCCTCGCAGAAGTCCCGCTGCACGTCCACGACCACCAGCGCGCGAGCCCTGCCGGGACCCTGCTCGTCGTGGACGACCTTGGCGTCGCTCATCGCTCGTCGTCCTCGTAGATCGTCGGGATCGCCGGCTCGCCGCGGGACAGCCGGCGGGCGCGGGCGGGCAGCTCGGCGACCGACGACTCGTGCCGCGCCCGGGCGGCCGCCAGTGACTGGTCGCCGCACGCCTCACCGCCCGCCATCAGCTGCACCAGCAGCTCACGGTCGTTGCCGTCGTCGGTCGGGCGCTCGCCGATGCCGATCACCTCGGCCTCGGCGGCACCGCGCTCGTCCAGGCGGCGCAGGGCGTACTTGCGGCCTCCGACGGAGGTCTTGGACACGGAGGCCTTGGCCACCGAGACCCACTGGCCGTCGTCGCCCTTGCGGGAGACGAGCTTGTAGACCATGCCCGCCGTCGGGGCGCCCGATCCGGTCACCAGCGAGGTGCCCACGCCGTAGCCGTCCACCGGCGCGGCCGCCAGCGCGGCGATGGCGTACTCGTCCAGGTCGCTGGTCACGGTGATGCGGGTCGTGGTCGCCCCGAGCTCGTCGAGCTGGGCGCGTACCTCCCGGGCCTGCGCCACCAGGTCGCCGGAGTCCAGCCGCACGCCACCCAGCTCGGGACCGGCGACGGCGACGGCCTCGGCCACGGCGGCCTTGACGTCATAGGTGTCGACCAGCAGCGTCGTGCTCTTGCCCAGCGACTCCACCTGCGCCTGGAAGGCGTCGTGCTCGGTGTCGTGGAGCAGGGTGAACGAGTGCGCGGAGGTGCCCGTCGTGGGCACGCCATACCGCCGACCCGCCTCGAGGTTGGACGTCTTGTCGAAGCCCACGATATAGGCCGCGCGCGCGGCCGCCACGGCCGCCTCCTCGTGGGTGCGCCGCGAACCCATCTCGATCAGCGGGCGCTCCTCGGCGGCGGTGACCATCCGCGAGCCCGCGCCGGCGATGGCGGAGTCGTGGTTCATGATCGACAGGACCAGCGTCTCCAGGATGCAGGCCTCGGCGAAGGTGCCCTCGACGACGAGGATCGGCGATCCGGGGAAGTAGACCTCGCCCTCCGGGTAGCCCCACACGTCGCCGCTGAAGCGGTAGCCCGCGAGGAACTCCAGGGTGGTCTCGTCCACGACCTCGTGCTCACGCAGGAAGGCGATCTCGTCGTCGCCGAACCGGAAGCGCCGGATCGCCTCGACCACCCGGCCGGTGCCCGCGACGACGCCATACCGTCGCCCGTCCGGCAGCCGCCGGGCGAAGACCTCGAAGACGCAGTCCCGGTGGGCCGCCCCCGAGTGCAGGGCCGCCTGCAGCATCGTCAGCTCGTAGTGGTCGGTGAGGAGGGCCGTGCCGGCCACGTCGCTAGTCACGCGACGCACTCTAACCGGGCCCGACGGCGCAGCGGGGGCGGACCGCTCGGACGACGAGCGGCTCGCCCCCGCTGCGGGGAGGATCGTCTGACGGATTCGGTCGGTATGCCGGATCGGCCGACCCGGACGAGCAGGATCAGCCGATGCCGATGCCCAGGGTGTAGGCGCCCGAGCCGCTCGCCGCATCCACCCAGATGCGGTAGGCCCCGGCGGGGCTCGCATAGGTGATCCGCTCCTTGCTGGTGGGGCCGGTCGACCTGGCCACCGTGGCCCAGCCGGAGCCCGTCCACCTCTGCAGGTACATGTCGAAGTCCGCGTTCGTGGGCCCGGCCAGGCAGATGTCCTGGTCGCCCTCCCTCGAGAGGGAGTAGTAGGAGTTGTGGGGCTCCCGGCTGTCGCCGCCGGTCTGCAGGGAGCCCTTCCACACGGTGGGGTAGCTGCCGCAGTCGCCGCCGGGCGCAGGTGTGGGGTCCGGGGAGGTGGTGGTCGGGGTCGGCGTGGGGGTCGGAGCCGTGGTGGTCGGGGCCGGGGTCGGGGTGGTGGGCGCCGGGGTCGGCGTCCCGACGGAGCCGTTGACGTGGAGCAGCCTGTTGGGCGAGCCGTTGGTGCCCTTGACGACGTCCTTGGTGGCGGTGTCGATCAGCGCCTGCTGGGCCTGGGCCTGGGTGGCGTCGGGGTTCTTCTGCACGTACAGCGCCAGGCCACCGACGACGTGCGGGGTCGCCATGGAGGTGCCCGAGATGGTGTTGGTGGCCGAGCTGCTGCCGGTCCAGCTCGAGGTGATGGTGGAGCCGGGGGCGTACAGGTCCACGCAGCGACCGTAGTTGGAGAAGCTCGACGCGGCGTCGGTGCTGGTGGTGGCGCCGACGGTGATCGCGCTGGGCTCGCGGGCGGGGGAGCTGCCGCACGCGTCCTTGCTGTCGTTGCCGGCGGCGACGGCGATGATCACCCCCGACTCGCCGAGGCGCTTGACCGCGGCGTCCAGGCCGGAGTCGGCGCCGCCGCCGAGGCTCATGTTGGCGACGGCGGGCTTCTTGGCGTTCCTGATGACCCAGTCGATCCCGTCCTCGACGGAGGACCCGGCGGACGAGCCGCTGCACCCGAGCACCCGGACGGGCACGAGCGTGGTCTTCTTGGCGACGCCGTAGGTCGTGCCGCCGATGGTGCCGGCGACGTGGGTGCCGTGACCGTTGCAGTCCTCGGGGCTGCGGCCGTCACCCATGGCGTTGTAGCCGGCCTCGGTGCGGCCGGTGTACTCCTGGTGGGACATGTTCATGCCCGTGTCGATGACGTAGGCATGCACGCCCGAGCCGTCGCCCTGCGGGGCGTAGGTGTTGTCCAGGGGGAGCTGGCGCTGGTCGACGCGGTCCAGGCCCCACGTCACGGAGGCACGCTTGACCGTGGGCTCGGCGACCAGCTGCACGGCCGGGTCCTGGCGCACCGCGGCGAGCGCTGCCGCGTCCATGGCGGCGGTGTAGGCGCCCAGACCGGTGAGGGTCTTGTGGACCTTGGCGCCCTTGTCCTTGCCGCGGGCGGCGGCCGCGGTGGCGACCTCGGCGATGGTCCGACGCCCGGCGAGGGTGGCTCGCTGACCGGCCTGGGTGTCCTTGAGCATGACGACGTAGGTGCGTTCGCCGGCGTCGGTGACGCTGTGGCCGGCGGCGAGCTGGACGGGGGTGAGCGGGGTGGCGGTGTCGTCGGGGACGGCTGCGGCGACGGGGGCTGCCGCGGCCGAGGCGACCATGAGGGTGGTGAGGGCGAACGATGCCGCGAGACGGTGGCGCATGGGGGGCTCCTGGGCGGGATGAGGACCGGGGCGCTCCCTGTCATACGTTCTGGCGGTGCCCAGCGGAAGGCTGCCTCGGCGTGGCCCGTCGTGACTTCATACGTTCAGCGCACGGCCAAGAACTCACAGTGACACAGCTCGGGGCGAAGAATTCCCGGCATGGGCCGTGGGGCCGCCCGCGCGACACAGTCTCGGAGCACCCGGTGTGAACGTTCGTCCACCCCCGACCGTCCCTCTCGCCGATCTGTCGGGACGGTGGTGCCAGGAGCGGTGTGCGGACGCGCCCCGGACCTGGCAGGTCCGGGGCGCGTCGGGTGCGGGGTGCCGTCAGGCTCGGGTCACTGGACCGTGATGTCGTCGATGACGAAGGAGGTCTGGTTGATGGAGTCCTCGGTGGCGGCGAGCTTGAGGGTGACGGTCTTGCCGGCGTGCTTGGTCAGGTCGATGGTCTTCTGGACGTAGCCGTTGGTCTTGTCCAGGTTGGAGTAGGACGCGACCGCGGTGCCGTCGATGGTGATGGTGGCCTTGTCGTACTTGCTGTAGGCGGTGGTCTCGGCGGTGTCGATGGCGACCCAGTAGGTCAGCTTGGGGGAGCCGGTGGGGACGGTGATGGTCTGCTGGGCGTACTCGCTGGTGGTCTTGCCGTTGCCGCCGAGCCACAGCTTCCAGGTGCCGGAGTGGGCCTTGCGGCCGGTGTTGTCGGTGATCGGGCCGTTGGAGCCGGTCCAGCCGGACTGGCCGGCCTCGAAGTCGCCGTTGGTCACGGCGTTGCCGCCGGGCTGCGGGGTCGAGGTCGGGGTGCCCGTGGGCGTGCTGGTGGGGGTGCCCGTCGGCGTCGGCGTGGGGCCGTCACCGCCGCCGGTGAAGTCGTTGACGTAGAGCAGCCGGTTGGGCGTGCCCGACAGGGTGCCCGTGAGGACGTCCTTGGTGGAGCTGTCGACGATCGCCTGCGCCGCCTGGGCCTGGGTGGCGCTGGGGTTGACCTGGGCGTAGAGCACGAGCCCGCCGGCGACGTGCGGGGACGCCATCGAGGTGCCGGAGATGGTGTCGGTGGCGGTCGAGCCGCCCTTCCATGCGGAGGTGATGTCCTCGCCGGGGGCAGCCACGTCGACGCACTTGCCGTAGTTGGAGAAGTAGGCGAGCTTGTCGGACTTGTTGGTCGCCGCGACGGTGATCATGGAGGGCTCGCGCGCCGGGGAGTTGTTGCAGGCGTCGGTCGAGTCGTTGCCGGCCGCGACGGCGGTCAGGATGCCCGCGTCCACGAGCCGCTTGACGGCCTGGTCGAAGGCCGGGTCGGCGTCGCCGCCGAGGGAGAGGTTGGCGACGGCGGGCTTCTTGGCGTTCTTGACGACCCAGTCGATGCCGTCCTCGACGGAGGTGCCCTTGGAGGAGCCCTCGCAGGTCATGACCCGCACGGGGACGACGGTGGCCTTCTTGGCCAGGCCGTACTTCGTGCCGGCGATGGAGCCGGCGACGTGGCTGCCGTGGCCGTTGCAGTCGTCGCTGGTGCCGCCGAGGGCGGAGAAGCCCTGCTCGAGGCGCCCGGTGAACTCGGTGTGCTTGGCGTTGACGCCCGTGTCGATGACATACGCCGTGACGCCGGAGCCGTCACCCTTGGGGGCGTAGGTGTTGTCCAGGGGGAGCTGGCGCTGGTCGACGCGGTCCAGGCCCCAGGTCTCGGAGATCTTCTTGACTCGCTGCTCGGAGATCATCAGGACGTCGGGGTCGCGGCGGACCTTCTCCACGGTGGCGGCGTCCATCGTCGCGGCATACGCGCCGATGCCGGTCAGCGGCTTGACGTCCTTGGCGCCGGCGGTGGCGCCACGCTTGGCCGCCAGCGTGGCGGTCTGGGCGACGACAGCGAGGCCCCGGTCGCTCTTGCGGTCGGCGGCGGGCTTGTCCTTGAGGACCACCAGGTAGCCCTTGTCGCCCGAGGCGATCGCCGTGTGGCCCTTCGCGAGATGGACGGGCGCCGGGGCGCAGGGCTCGTCGGCGTGAGCGGCGAGCGGGGCGAATCCGGCGAGGACGAGGGCGGCGGCGCCGAGGCCCACCGCGCGACGTCGGGCGGTGTGGAGGGACATGGGATCTCCTGACGAGTGAAGCGATATCCGGGCAAGTGAGCCCGTACGGGTGATTATCCTCAGCCCCGACACAGGTTCCTGTCTAGCCTCCGTTCGTCTTTCTCTCGGTGAACTTTTCGTCACAGGAGCAGCCCGAGGAGTCAGGCGGGGGCGCCCGCGTCAGGTCGTGATCGATCCTGCATATGCCGATCAGGGCGTCCCGGGCCGGTGGCCTGGGACGCCCTGAGGCGGTGGGGGTGTGGGTCAGCCGATGGTGATGTCGTCGAAGACGAAGGAGGTCTGGCGGGTGTAGTCCTCGCTGGCGGAGAAGCCGAGGGTGATGGTCTTGCCGGCGTACTTGGTCAGGTCGACGGTCTTCTGGACGTAGCCGTTGGTCTTGTCCTGGGCGGAGTAGGACGCGACGGGGGTGCCGTTGATGGCGACGCGGGCGTTGTCGAAGCGGGCGTACTTGCTGGTCTCGGCGGTGTCGATGGCGACCCAGTAGGTGAGCTTGGGGTTGCCGGTGGGGACCTTGACGGTCTGCTGGGCGCGCTGCCAGTTCATGCGGCCGGTGCCGGCGAGCCAGAGCTTGCCGGAGCCGGAGTGGGCCTTGCGTCCGGGGTTGGTGTTGATGACGCCGGGGGTGGCGCTCCAGCCGGTCCCGGCGGACTCGAAGTCACCGTTCTTGACGGCGTTGTTGGTGCTCGGGGCCGGGGCGGAGGTCTCGGTGGGGACCGGGGCCGGGGTGGTGGTGGACGTCTCGGTCGGGGTCGGCGCGGGGGTGGAGGTCTCGGTGGGGACCGGGGCCGGGGTGGTGGTGGACGTCTCGGTCGGGGTCGGCGCGGGGGTGGAGGTCTCGGTGGGGACCGGGGCCGGGGTGGTGGTGGACGTCTCGGTCGGGGTCGGCGCGGGGGTGGAGGTCTCGGTGGGGACCGGGGCCGGCGTCGAGGTGGGGGCCGGAGCCGGGCCCTCCTTGAAGTCGTTGACGTACAGCAGGCGGTTGGGCGTGCCGTTGAGGGAGCCCTTGAGCGCGTCCTTGGTGGCCGTCTCGGTCAGTGCCTGCGCTGCCTGCTCCTGGGTGGCGCTGGGGTTGACCTGGGCGTAGAGCACGAGCCCGCCGGCGACGTGCGGGGACGCCATCGAGGTGCCGGAGATGGTGTCGGTGGCGGTCGAGCCGCCCTTCCATGCGGAGGTGATGTCCTCGCCGGGGGCAGCCACGTCGACGCACTTGCCGTAGTTGGAGAAGTAGGCGAGCTTGTCGGACTTGTTGGTCGCCGCGACGGTGATCATGGAGGGCTCGCGCGCCGGGGAGTTGTTGCAGGCGTCGGTCGAGTCGTTGCCGGCCGCGACGGCGGTCAGGATGCCCGCGTCCACGAGCCGCTTGACGGCCTGGTCGAAGGCCGGGTCGGCGTCGCCGCCGAGGGAGAGGTTGGCGACGGCGGGCTTCTTGGCGTTCTTGACGACCCAGTCGATGCCGTCCTCGACGGAGGTGCCCTTGGAGGAGCCCTCGCAGGTCATGACCCGCACGGGGACGACGGTGGCCTTCTTGGCCAGGCCGTACTTCGTGCCGGCGATGGAGCCGGCGACGTGGCTGCCGTGGCCGTTGCAGTCGTCGCTGGTGCCGCCGAGGGCGGAGAAGCCCTGCTCGAGGCGCCCGGTGAACTCGGTGTGCTTGGCGTTGACGCCCGTGTCGATGACATACGCCGTGACGCCGGAGCCGTCACCCTTGGGGGCGTAGGTGTTGTCCAGGGGGAGCTGGCGCTGGTCGACGCGGTCCAGGCCCCAGGTCTCGGAGATCTTCTTGACTCGCTGCTCGGAGATCATCAGGACGTCGGGGTCGCGGCGGACCTTCTCCACGGTGGCGGCGTCCATCGTCGCGGCATACGCGCCGATGCCGGTCAGCGGCTTGACGTCCTTGGCGCCGGCGGTGGCGCCACGCTTGGCCGCCAGCGTGGCGGTCTGGGCGACGACAGCGAGGCCCCGGTCGCTCTTGCGGTCGGCGGCGGGCTTGTCCTTGAGGACCACCAGGTAGCCCTTGTCGCCCGAGGCGATCGCCGTGCGGCCCTTCGCGAGATGGACGGGAGCCGGGGCGGAGGACTCGTCGGCGGACGCGGTGGTCGGGGCCAGGACGGTGGCGGCGATGGTGGCGGTGGCGAGGGTCAGCTGGGCCGACGCACGCAGGAGATGACGCATGGATGCTCCCAGAGCGGTGGAGGGATCGTTCACGGGTGTAGAGATGCGATGCCAGTCCTACGGCCTCTCCCGGGCTGTGCCAAGGCTGCGGCGGTCCGGGCCCCCCAGGATCATCCTTTCGGACCCGTCGACGGTGCGCACAGTGAGCAGGCACAGCACCATTGGCCTGTCACGACCGTCGTGGTCGTGCACGCGCCAGCCCGCTGCTCCTGACGCGCAGTGATCGGCCCTCGGGGTCGGCATCCGGGGCAGGACGACCCGGCCGAGCCCGCCCCGGAAGCAGCTCGTCGGCTCCGGCGACCTCCGGAGGGCGCGGTCGCGGGACCTACACTGACGCCATGTCCGTCGCACCTGTCGAGCTCGACCAGCCGCGGTCGCAGGAGGCTCTCGCCCCCGACCTGCCCTGGGTGACCCTGGTGTGGAACGACCCGGTCAACCTCATGTCTTACGTGACCTTCGTCTTCCAGGAGTACTTCGGCTACGCCCGGATCCACGCGGAGCGGCTCATGATGGACGTCCACCTGGAGGGTCGGGCGGTCGTGAGCAACGGCAGCCGCGACCAGATGGAGCGCGACACCGAGGCGCTGCAGGGCTACGGCCTGTGGGCGACCTACCAGCAGGACTCCTGATGGCTCAGGCATTTCGTCGGCACGGCGACACGGTCGTCGGTCACCTGGACGAGGACGAGCGCGACCTCGTCGTCAGCCTCCTGGGCCAGGTCGCCCGCCTGGTGCGGGAGATGGACCCGCCCATGCCGGAGCTGACGGGTGACCCGCTGGCGGACGCGATGGCCGGGCTCGACCACGCCCCCCGGCCCCAGGCCGACCCGGCGGTGCGTCGGCTCTTCCCCGACGCGCGGCGGGACGACGGCGAGCGCGCGTCCGTGGAGGGCGAGGAGTTCCGCCGGCTCACCGAGATGGGGCTGCGGCAGCGCAAGGTCGCGACGATCGACGCCGCGATCACCCTGCTCGCCCGGGCCCGCGACCCCGAGGTGGTCACCCTCTCGCCCCAGGAGGCGGGGCAGCTGACGGTGGCGCTCACGGACGTGCGGCTGGTCCTGGGGGAGCGCCTCGGGCTGCGCGCCGACGAGGAGCCGGAGGAGCTCGAGCTGCTCGTCGAGCGGCATGGCGAGGACGACCCGCACGTGCAGACCGCGGCGCTCTACGAGTTCCTCACCTGGCTGCAGGAGACGCTCGCCGAGTCCCTGATCCGCTGAGTCGCTCGGCGGTCCAGGGGGTCCGCAGGCCAGGCCGTCAGAGGCTTGGTCACGATTCGGATGCGGCGGGCACCACTGGGTGAAATTTGCATTGCGCTGCATTGCGCTGCATAGTGATGCATGACAGGGTACGGGCACCGCACCCCCACAGGAGGTCCCCGTGCTTCGTCGCTCCGCCCTGTCCACGGCCACCGCCATCACCCTCGCCGCCACCGCCTCCCTCGCGCTGACGGCCTGCGGGTCGGACTCCCTCGACACCCCCTCGACGGCAGGCAAGGCGGCGGGCACGGACTCCGCCCCGGCCACCCAGACCGTCGACGCGGCCCTGGCGGCCAAGGTCCCGGCCGCGATCAAGGCCAAGGGCACGGTCACGGTGGGCTCGGACGCGTCGTACGCCCCCAACGAGTTCATGGGCGCCGACGGCCAGACGGTGACGGGCATGGACGTCGACCTGTTCGCCGCGGCGATGCAGAAGCTCGGTCTGAAGGCGGAGTTCACCAACGCCGAGTTCCCGTCGATCATCCTGGGAGTCACCAGCGGGAAGTACGACGTGGGCGTCTCGTCCTTGACCATCAACGACGAGCGCAAGAAGCAGGTCACCATGGTGCAGTACTTCAACGCCGGCACCCTGTGGGCGGTGAAGAAGGGCAACCCCACGCAGGTGGACCCGGACAAGGCCTGCGGCCTGAAGGTCGGCGTGCAGAAGGGCACCGTCCAGGTCGACGACCTCGCCGCCCGCTCCAAGAAGTGCACCGACGGCGGCCGACCCGCCATCACCACGGTCGTCGAGACCGAGCAGTCCAAGGTCACCGCGGACCTGGTCTCCGGCAAGGTCGAGGCCATGGCCGCCGACTCTCCGGTCACCAACTACGCCATCAAGCAGACCAGCGGCCAGCTCGAGGTCGTCGGCACGATGTACGACTCCGCGCCGTACGGCATCGTCGTCCCCAAGGCCCAGGCCGACTTCGCGCAGGTGATCTCCGAGGCCTACGCCGCCCTGGCGAGGTCCGGGGACTACCGGAAGATCCTCGACCGGTGGAACAACGCCGACGGCGGCGTCTCCTCCTTCACCGTCAACCCCTGACCCATGGCCACCTCCGTCACCGAGCCGGTGCGCCCGGACGGCCCCGCCGCCGACCGGCCCGGCGCCATCGACGCGCGACCGGTGCGGCACCCCTGGCGCTGGGTCGCCGTCGCGGTCATCGCCGTCCTGGTCGCCATGCTGGTCAGCTCCTTCCTGACCAACCCGCGCTGGGACATCCCCTTCATGCTGCGGGTGATGAACTACACGCCCGTGCTCAAGGGGCTGATGCTCGGCACCGTCATCGGCACGGTCATCGCCATGGTGATCGGCGTCGTCCTCGGCGTGGTCCTCGCCGTGATGCGGCTCTCGGCCAACCCCGTGCTCAGCGGCACGGCCGCGGTCTACACGTGGTTCTTCCGCTCGATCCCGCGCCTGGTGCTGCTCACCATGCTCGGCACCGGCATCGGCTACCTCTACCCGCAGCTGTCGATCGGGGTCCCCTTCGGCCGGCAGCTCGCCGGGGCGCTCGGCCTGGACTGGGACGCGACCTTCGCCACGGTGGACATCAACGCGTGGTCCAACACCATCTGGGCCGGGGCGATCGGGCTGGGCATCTCCGAGGCGGCCTACATGGCCGAGATCGCCCGTGCCGGCATCCTGTCGGTCGACCCGGGCCAGCGGGAGGCGGCCCAGGCCCTGGGCATGTCGTCCGGGCAGACGATGCGCCGGATCGTGCTGCCGCAGGCGATGCGGGTGATCGTGCCGCCCACCGGCAACGAGACCCTCGCCATGGTCAAGGACACCTCGCTGCTGTCCGCGGTCCCCATCAGCTGGGAGCTCTTCTACCAGACCCAGGTCATCGGCAACCGGACGCTCAAGATCATGCCGACGATGATGGCCGCGGTGTGCTGGTACGTCGTGATCTGCTCGGTCCTGATGGTCGGCCAGTACTTCCTGGAGCGGCACTTCGGTCGCGGCTTCGGCAGCAAGCCGTCCCGGCGACAGCAGCAGGTCGACCACCTGCTCGGCACCACGGGGAGCCACTGATGACGGGCGGCGGCATGACGAACGGCGCCGGGGCCACGGCGCAGGAGAGTCCTCGCGCCACCGAGCCGGCGAGGCAGCCGCTCGTGCGGGCGCTCGGGGTGCACAAGGCCTTCCACGGCAACGAGGTGCTCAAGGGCATCGACGTGGATGTGCACGAGGGGCAGGTCGTGTGCCTGCTCGGGCCCTCGGGCTCGGGCAAGACGACCTTCCTGCGGTGCATCAACCAGCTGGAGTCGATCGACCGTGGCCGGATCTGGGTCGACGGGGAGCTGATCGGCTACCGCGAGGTCGGCGGCAGGCTGCACCACCTCACCGACGCCCAGGTCGCGGCCCAGCGTCGGGAGATCGGGATGGTCTTCCAGCGGTTCAACCTGTTCCCGCACATGACGGTGCTCGCCAACGTCATGGAGGCGCCGGTGCAGGTCAGGCGCGAGGCCAAGGACGTGGTGCGGGAGCGGGCGCTCGGGCTGCTCGACCGAGTCGGGCTGGCGGAGAAGGCCGCGGCCTATCCCGCCCAGCTGTCCGGCGGTCAGCAGCAGCGCGTCGCGATCGCCCGGGCCCTGGCGATGCAGCCCAAGCTGATGCTCTTCGACGAGCCCACGTCGGCGCTCGACCCCGAGCTGGTGGGGGAGGTGCTCTCGGTGATGCGGGAGCTCGCCGCGTCGGGCATGACGATGATCGTGGTGACCCACGAGATGGCCTTCGCCCGGGACGTGGCTGACCGGATCGTCTTCATGGACGGCGGAGTCGTGGTCGAGGAGGGCACGCCCGCCGAGGTGATCGGGGCGCCGCGCCACGAGCGGACCCGCGCCTTCCTGTCGCGCAGGCACCACGAGTGACCTGCCGGGGCGGTCGGGATCGCCTGGGCCGCCGGGCCCGGCGGATCCGGCCGCCCCCGGCAGGCCTGCGCGGGCAGGCAGGTCAGGCCGCACTATCCTCCTCGGGTGAGCGACGCACCCATCGGCATCTTCGACAGCGGGTATGGCGGGCTGACGGTGGCGCGGGCGGTGCTGGACCAGATGCCCAGCGAGTCCATCGCCTATCTCGGGGACACCGCGCGGGCGCCGTACGGCCCCAGACCCATCGCGGAGACCCGCCGCTATGCCCTCGAGTGCCTCGACCGGTTGGTCGACCACCGGGTCAAGTGCCTGGTGATCGCCTGCAACACCGCGTCGGCGGCGGTGCTGCACGACGCGCGGGAGCGGTATGTCGTGCCCGTCGTCGAGGTGATCCGCCCGGCCGTCCGGCGAGCGGCGGCGGCCACCCGCAACGACGTCGTCGGGGTGATCTCCACCCGCGGGACGCACCAGTCGCGGGCCTACCCGGACGCCTTCGCGGCGGCTCCGCAGATCCGGGTGATCAGTCAGCCGTGCCCGCGCTTCGTGGAGTTCGTCGAGTCGGGGGTGACGGGCGGCAAGGAGGTCGTCGAGGTGGCCCGGGAGTACCTCGAGCCGGTGATCGCGCAGGGCGTGGACACGCTGATCCTCGGGTGTACCCACTACCCGCTGCTGACCGGCGTCCTGTCCTATGTGATGGGAGACACGGTGACACTGGTGTCCTCCGCGGACGAGACTGCCAAGGACGTCTACCGCGTGCTGGCGGACGCCGACGCGCTGCGCCCGGCCGACCAGGGGACTCCCGTCCACAGCTTCACGACCACGGGGGACCCGGCCGAGTTCCGGCGACTGGCGCGCCGGTTCCTCGGGCCCGAGGTGGACACCGTCTTCGCCGACGACAGGGGGGCGCCGTGAGGATGACCGTCATCGGGTGCTCGGGGTCCTTCCCGGGGCCGGAATCGCCGGCGTCCAGCTATCTCGTGCAGGCGGAGGACGCCGACGGGCGCATCTGGTCGGTGCTGCTGGACCTGGGCAACGGCGCGCTCGGCGTGCTGCAGCGGCACCTTCCCCTGGGGTCCGTCGACGCCGTGCTCCTGTCGCACCTGCACCCCGACCACTGCCTGGACATGTGCGGGCTCTACGTCACCCAGAAGTACCGTCCCGGCGGCCCCGGCACGCCGGTCCCGGTGTGGGGTCCGGTCGGGACCGGCGAGCGGCTGGCCCAGGCGTACGGCGGCGGCGAGGGCTCGGACCTGTTCGCCGCCTTCGACTTCCACGACTGGGTGGCCGGGTCGCCCGTGACCGTGGGGCCGTTCACGATCACCGTGGCCGAGGTGTGGCACCCGGTCCTGGCCTACGCCGTGCGGGTCGAGGCCGACGGCGTGGTGCTCGTCTACTCCGGCGACACCGACCTGTGCGAGGGGCTCGTGTCGCTGGCCTCGGGGGCGACCCTGCTGCTGGCCGACTCGGCCTTCGTCGAGGGACGGGACGCGACCCGGGGCATCCACATGACCGGGCGTCGGTGCGCGCAGGCCGCCGTCCAGGCGGGGGTGCAGCGGCTGATGCTCACCCACCTCCCGGCGTGGAACGACCCGCAGGTGTGCCGCGCCCAGGCGGCGCAGGTGTGGCCCGGCGAGGTCGAGCTGGCGCAGCCCGAGGTGACGTACTCCCTCTGAGCGGAGCCGCCCGAGCTAGCAGGCGGTGAGCTCCTGGAAGGTCGCGTAGAGCAGCCAGAAGTGCTCGCCGCGGAGCGGTGCGCCGGTCAGCGAGCTCTCGAAGTAGCTCAGGTGGGTGATCCAGCCGGGCAGGTAGGACGCGGCCAGGTCACCGAGGTCCTCGTGGCGCAGCACCAGCAGGCAACGGTCGGCGCGGTCCTCCAGGGACAGGTCGAGCTGGGAGACCGGTTCGCCCGGGAGCTGCCAGGTCAGGTGCAGGAACTCGGCGGGGGAGTGGTCCAGGACCCGGCTGCGGCAGGGATGGCCCGGCTCGTGCTCGATGACGAGCTCTGCGCCTGGGTCCAGGGAACCGCTCACCAGCCGCCCGAGCCACTGCGGGAGGGTCTCCGCGCGGACCAGGTGCTCCCACACGCGGTGCCGGTCCGCGGTGAGCACCCAGCCGATACGGACGCCACCGGGCACGGGCCCGGTCTCCACGAGAGGCATGGCTCGATGCTGCTCGGCCCCAACGGTGATCGCAACCTGCCACCCCACGGTGACGCGGATGCGTCCGGCGTGACGGACGGGGGCTAACGGGCCTCGCGGGACAGCGCGGACGGCCACCACGTGCGCGGACCCAGCTCGCGGACGAGGGCGGGCACCAGCAGGGAGCGGACGACGAAGGTGTCGAGCAGCACACCGAAGGCCACGATGAAGGCGACCTGGACCAGGAAGCTGAGCGGCAGCACCCCCAGCGCCGAGAAGGTCGCGGCGAGGACGATGCCCGCGCTGGTGATCACCCCGCCGGTGACGGCCAGACCGACGAGCACGCCCTCGCGGGTGCCTCGCGCCCGGGCCTCCTCGCGGACCCGGGTCATCAGGAAGATCGAGTAGTCGATGCCCAGCGCCACGAGGAAGACGAAGCCGTAGAGCGGCACGGTCGGGTCGACGCCGGGGCAGTCCAGCACCCAGAAGAACAGCACCCCGAAGACCCCCATCGTGGCCGCGAAGCTGAGGACGTTGGCGAGGGTCAGCAGGATCGGGGCGACCAGGGAGCGCAGCAGGAGCACCAGCACCAGGAAGACCACGAGCAGGATGGCCGGGCCGACGACGCGCAGGTCATGGACGCCCGCGTCGCGCGAGTCCAGTCCCTGCGCGGCCGTGCCACCGACCAGGGCGGACTCGTCGATCGGGTGGACCGCCGCGCGGATCTCCCGCACCACGTCCTGGGCGGCGGGGGTGTCGGCGGCCGCGGTGGTGGTGGCCTGCAGCAGGACCCGGCCGTCGACGGCCTTGGGCGGCTCGCCGGCGCCGGGACGGCCGCCCGCGCCCCCGGGCTGGCCGCTGAAGGGAACGACCGAGGCGACCCCGTCGATCCCCGTGACGGCGGCGGCGGCTCGGGCGAGCCGGTCCTGCGCGACGATCACCTGCACGGGTGCGCCGGAGCCGCCGGGGAAGTGCTCGGCGAGCGCCTGGCCGCCGGTCACGGACTCCACCGGGGTGGTGAAGAAGGACGACTGCGGGGCGCCGTCGGCCTCGATCACCGGGACGCAGGCGGCGCAGGCGGCGAGCAGCAGGGCGGAGGCGACCCAGGCCCGGCGCGGGTGGTCGCCGACGAGGCGGGCGACGCGGCCCCAGACGGTGCGGCGGGAGGTGTCGGCCAGGGCGTCCTCGGCGTGCGCGTGGTCCACCCGGGGGATGGCGGGCCAGAAGATCCGTCGTCCCGCCAGGCCGAGCACGGCGGGCAGGAAGGTCAGCGCCGCCAGGATCGCCCCCGCGATGCCCAGGGCGCCGATCGGCCCCAGGCTGCGGTTGTTGCCGAGGTCGGACAGCAGCAGGCAGAGCAGGCCCAGGACCACGGTGCCGCCGCTGGCCACGATCGGCTCGACCGACCCGCGCCAGGCCCGGGCGAGCGCCGTCCAGTGGTCCTCCTGGTCGTGCAGCTCCTCCTTGTAGCGCGCGACGAGCAGCAGCGCGTAGTCCGTGGCCGCGCCCACCACGAGGATCGACAGGATGCCCTGGCTCTGGCCGGACAGGCTCAGCCGGTCGCCCTCGGCGAGCGGGTAGAGCACCAGACCGGCCGCGGCGAGCCCGAAGATCGCCGTCACCAGCACCGCGATCGGCAGGACCGGGCTGCGATAGACGACGAGCAGGATCACCAGCACCACCCCGAGGGCGACGAGCAGCAGGATGCCGTCGATGCCGGCGAAGGCCGTGGTGAGGTCCGCCGTGAAGCCGCCCGGCCCGGCGACGTAAGCCTGCAGCCCGTCCGCCCGCAGGTTGCCGTCCCGCGCCGTGCGCAGCGCCTCGGCGACGGCCCCGACCGGCTTGATCCCGTCCACCTCGGTGGCGGTGCGGGTGCTGTCCACGGTGACGGGCACGAGGAGCGCCTTGCCGTCCTGCGACGGTATGGCGACGACCGGGCCGGCCAGGAAGTCCTTGACGGTCCGGGTCGAGGAGCCCGGCAGGCGCAGGCCCGGCACCGAGTCGGCATAGCGCCGCACCGCGGCGAGGTCGGCCGGGGTGAGCCCCGAGTCCCGGGTCACCACCACGAAGTACGGCAGCGTGGTCTGCGGCTGGAAGCGCGCGGCCACCTCCCGGGCCTTGGTCGACTCGGCGCCCGCGGGCAGGAAGGACGCCTGGTCGTTCTTCTGCACCGTCGACAGCTTGCCGACCAGCGGGCCGCCGAGCCCCCCGACGGCCAGCCACCCGACGAGGGCCAGCACGGCGATCGCGAGCCACCCGGGTCGGCGGCGAGCGGTCGGGGCGGGGTGCGATGCCGTCATACGGCCATGACACCACGGGGGAGAGCGACCTGCCCGCAGGCTCGGAGGGGGGCGGGGCAGGTGTCCGGGAGGTGAACATCGTTGGCTAGCGTTGGGGTATGACGAAGGGCGTGGCGGTGGCGGGCGGGGGCCCGGTGCAGGTGGAGATGGTGCAGACGAAGGGGCTGGCGCACGCCGTGGCCTGGCAGCGTCGGGTGGGGTGGGCGGCGATCGCCCTGGCCCTGGCCTGGCTGGTGCTCAACGCGGTCCTGCTGCGACTGCTCGTCACCGCGCACGCCGCCCCGCCGGTCGGCAACGAGCACTGGTGGGAGCTGGAGCGTTCGCTGGAGGGGTGGAGCAACGTGGCAGCCATCGTCGACATCGCGATGCTGCTGACGGGCTACACCTGGGTGCGCTGCGCCGAGCGACTGGCGCAGCGGCTCGACCCGTCCGCCCGGCCGAGCGGTGACTTCACCAGCCTCCTGGGGTGGATCGTGCCCGTGGTGAGCTGGTTCTACGGCCCGTGGGTGATGTGGCGGGTGCTGCGGGCCACCGGCGTCGGCCGCCGGTTGCGCTGGGTCCTGTGGCCGGTGTGGGCCTACGGCTGGGTGCGGGTGATGGAGGTGCAGATCGGCGCTCGCTCGTCCGGCGGGCACCAGAGCCTCGGGGTCTTCGAGGACGTGCTGGCCTTCCGCGACGGGCTGACCACCTTCGAGGGCACGCCCGGGGAGTGGACCGCGCACTACGCCGCCGTGGTGGGCACCACCTGCCTGTGGGCGGCGATCATCGTGGCCGTGGGCGCGGCGCAGCGTCGTCGGCTGGCGCAGCCGGACGACGCCGGTCGGCATACGCCCTGACTAGGCTGGGGGACATGACTGATCGCCACGACGGCCGCGCCCCCGACCAGCTCCGCGAGATCCGGATCACCCGCAACTGGCTCGACCACGCCGAGGGCTCGGTGCTCGTCGAGTTCGGGCGCACCCGGGTCCTGTGCGCGGCCAGCTTCACCGAGGGTGTGCCGCGCTGGCTCAAGGGGCAGGGCAAGGGGTGGGTGACGGCGGAGTACGCCATGCTCCCGCGCTCGACCAACACCCGCTCCGACCGGGAGTCGGTCAAGGGCAGGATCGGTGGCCGCACCCACGAGATCTCCCGGCTGGTCGGCCGCTCCCTGCGTGCCGTCGTCGACACGAAGGCGCTGGGGGAGAACACGATCGTCGTCGACTGCGACGTGCTGCAGGCCGACGGCGGCACCCGCACCGCCGCCATCACCGGTGCGTATGTCGCGCTCGCGGACGCCATCACCACCGGACGGGAGCAGGGCGCCATCGCCCGGACCGCGCAGCCGCTGCGGGGCTCGGTCGCCGCCGTGTCGGTGGGCGTCGTCCAGGGGCAGCCGGTCCTCGACCTGGACTACCCCGAGGACTCCACCGCCGACACCGACATGAACGTCGTGATGACCGGCGACGGGCGCTTCGTCGAGGTGCAGGGCACCGCCGAGGCCGAGCCCTTCGACAAGGCCACGCTGGACGCGCTGCTCGTCCTCGCGACCGACGGCTGCGCCGAGCTCACCCGGCTGCAGGCCGAAGCGCTCGAGCAGGCGCCGCGGGAGCGGATCCGATGAGCCGCCTGGTCCTCGCCACCCGCAACGCCGGCAAGGTCCGCGAGCTGCAGGCGATCCTCGCCGAGACGCTGCCGGACGTCGAGGTCGTCGGGCTCGACGCCTTCCCCGGGCTGGAGGACGTCGTCGAGTCCGGCGTGACCTTCGAGGCCAACGCCACGCTCAAGGCCACCTATGCCGCCCGGACGACGGGCCTGCCTGCCGTCGCCGACGACTCGGGGCTGTCCGTCGACGTGCTCGGCGGCGCCCCCGGGGTCTTCTCCGCACGCTGGGCGGGACGCCACGGCGACGACCGGGCCAACCTCGACCTGCTGCTCGCCCAGCTCGCCGACGTGCCGGACGAGCACCGAGGAGCGCGCTTCCGCTGCGCCGCCGTGGTCGCGCTCCCGGACGGCACGGTCGTCTGCCGGGAGGGCGACTTCCCGGGGACGCTGACCCGGGAGCCGCGTGGGGACAACGGTTTCGGCTACGACCCGATCCTGCAGGTCGACGGCGACACCCGCACCGCCGCCGAGCTCGCCGCGGAGGAGAAGAACGCGATCTCCCACCGCGGCAAGGCCTTCCGGGCGCTCGCGGCGGAGATCCCCCGGCTGCTCGGCTGAGCCGCTCGGGCTCCGCACGGGCGAGCGGGTCGACGTGCCCCGCCCCAGGAGCCTCGTCCGTGCGGGCAGCTCGACACCAGGCTCAGTCGTCGCGTGCGGGGCGCGCCCGGTGGGACTTCACGTCGGAGCGACGCGCCTTGGCAGCGAGGCGCCGTCGCTGAGAGCCCTTGGTGGGCTTGGTCGCTCGCCGGGCGGGCGGCGGCGGGGCCAGGGCGGCCCGCAGGTCCGCGGCGAGGCGCTCGCGGGCGGCCACCCGGTTGCGGCGCTGCGAGCGGTGCTCGGAGGCGTCCACGGTGACCGCGCCGTCGACGAGCCGGGCACCCAGGTGCGCCACGACGCGGCTGCGCTGGGACTCGGTGAGCGCGGCCGACGACACCGGTGACCACGACAGCTGGACGCGCGAGTCGGTCGTGTTGACGCCCTGCCCACCCGGGCCGGAGCTGCGCGAGAAGCGCTCGACGAGCTCGGCGGCGGGGATCACGAGACCCTGGGGCAGCCCGGGTCCGGGCGGCACGGACAGGTCGCGGGTCGGCATATGGCCATCATCGCAACCCGGCCGCAGGCAGGGAGGAGGGGCGGGGCGGTGCGCACGGCGGGACTCGAACCCGCACGCCGGAGCACAGGAACCTAAATCCTGCGTGTCTGCCAGTTCCACCACGTGCGCGAGACCCGGTCGGCTGGCACCGCCGGGCTGGGGGCGAGACTACTCGCCCAGGCCGAGCAGGCCGGACAGCATCGCGACGTGCCCCTTGGCCTTGACGTTGTAGCGCGCGAGCTCGACCCGGCCCTGCTCGTCGACGACCACGGTGGAGCGGATGACCCCGGTGATGGTCTTGCCGTAGCTCTTCTTCTCGCCATACGCGCCGTAGGCCTGCAGCACCGCCAGCTCGGGATCGCCGAGCAGGGGATAGGTGAGGCCCTCCTTCTCGCGGAAGCGCGCCAGCCGCTCGGGGGCGTCCTTGCTGATGCCGACCACCTCGTAGCCCGCGGCCCGCAACCGCTCCAGCGAGTCCCGGAAGTCGCAGGCCTGGGTGGTGCAGCCGGGCGTCATCGCCGCGGGGTAGAAGAACAGGATCACCTTGCGCCCTCGGAAGTCCCGCAGCGAGACCTGCTCGCCGGTGTCGGAGGGGAGCGTGAAGTCGGGCGCGAGGTCGCCGGTCTCGAGACGGGCCACGGGGAGCCTCCAAGGGGTGTCTGCGGCGGGTGGTTGCAGCCCGAGCCTAGGGGGTATGACGAGGGTCGAGCCGCGTCTGCGCGGGATCCCGACCAGGGCACCCCGCCTGCGTTATCGTCACATCGAGGACCTGCGTCCAGCACGCCTAACGACCGCACGAGGAGATCATCGTGACCGACCAGAACAAGTCCGTGTCCGAGCTCGAGTCCGACATTGCCAAGAGCCGCGAGCGGCTGGCCGCCACCATCGACGAGCTGGCCTTCCGTGCGCAGCCCAAGAACATCGTCGAGGAGCAGAAGCGTGCGCTCCGCTCGACGCTGATGAGCAAGTACCGCTCGTTCATGGGCACCACGTCGGCCGACGGCTACGGCATCGCCCACGACGAGGACGCGTCCGCGGTCGACATCGCCAAGGCCAAGGCCGAGGACCTCAAGCTGCAGGCCATGGTCAAGGCCGACGAGCTCAAGGCGCAGGCGACCGCCAAGGCCGGTGACCTCAAGGCGCAGGCCACGGCCAAGGTCCAGGACCTGACCTCCTCGCGCTCCTCGAGCACCTCCGGCCAGGGCTTCGCCAGCACCACCACCAACGCCGACGGCACCACGACCTACGTCACCGAGGGCGCGGCCGGCACCGACCTCAAGACGCGCGCCCAGGTCGCCGCCGACCAGGCCCGCCTCAAGCTCGACGAGGTCACCCACGACAGCGACGGCGAGCTCCGCACCGACCGCGTGGCCACCGGCCTCGCCGTCCTCGGCGCGGCGCTGGTCGCCATGGGCGTCGCCAAGCGCAACGGCGACGAGGACTGACACCACCTCCTCCTTCTTCCCGCCCCGGCCGCGTCGCACGGCCGGGGCGGCGGCGTGCCTGGAGGCGCGTCCGACGTGTGCGGCGCGCTGCGGACGGGCCGTCGCAGGAGTGGTCAGACCCTCGATTTCACTGTCGGGCGGTTTGCTGCTAGAGTTTCACCTCGTTGCGCCGCTAGCTCAATGGCAGAGCAAGTGACTCTTAATCACTGGGTTCGGGGTTCGAATCCCTGGCGGCGCACCAGACTTCACGAAGGCCCTGGTCATCCGACCAGGGCCTTCGTCGTGCCCGGGCGAGGTGAGTCCGCGCGACCGCCGGGGGTCATGTCTCCCCAGGGAGCACGCACCGCCTGTCCATCCCGATCTGGCTCTTCGGACTCGAGCGTGGGTTGAGCACGGCGGCGTGGCTGGTGGTGCGGGTCGAGTCGCTGCCGGACGTGGCAGGGTGCCCGGTGTGCGGTGTCGTCGCGCACGCCCACGACCGTGACGACGTGACCTCGGTGGACGTGCCCTCGTTCGGTCGGCCGGTGCGGCTGGTGTGGGTCAAGCGCCGGTACGCCCGCCCCGAACCGGCCGTCTGCATCTCCTCCCCACGAGGCTATGGGCAAGAACATTCATTCGACTGATGTCGTGGTCGAGACCAGGAAGAGGATCTGCGCAGTGCCCGGCCGGACCCTTCTGGGCTCCTTGGAGCACGGAGAGGCACGCCTCCATCTCTCGGCTGAGGAAGGAAAGGGTGGACCCCGGTCCCGGGAGAAGATTCCTGGGCTACACCCGGAACATCCTCACCAGCATGGACACCATGACGACGATGCCGATGCCTGCCAGGCATCGGATGATCGGATCCTCGAGCCACAGGACCGCCAGCGTCAGAAGGAGGATGCTGGTGGCGGCGGACAGGCTGTGAAGGGCTAGAAATTTCCTTCGCAATGTTTGTCCTTCCCACATACCCATGTGACGGACCCGCGCAGCTCGCCGGGTCTGGTTGTGCCCAGGCTGAGTCTGCACCGGCCGAGCGTGGTCGTCGGCTCTCTCAGCGCAGGTGCTCGTCGAGCTCCTCCGCGCGGGTGGCGCGGCTCCTGCGGCGGGCCTGGCGCCGCCCGGCCCACACGAGCGGGATCACCAGGCCGAGCGAGACCAGCGGAAGGATCCAGCCCCACGCGCCGCCCGAGCTGCGGCGAGGCGCAGCCGAGGTCGTCGGGGCGGCGGCGGACGGCGCGCTCGAGGTGGTGGTGCTCGGGGTGCTTGCGGAGGCCGTGGCTGCGGCGGGGGCGCCCTTGACCGTGAAGGTGATCTGCCCCGAGATCCGGTGGGTGTCGGCGCTCACCACGCTGTAGACCACGCGGTAGGCTCCGCCGCCCAGCCCGGTCGGCAGCGACGCGGTGACCGTGGGCCCGGCGCTGCTCGTGGTCACCGGCAGCTGGGCCCCGTCCGGCCCGGTCACCAGGATCTTGCTGAACTGCCCCTTGACCGTCTCGTTGAAGGTCAGCGACACCGCCCGCGGCGCAGCCGCCAGCGTGGCGCCGTCGGCAGGGTCGGACCCCACGAGGGCGGAGTGGGCCGACGCAGTGGGTGCGGCCAGCAGTCCCCAGACCAGGGCGAGGACGCTGACGAGCGCAGCGAGCGGCATACGGGCACGGGTCGGGGTGGTCACGCGGTCCTCCGGGTCGGGACCGCGTCTGCGGGGCAGGTTGTCCACAGCGCGACGCGGTCCGGTGGTCGTTCGTCCCCAGGGTGTCACGTCCGCCGGTCGGTGCGGCGCCGGCGTCCTTAGTCTCGGACGCGGTCGTCGGGCGTGGCGACGTGGTCGAGGAGGGTGTGGATGGACGTGGTGATGCTGGCCGGGTGCGCGCGCGAGCTGGACGAGCGGGCGGAGTGGTTGGCCGTGGCGGCGGCCCGGGTGGCGGCTGAGGCCGCGGCGGTGGACTGGGAGTCCGCTGCCGCGGACCTCGCCCAGCAGCAGGTCGGCGGGCTGCTCCTGCTGCTGCGGGCGAGCAGTCGGCAGACGCAGCTGGCGGCCGCGGCGGTCCGGGCACACGTCGAGGCGGTGACGGCCGGTCTGGCAGCGGTGGAGCGGGCGGCCCGGGTCTGCGTCGAGGGAGTGGCCCGGTGAGCGACGAGTCGTATGCCGGGCAGGGCGTGCGGATCACCGGGGTCGTCGGCGGTGCGGGTGGCGTCCGCGTCGTGGTCGACGACGTGCAGCGCCTCGGGCTGCTGTGCCGTCAGGTGGCCGAGGAGCTGTCCGAGGGCGCGGTGGCGCTGGCGGTGGCCCGGGCCGCGGGGG
This sequence comes from Arsenicicoccus dermatophilus, assembly GCF_022568795.1. Classification (NCBI taxonomy): domain Bacteria; kingdom Bacillati; phylum Actinomycetota; class Actinomycetes; order Micrococcales; family Intrasporangiaceae; genus Arsenicicoccus; species Arsenicicoccus dermatophilus. The sequence goes on along the minus strand of NZ_JAKZHU010000001.1, from coordinate 2,328,164 downwards.
CCGTGTCGGCGACGGCGGGGCTGTCTCCGGCCACGGCTGCCGTCGCCCAGGCGGCCCTGGCCCCGGTGGCGATCGGGCCGACCTCGCCACTGGTCGTGGGCCTCGGGGCGAGCGCGCTCGGGCGCGACCTGGTGACCGCCGCCGCGGCCTACGACCTGGCGGAGCGGACCGCCACCACGCTGTGGGACGGCGTCGACGCGAGCCGGGTCGCGGTGCGGGCCGCGGTGGCGCTCGGGCAGCCGGAGCTCGTCGCCGCAGGGGTGCTCGACGGCTACGTCGCCGAGTCGGTCGCGGCGGGCGAGCCGCTGGACCCCCAGGAGGCGTTCGGCCGCTGGGCGGTCGACCGAGGCCCGGCGCTGGAGCACGACCTCAACGGGGCGGCGGTGCTGGCGGCGTCCTTCGCCGCCCATGACCAGGCCCGTCGCGGCCAGGCCCCCATCGGTCCCCATGCCGAGGCGACCGCCGTCGGGGTCGACGCCCACGCCCTCGCGGACCGGTGGGCGGACGGCGAGCCCGCCATCACCGACCAGCCCGCCCCGCCCCGCGTCGACCCCGCGGCGGACTCGTCGCTGCTCGCCCACACCCCGGCAGAGACCCCCCGCGGGGTGGCCGACCTGCTCACCGGGGTCGCCGAGACCAACGACGCCCCGGACGGCGCCGTCGCCCTGCGGACCATCACCTCCACGGCGCCCGACGGGACGGCCCGCCGCGCCCTCGTGGTGGACGTGCCCGGCACCGACGCGTGGAGCGCCCCCGGCGCCGTCGACGACCGGGTGCGTGACCTGGGCGGCAACGTGCGGCTCCTCGGCGGCGAGGACTCGGCCTACTCCCGCGGGGTGGTGGCCGCGGTCGTGGACTCCGGCGTGCCGCGGGACGTCCCGATCACCCTCGCCGGGCACTCCCAGGGCGGTATGGCGGCCCTCGTCGCCGCCACCGAGCTGCGTCGCCGGGGCTACCGGGTCACCCACGTCGTCACCGCCGGGGCGCCCATCGGTAGCCTCCGGCAGCCCGACGGCGTCACCACGCTCGCGCTGGACGGCGACCAGGACGTGGTCACCAAGCTCGACGGGCGGGCCAACCGCGACCAGGCCCGCCGGGTGACCGTGCGGTTCGCGAGCGGGCTGCCCGACCCCGCGGGCAACCACGCGCTGGGGACGTACGTGCAGGCCGCCCGCGAGGTGGACCGGGCGGCGCCCGCCGACCCCTCGCTGCGGCCCGTGGTGGCGCAGCTGCGCGAGGAGGGGGTGCTGCCGCAGGGGGAGGCGACGACCTCGGTGCGGCGGGTCTACGTGCGGCGGCGCCTGGACGGCGGCCGGCCCGGACCTCTCGGCGGCGGGTGAGCAGCCGGCTGCCGGGATCCCACGGTCGTCGGGGGCCAGGTGGAGGGGCAGGCGGCACGGTCGCCGGGGGAGGACCCCCGGCATACGAAACGGCCCTGACCAGGACATGTGTCCGAGTCAGGGCCGTTGCCAGGGTGAGTGACGGGACTTGAACCCGCGGCCACCTGGACCACAACCAGGTGCTCTACCAGCTGAGCTACACCCACCATGCGAGCTGCCACGGAGACCGTGACGAGCAGCGCGGACAATACTAGCGCGAAATTCGGGTGCCCGTGACCACGGGTCGGTGGGCGCCACCCGGACCCCGCCGGGAGCCGCCGTGTCGGTCAGGAGGCGGTCGGGTCGGGCGAGCCGTACTTGCTCGCGATCGCCTTGGCCTGGTCGCTGGTCGGGCCCGGCTGCGGCACGAAGACCGCCTCGCGGTAGTACCGCAGCTCGGCGATCGACTCGGTGATGTCCGCGAGCGCCCGGTGGCCGCCGAACTTCTTGGGGGAGTTGAAGTAGGCCCGCGGGTACCACCGGCGCGACAGCTCCTTGATCGAGGAGACGTCGATGATGCGGTAGTGCAGGTGGGCCTCCAGCTCGGGCATGTCCCGGGCGAGGAAGCCACGGTCGGTGGCCACGGTGTTGCCGCCCAGCGGCGCCTTGCCAGGCTCGGGCACCCACTCGCGGATGTAGCCCAGGACGGCGGCCTCGGCGTCGGCCATCGACATACCCCCCTCGAGCTCGGCGAGCAGCCCGCTCGTCGTGTGCATCTCGCGGACGAAGTCGTTCATCTGCTCCAGCGCCTCGGCGGGCGGGCGGACGATGACGTCGATCCCGTCGCCGAGCTGGTTGAGCTCGAAGTCGGTGACCAGGGCCGCGACCTCGATGAGCGCGTCGTCGGTCAGCGACAGACCGGTCATCTCGCAGTCGATCCAGACGATGCGGTCGGTCAGGGCCTTGTCGGTGGGCGTCGAAGTCACCTGATCACCATAGCGAGCCCGGCCCGGACCTCCGCAGACGCATCGGTGGGCGGACGTGGCCAGCGGTTACCCTGCACGCATGAGCCGTGACCGGGGGGAGAGCGGGACGGGGGCAGGTCGTCCCCTCCTCGCCCCTCACGGCGTGCTCCGCCGGCTGCTCGTCTCCGCGCTGCTCGTGATCGGGTTCGGGCTGTGCGCGCTGGTCTTCGTCGCCGCCGTGGGGGGCTCGACCGGGCTCGGGGCCGGGCTGCTCGGCCTGATCTTCGCCGCGCTGCCGCTCGGGATCGTCGTCCCGTCCTTCCTGTGGATCGACCGGCTCGAGGCCGAGCCCCGCTGGCTGCTGCTCGTGGCGCTGGCCTGGGGTGCCCTGGTGGCCACCGCCGTCGCGCTCGTCGCCAACACCGGCACCATGGCGATCATCGCGGGGGCCACCGGGGAGAGCCCGACCAGCGTCGGCGCCGTGCTCGTCGCGCCCGTGGTCGAGGAGACCGCGAAGGGGCTCGGCCTGGTGCTCGTCCTGCGCCTGCAGCGCTGGGAGCTGGACGGCGTGGTCGACGGCCTGGTGTATGCCGGGATCATCGCGGCCGGCTTCGCGTTCGGCGAGAACATCCTCTACCTGGGGCGGGCGTTCAACGAGGCGGGCGCGGAGGGCTTGTTCGCGACCTTCCTGCTGCGCGGCGTCGTCGGGCCCTTCGCCCACCCGATCTTCACCTGCTGCACGGGCTTCGGGGTGGGCGTGGCGACCTACCGCCGGCCCGGGGTGGTGCGCGTGCTCGCGCCGCTGCTGGGCTGGACCCTCGCCGTGGCCCTGCACGCGGCGTGGAACCTCTCGGCGGTCGCCGGGCTGGACGGCTTCCTCGCGGGCTACCTGTCCATGCAGGCCCCCGTCTTCGTGGCCTTCGTGCTGCTCGCCCTGTGGGCGCGGCGCCGCGAGGCCCGCACCGTGGTCACCGAGCTGGGCCGTTATGCCCGGGCCGGCTGGTTCACCGACGCGGAGGTCTGGATGCTCGGTTCGGTGGCCGCCCGCCGCCAGGCCCTGGCCTGGGCGAGCGCCGCGCACGGCCGGCCCGGCAAGGTGGCGATGACCGGCTTCCTGGACGCGGCCAGCGACCTGGCGATGCTGCGGCACCGGATGCAGCTCGGCGATGTCGACGACGCGGTCCTGGCCGAGGAGCGTCGCCTGCTCGACCGGGTGGTTCGCTGCCGTGCCGAGCTCGCCCCGGGCCCGACGCGGTAAGGTTAACGGCAGGTTAACGATTCGCACGCCCCGCGCCACGGCCCCACGGCCGCGCCGACCTGGTCGCCAGGTCCGGTCGGCCGGGGCGTCATGACGGACAGGGATGACGAACCACGTGGCACGAGCCCAGCTGATCGGCGCCCGGACCCCCGACCCGCGCACCCTCGTCGACGTCCTGGAGCAGGTGGCCCGGGAGCACCCCGCCGCCCCGGCGCTGGACGACGGCACCCGGGTCCTCACCTACACCGAGCTGCTGGCCGAGGCCGGCGCCTTCGCCGAGCGGCTGCGCGGCGAGGGGGTCCGCCGCGGCGACAAGGTCGGCATCCGGGTCCCCTCCGGGACCTGCGAGCTGTACGTCGCGATCGTGGCGACCCTCCTCGCGGGCGCGGCCTACGTCCCGGTCGACGCCGACGACCCCAGCGAGCGCGCTGAGCTCGTCTTCGCCGAGGCGCGCGCGGCCGTCGTGGTGACCGCGGGCCTGCGGCTGCTGCGCCTGGACCTCGACGCCGACCGCGAGCCGGACGCCGACCCGCGACCCGGCCTGGACGACGACGCCTGGGTGATCTTCACCTCCGGCTCCACGGGCACCCCCAAGGGCGTCGCCGTCACCCACCGCAGCGCGGCGGCCTTCGTGGACGCCGAGGCGCGGATGTTCCTGCAGGAGGCGCCGCAGGGCCCGGGCGACCGGGTGCTGGCCGGGCTGTCGGTGGCCTTCGACGCGAGCTGCGAGGAGATGTGGCTCGCGTGGGGTCACGGCGCCTGCCTGGTGCCCGCGCCCCGCGCACTGGTCCGCACCGGCATGGACCTCGGGCCCTGGCTGGTCGAGCGGGGCATCACGATCGTCTCGACGGTGCCGACGCTGGCGGCGCTGTGGCCGGCGGAGAGCCTGGACGCGGTGCGGCTGCTGATCTTCGGCGGCGAGGCCTGCCCGCCCGAGCTCGCCGAGCGGCTCGTGCGCCCCGGCCGGGAGGTGTGGAACACCTACGGCCCCACCGAGGCCACCGTCGTCGCCTGCGGTGCCGAGATGACGGGGGAGGGGGCCGTGTCGATCGGCCTGCCCCTGGACGGCTGGGAGCTGGCGGTGGTCAAGGACGGCGAGCTCGTCGCCGAGGGCGAGGTGGGCGAGCTGATCATCGGCGGCGTCGGCCTCGCGCGCTACCTCGACCCGGCCAAGGACGCCGAGAAGTACGCCCCGCTCCCGCTCCTCGGGTGGGAGCGGGCCTACCGCTCGGGCGACCTGGTGTGCTACGAGCCCACCGGACTGATCTTCATGGGTCGCGCGGACGAGCAGATCAAGCTCGGCGGCCGGCGGATCGAGCTCGGTGAGGTGGACGCCGCGCTGCAGGCGCTGCCCGAGGTCGTCGGCGCCGCCGCCGCGGTCAAGACCACCGACGCGGGCAACCAGGTGCTCGTGGGCTACGTCGTCCCGGCCGCCCCGGCGACCTTCGACCGCGCCGCGGCCCGCCAGGAGCTCGCGGGCGTCCTGCCCGCCGCGCTGGTGCCGCTCATCGCCGTCACCGACACCCTGCCCACCAAGACCTCCGGCAAGGTCGACCGTGCCGCCCTGCCCTGGCCGCTGCCCGACCTGGCCCCCGCCCGCGGCGACGACGGGGTCGAGCTCACCGGCACCGCGGCCTGGCTCGCCGAGCAGTGGTCCGCCGTCCTCGGCGCCCCGGTCACCAGCCCCGACGACGACTTCTTCGGCCTCGGCGGGTCCTCCCTCACCACGGCCCAGCTCGTCTCGGTGCTGCGGCGCACCCACCCCGAGGTCACCGTCGCCGACGCCTACGCCCACCCCCGGCTGGCCGACCAGGCGGACTACCTCGACGGTATGGCGGCGCGGCTGCGCACCGACAGCACCCCGCCGCGCGCGGTGCGGCCGGTGCCGCGGCGCGCCCAGCTGACCCAGATGCTTCTCGGCATACCGCTGTCGACGCTCACCGGGCTGCAGTGGCTCGTCGCCGTCGCCCTGGTCAACAACCTCGCCCACCTCCTGGTGGACGTGCCCTGGGCCCCCACCGCGCCCTGGTGGGCGATCGCGCTCGCGTGGGTGCTGCTGCTCACCCCGGTCGGGCGGATGGGCATCACCGTGCTCGGCGCCCGCCTGCTGCTGCGCGGGCTGCAGCCCGGGACCTATCCGCGCGGCGGCTCGGTGCACCTGCGGATCTGGGCCGTGGAGCGGCTCGCCGAGTCCGTGGGTGCCGTGACCATGGCGGGGGCGCCGTGGATCGTCTACTACGCCAAGGCCCTCGGCGCGACCGTCGGGCCCGACGTCGACCTGCACACCCTCCCGCCGGTCACCGGGCTGCTCACCCTTGGCCGCGGCTGCTCCGTCGAGCCGGAGGTCGACCTCGCCGGCCACTGGCTCGACGGCGACGTCCTCCACGTCGGGCGGGTGACCGTGCGGCCCGGCGCCGTCGTCGGCGGCCGCTCCACCCTGGGCCCCGGCGCCGAGGTCGGGCGCGACGCCGCGGTCCTGCCCGGCTCCTACGTCACCGGCGTCGTCCCCGACGGCCAGCTGTGGGCGGGCTCGCCCGCGACCCGCGTCGGTCGCGCCCGCCCCACCTGGCCTGCCGAGCGACCCGTCCGCTCCCGCGCCTGGCTGTGGCTGTACGCCGCGAGCGCCGTCGTCGTCGGGCTCCTGCCCACCCTCGCGGCGGTGCCCGGTGCGGCGCTGCTCCTGCGGGCGGTCGACGGCACCTCCGGCCTGCGGCAGGCGCTGCTCGCGGCCCTCGCCTGGACCCCGGTCGCCACCGTCGTCTCCATGCTCGCCCTGATGCTGCTCACCCTGGTGTCCGTCCGCCTCCTCGGCCTCGGGCTGCGACCCGGGCACCACCCCGTCCGCAGCCGGATCGGCTGGCAGGTCTGGGCCACCGAGCGGCTGCTCGACAGCGCCCGGACGCTGCTGTTCCCGATCTACGCCAGCCTGTTCACGCCGGTGTGGCTGCGCCTGCTCGGCGCCAAGGTCGGCCGCAACGTCGAGGCCTCCACGGTCCTGCTGCTGCCCGCCATGACCCGGATCGGGGAGGGCTCCTTCCTCGCCGACGACACCATGATCGCGTCGTACGAGCTCGGCGGGGGCTGGGTGCACATCGAGCGCGCCAAGGTCGGCAAGCGGGCCTTCCTCGGCAACTCCGGGATGACCGCGCCCGGACGCTCGGTGCCCAAGAACGGCCTGGTCGCCGTGCTGTCCGCCGCCCCCCGCAAGTCCAAGTCCGGCTCCTCCTGGCTCGGCTCGCCGCCGGTGCGGCTGCAGCGCCAGGCCACCGACCACGACGTCTCCCGCACCTATCGCCCCCGCCGCCGGCTCAAGGTCGCCCGCGCCCTCGTCGAGCTGTGCCGCCTCGTGCCGGTGGTGTGCACCGTGGCGCTCGCCGTGTGCGTCGTGGGTGCGCTCGAGCTCGCGTGGGCGGGCGTCGGCCTGTGGGCCGCGGCCCTCGCCGGGGGAGTGGTGCTGCTGCTCGCCGGCGTCGTCGCAGGCCTGGTCACCGTCGCCGTGAAGTGGCTGCTCGTCGGACGCCTCCGCGTCGTGGAGCACCCGCTGTGGAGCACCTTCGTCTGGCGCAACGAGGTGGTCGACACCTTCGTGGAGATCCTCGCGGCGCCGTGGTTCGCATGGACCGCGACCGGGACGCCGGTGCTCAACCTGTGGCTGCGGCTGCTGGGCGCCACGATCGGGCGAGGCGTGTGGTGCGAGACCTACTGGCTGCCGGAGGCCGACCTGGTCACCCTCGGCGACGGCGTCAGCGTCAACCGGGGGTGCGTGCTGCAGACGCACCTCTTCCATGATCGGATCATGCAGATGGACACCGTCACCCTCGACGCCGGCTCCACCATGGGCCCGCACGGCGTCATCCTGCCCGCGGCGAGCCTGGGCGCGGCCACCACCGTCGGCCCCTCCTCCCTGGTGCTGCGCGGCGAGCACGTCCCCGACGGCACCCGCTGGATCGGCAACCCGGTCGCCCCCTGGCAGGTGGGCGCATGAGCCCTGCCTCGGCCCACGCCGATCCCTATGTCCCGACCCACGGCGACCCCACCTGGCGGCCCGTGCACCACGACCTGGTGCTGGACTACCGCGTCGCCAGCAACCGGCTGTCCGGGCGGGCCCGCGTCGTCGTCGAGCCGGTGACCCGCGTGCGCAAGGTGACCTTCGACCTGGCGCCGCGGCTGGCGGTCGTCAAGGTGCTCGTCGACGGGGGGCGGGCACGCTACGCCCACAAGGGTGCTCGGCTCACCGTGACCCTGCCCCGGGAGATCGGCCCCGGCACCAGCGCGGCCGTGGAGATCCAGTGGAACGGCAACCCGGCCCCCTCCCGCGGGCCCTGGGGCGAGGTCGGCTGGGAGGAGCTCACCGACGGCGTCCTCGTCGCCGGGCAGCCCGACGGCGCACCCACGTGGTTCCCGTGCAACGACGTGCCGGGGCTGAAGGCGTCGTACTCCTTCGAGGTGACCTGCGACTCGCCCTACGCCGTCGTCACCAACGGCGAGCTCGTCGGACGGGTCACCCGCGGGTCCCGGACCACCTGGACCTACGAGCAGCGCGAGCCGATGGCGAGCTATCTCGCGAGCCTGCAGATCGGCCCCTATGCCACGATCCCGCTCGCGGACGCGCCCGTGCCGCAACGGATCCACGCGCCGGCGCGGCTGCGCGCCCAGGCCCTGCACGACTTCGGACGGCAGCCGCAGATGGTGGCGCTCTTCACCGACCTCTTCGGGCCCTATCCCTTCGGGGCGTACGACGTGGTGGTCACCGACGACCCCCTCGAGATCCCGCTCGAGTCGCAAGGTTTCAGCACCTTCGGGGCCAACCACTGCCACGGGCGGCGGCACGAGGAGCGGCTCGTCGCCCACGAGCTCGCGCACCAGTGGTTCGGCAACGCCGTGGGTCTCGCGAGCTGGCAGCACATCTGGCTCAACGAGGGTTTCGCGTGCTACGCCGAGTGGCTGTGGGCGCCCGTCGGCGGCGGTCAGTCCACGGATGCCTACGCCCGCCGCTGGCACCGGTCGCTCTCGGCCCAGCCGCAGGACCTGGTGCTCGCCGACCCCGGCGCGGAGGACATGTTCGACGACCGGGTCTACAAGCGTGGCGCCCTGACGCTGCACGCGCTGCGGATGACCCTGGGGGAGGAGGCCTTCGGCTCGCTGGTGCGGACCTGGGTCGCGGACCACCTGCACGGCACCGTGACGACGCAGGACTTCCTGGACCACGCCGAGTCGTATGGCGGGGAGGCGGTCCGCACCCTGCTGCACAGCTGGCTGCTGCAGCCCACCCTGCCCCGGCTGCCCACCCGCTGAGGGCGGCTGCGCTCGGGGCAGCCGCCCTCGGCGGCGGGCTCAACCGAGGTCGAGCAGCTCGTCCCCGTCGCGGCGGGTGACCTCCATCGCGGCGACCCGGTCGTCGGCGTCGTGCAGCGCCACGGCCGCCACGTGCCCGTCCGGTACCCGCAGGTCCTCCAGATGGATGACGGGACGAGGCTCCTCGGGCCACCCGACGACGGCGGGCTCCTCGTCCGGCGGGGTCACCCGCACGCTGGCCGGATCGACCGTCAGGCCGTGGCCGGTGGCCTTGAGGGTGGCCTCCTTGCGCACCCACCAGGTCGCCCGAGCCCAGGTGCGCTCGCCCTCGGGCAGGGCGGCCAGCCGGGCCTGCTCCTGGGGGTGCAGCGACACCTCGTCGAATCCCTCGAAGTCGCAGGCCGACTCGACCTCCACGTCCACGCCGACCGGGCCGTCGGGAGAGAGGGCGACGGCGACCAGGTCACCCGCGTGCCCGAGCGAGACGTGCACCCCCAGGTCGGGGGCCTCCAACCGGCCGTGCTCGTCGGATCCGCAGGTGGGACACCGGCGCTCGAGCACGATCTCGCCGGCGTCGACGCCGCAGCGCACCGCGAGCGCCCGCCGCAGCAGCACGTGCGAGGCGACCAGCCGGGCCCGGTCCTGGGCCCGCACGAGGGTGTCCAGCCGGGCGAGCTCGCCGTCGTCCAGCAGCCCGCGCAGCGCCGGGGTGTCGACGACGCGGGCGACGTGGACCTCGACGTCGGCGGTCTTCATGGCGCCATGCTCTCCCTGCCGCGCCATGCGCGCTCGTCGGCAGGGGTCCGACACGCGACTAGACTCGTGCTCCCGGCCTCCATAGCTCAACGGATAGAGCATCGGCCTTCTAATCCGACGGTTGCAGGTTCGAGTCCTGCTGGGGGCGCAACGCGGAAACTCCCCCGCCACCAGGCATCATGCTGGTAGCGGGGGAGTCTCACCGGACGCGCACACAGGGTGCCCGTCAGTCGGTCAGTCAGTCAGGTGCTGGTCAGGCAAGATGACGGCCCTGATACTCACCGGACGCAGACACGACGACCGGGTCGCCGTCGTCGTGGACAGGGTCAGCCGGACCGGACACGACCCGGCCCTCGCCGTCGACACGGGCGGCGACCTTCGCGGCAGGCGTGACCTGCGCGCGGATCACCAGGCCCACGAGGACCATCCCGACCCCGAGGATCGCTGCTCGCTGATCCTCCGTGACCGGCACCCGGAACGCGACGAGCAGGGTGAGGACCGCGCCGATGGTCTGCGTGACGAGCGCGGGCTCGGCCTTGATATTCGCGGCGATCACCGCGAGGACCCGCTTCACGCCACGACCTCGGGCACGATCACACCGGCGTCGTAGAACAGCATCTCGAGCGTCTCGATGCCGACGGTGCCGGTCATGTCGTCCTCGGTCCAGCCGCGGGACGGTCCGACCCAGTGGCGGAAGGTGTCGATAGCAGCCTGGGTGTCGGTGCCTGCGATGCCGCGCCAGTAGTAGGCCTGGGTTACGAGACCGATGCGGTAGAGGCTGGCGAGGACGATCTTGACGGTGAGGTCGTCGCGCTGCGTGTGGGCCTTCACGCCGGCCTCGGCTGCTCCGTCCGCGGCGAGAGCGCGGTTCAGGGCAGCGACAGACAGGACGTCGCAGCTCTTCGCGGTGTCCACGACGTAGGGCTTGTCGACGCGCCGCCATCCGGGGGCGATATCGGTGCGCTTCGCCGGGGCGTTGCTGTTGCCCGCGGCGAGGGCGTCGGTGAGGCCCTCGGCCTGCATCTGCTCCAGCAGCGCGCCCATGTCGATCCAGCCGCGGATGACGGAGCGGGCCCGGTCCCGCAGCCACACGCCGCCCCCGTTGTTCTGGGAGCCAGCGTTGCCCGGGGAGGTGTTCCCGCCGATCTGCCGGTAGCCGGCGTAGTCGCTGGCGTCGGGGGCGCTGGTCTCGACGTGGGTGGCGTGCCCGGTGTGGCCGTCGTCCATGAGGGAAAGGTCGCCGGTCTGGGGGGAGTAGTCCCCGGTGCGCCACACACCGCGGTCCTTCGCCATCGACTCCAGCCACGGGCAGTAGAAGCTGTTGCCGTTGGGGAAGAGCTTGCGGAGGTCGACGCCGAACTGGAGGAGCCCGCCGGTGGGGGTTGCCGCGCACCACGGGGATCCCTGGAAGGAGGGGCGCACGTAGCCCCACAGGTCGCGGTCGGCGCCTGCGAGGTGGAGGGTGACGCGGTTGCTGCCGGCCGGGTCCTCGGTGCGGCCGACCTGGGTGCGCAGCCAAGAGACGTAGCGGGCGAGGAGCTGGCGGGCAGCCCCGGGCGCCGCGGCGGCGAAGCCGAGCGCTTCGGTGGGGGCGTCGGCCTTGCCGGGCTCGGGGTCCGGGATCCCGGTCAGGTCGGGCAGATCGGCCGGGTTCGGGTCGAGGGTGGGGTCGATGCCAACGATGTGGTCGGACATGGGTGCCTCCTGGGCATGGGAAAGCCCCCGGCCGGGGTGGTCCGGGGGCTGGTGGGCGGTCGGTCAGGGCAGGTCGGGAAGGTCAGGCGGGGTCTCGCGCTGCCGCAGCGCGGTCCAGTTCTGGACGATGGCGTGGGCCCAGTCGGTGATGAGCCGCAGCGCCTCCTCAGAGCGGGCCGAGCGGTTCTCGGCGGCGTCGGCGCGGCGGGTGGCTTCCGCTGCGGCAGCCTCAGCGCGAGCGGCTCGCGCCTCCGCTACCTCAGCGCGCTCAGACGCCGCCTTGGCGATGCCCAGCACGTACGCCAGATCACCACCACCAGCAGCGATCCGGTCGTCCTGGGTGATCGGCGTCTGCTTCGCGTCCTTGCGGTCGCGCTGCAGCACGGCGAGGATCACGGTGACGATCCCGCCGAAGATGCCGGCCGCGAGTTCGTAGGCATTCACTCAGTGCCCCCTGATGCGGCGGATGGTGCGCTCCTCGCGCCGGGATGCCCTGACCCGCCACAGCGCGGCGGCAGCGATGCTCAGGGCCATCCCGTAGGGCAGGGCCGACTCCACGCGGTACCAGGCGACGCACGCGGCGTACCCGACCCACGCAGCGGCGCCGAGGGTCAGGCCGGCGCGCTCGATCCGCCACCGCACCGCCAGGTCGTCCCAGCGGCGCAGCATCGCGATGAGCACCAGTGCTCCCCCCACGGCGAGCGGCAGCCCGAGCGCGAGGCACACGAGGTCGGGCAGCTCGGTGAGGGAAGGGGAGGGGTCGAAGCTGTGGTCCCAGGTCGCGGCGGTGAGCATGATCCCGGCGGCGATCCACCAGCCCATGAAGATCAGCTCCCACGGGTGCCGATCGAGCATCCCCGCGACGCGGTCTCGCAAGCGGTCGGGCGTGGCACGGTCCATCAGGGCTCCTGGGGGATGTAGAGGATTCCGGTGTCGCTGTCGAGCCAGGGCCCGGCGTCGGTCGGTCGGTCGGTGGGGGGTGGGCCGTTGCCCTCGTCCCATGTCTGCGGTGGAGGTGGGGGCGGCTGGTAGGCGTATGCCGGGATGAACACGGGCGGCTCCGGTGGGATGCTGAGGGCATGAGGCGAGGGATGCTCACGGCAGTGGTCGTGCTGGCTGTGGCGGGATGCTCGGGGCGGGCACAGGGTCCCGCCCCGGCGCCGCCGGTGGTGGGCACGGCAATGGCCGGGGCATGGCTGCAGGTGGCTCGGCCGATGACCGACGGCACCCCTACCGACGCCGAGCTGGAGGCGGTGAGGGTGTCGGCGTGCCGGGCCGTGGCCGAGGGCGCGGATGGTGCGGGGGTGATGCGCCGGATCGTGGCGGAGCATCGCGTCACGGTCGGGCACGTGCACCGCCGCGACGCGGCGCAGTTCACGGCGTCGGCTGCGTCGATGTGCTCGTGACCACATCGCCCCCACCCCTGGGTCGGGGCACCTCGCGGCCGTCGACTGACGGCCAGTTGGCGCACTCCATCAAACCGCGCCAGCATGCCGCGCATCGGGGCGGGCATCACACCTAGGCGGTCGGGTACCGTTCGCATGGACAGCGAGCTTTTGAGAGGGGGCCGACATGGACATCTACCGCACTCCGATCCTGACGGCCCGTGACGCCGCCCGGCACCTGCGGATGCCGGAGTCGACCCTTGACGTCTGGCTGAAGCCGCTCGATGGCGCGGAGCCACTGGTGCACTCCGTCGTCCCCGAGCGGCGCGGATGGCCTCGGGTCCCTTTCGTCGGTGTCATCGAAGCCCATGTCCTGCGCGAGCTGCGCACGGCAGGCATCCCTATGGACGAGATCCGCAAAGTCGTGCAAATCCTCCGCGAAGGGATGAGCGACCCCTATGCCCTGGCGAGTAGCCGACTGGCCACGATTGGAGACCCCTCCGGCGCGGCTGGGAAGGACTCGCGGCTCTTCGCGGAGCTCGACGACGCCCTCGTGAATCAGCACAACCAGGGCTCGATCCGGGAGGTGCTCGCCAGCCATCTCCGGTTCGTGAAGTGGGACGACGAGGGTCGCCCGAGGGCGTTGCGGCTGTCGCAGTACCCGGACAGGGCAGAGGTCATCATCGATCCTCGTTTCGCGTGGGGTAGTCCTGTCCTCGCAGAATCCAGGACTCCGATCGAGGCCGTCGTCTCTCTCTGGCAGGCTGGCGAGCCCATGGATGTTGTAGCCGAGGAGTTCGACCTCAGCCGCGACCAGGTAGAGGACATCTGTCGCGTTGCGGCCGCCTGAGTTCTTCGCCGACCGCAATCTCGGACGGGTGACCGTTGCCCGGCTGCGCGATGCCGGTTGGACGGTCCACATGCTCTCCGACGTCTACCCACGCGACGCCCAGGACGTGCCTGACGACACGTGGATCCGGTACGGCTGCGACCGCGGCTGGCCCCTGCTGACCAAGGACCGCCGCATCCGCTACCGCACGGAGGAGTTGTCCGCTCTGACAGATGGCAGTTTTCTCTTCTGCTTGGCGAGGCAGGATCTCAGGATGGACCAGATGGTGGAGGCCTTCATCACGGCCCGCCCTCGCATCGAGAAGGCGATCGATCGCAGCGACGCAGGGTTCTGGCACATCTACGCGGACGGGACCATCAAGCGGATGTGGCCGTAGCCCCGTGGGGTGGTGGCGTCGCCGTGCTCGTGATCAGGGCTGGTCTGGGGGCATCCACGGTGAGGCCGGGGCGTGGATGTCCTGGTATGCGGTGAGGGACTGGGGGTAGGTCTCGAGACGGTGGTCGTGGCCGTCGCCGGTGAGGACGTTGTTGTAGATCTCGTAGGCGTAGCCGTAGGCGCGGTGCCAGCGGGCCAGCTTATGGACGAAGCGGGGGTCGTCGCCGGTGGTGCCGTGGGGGTTGGTGGGGTCGTAGGGCCATAGGCCCCACTCGGTGTGGCCGAGAGCTTTGCCCTTGGCTCGGGCGAGCCGGACCTGATCGGCGAGTCCGTTCTTCCCTGCTCCGCGGGTGCCCTCGGTGATCCACGCCCACCGCTCCTCGAGCGGCGTGGGCTGCCCTTGGGGCGCCGTCGTGGCGCCCCACATGTAGTCGTAGCAGCCGATGCCGATGACGTCGATGTGCTGGTGCGCGGCCGTGGGGTACATCGACGCGAAATCGCCGGTCCACAGCTCGGTGCCGACGTTGGGGCACCACTCGATGCGGCAGGCGGGCATGGTGTCCTTGAGGATCTTCGCGACGCGCGCGAACGCGGCATTGTAGGACGCGAGGCTGCCCTGGTCGTCCCTGGTGAGGGACCACGGGTGGCCGGCGGCGTTGTGCTCCCATCCGAGGCGGATGATCCCGTTGCGGAGCTCGGGGTGGTCTTGCGCGCTGGTGGCCCAGGATCGGAAGTGCTCGTCGTGGCCACCGCCCGCGACGGCGGCGAGGTCGCCGGAGGTCTCCGCCGCGACGAGCGCGAGGCTGGTCGACCAGCGGCGGCCCGGCCTGGCAGTGACCCAGGCGGCCCACTCGGTGTGCCCCCAGGGCGTGGCGATGTCGGCCCAGGTGGAGTAGCCCGCGAACTGGTGGCCGAGGGGGACCTCCAGGCCGTGCGCGGCGATCCAGGCGTCGAGTGTTCCGGGGTCGTTGCCGGTGAACATGCCCCGCAGCGGTCGGACGGGAGGGGTGGCGGCGCCGGAGCCGGTGACGGATCGGCGCGCCGGGGCGGGGAGGGTCACGTCACACCACCACGGTGGGCAGCCACGTGTCGTGGATGCGGTCGAAGTCGGGCAGCCCGGTCGGGTCGGTCGCGGATCGCCACTCCACCCACGTCGCGGCAGGGCGCCCGCCCGTGCCGGGGGTGTCGGCCTCCTCGACCTGCACCAGCGTCACCGTCATCGGCGAGGCCGCGTCGTTGCTGATCTTGACCTTCATGCCGTTGACGGCTCCGGCCGGGACCTGGGTGTACGCGCTGGCGTAGGACCCCGGGCCAGTCCAGGTCGGGTCCCACCCGGGGCCGTTGATCCATCCCCAGGACGCGTCGAAGTAGCCGACCTCGGCGTGCCCGGAGGCGCCCGCGGTGACCTCGACGCGGGTGCGGACGCTCTTGCCGACCGGGACGTCGAGGGCCAGGGTAAGCATCGAACCGGCAGGGATCGTCGCGGCGCCCCCGCTGATCGACCCGGCCGTCCCTTCCCACTCCCACCCGGTCGCGTCGTCCAGGGCGGACACGGAAGCGGGGACGTAGGTCGTCCCGGGCGTACCGCCCTTCGTCGTCCCGTCCCACAGGTAGGGCAGGACCCCGTCGGCGGCGGCCCCGATCGCAGCACGCGCCGCGGCGGCGTCCTGGGCTCCAGCCAGCGCGGCACCCACCTGGGTGGGCACGGGACGCTTCCTCACCTCGGCCGCGGCCTTCGCGTTGACCGCGTCAATGCGGGCGAGCAGCCGGTCGAGGACTTCCTGGATCGTGGCCATGTCAGCTCCAAGCCTGGTCGATGGGGGCAGCAGTGGTGGTCGGGTCGGTCACGGTGCTGCCACCGCTGAGCTTTGTGGTGGTGGTCCCGGCCGGGGTAGCCCCGGTGAAGACGATCGTGTCGAGGACCGCGGTGCCGCCGTACGCCTCGATGCGGTAGTCGACGGTCTCTGCCCACTGCCCGGCCGTGCACGCGGGCGCGACGAGGTCACCTGCCCCGGTCTGGAAACCCTGCGACCCGTCGTACAGGCAGGTGATCTGCGTGTCGGCGCCCGAGTCGACGTGGACGGTGCCGGTGATGGTCATGCCCTCCACCACGGCGACTGTGACCGTCGCCTCCCCGCCGTCGGGGATGGTGAGCTTGCCCCCGGAGACCGTGGCGCCGCCCTTGAGCATCCACACGCCGGCATCGTCCATGCTCGTCTGCGCTGCGGTGAGGAGCGGCTTCGTGGAAGCGGGCGCTGCTTCGTACACGAGCCCGGTGTCGAGGTCGAGGACGGGTGTGGTCACGGGACCGGTCGGGGCGCCGTGCTGCGCGACGAGCGTCCCGGTGGGCACGGTACCGCCGGCAGCCGCTGGCGTGACCCAGGTCACGGCGCCACCAGACCGGCCAAGGAACTGCCCATCCGTACCGCCCGACGGAGTGATCAGCGCGCCAGCGTCACGCACCTGCTGCTGCGTGGGCCCGGCCTGCGGTCCCCACACCGGGCCGCTGTCGGTCTGCTTGAGGACCTGCCCGGCGATCCCCCCAGCTGGGACCTGCCGGATTGTGTTGACCGCGTCGGTGAGGATCGTCTTCGTGACCAGCGGAGGCGTGGAAGCCGCCGCCGTCGCCACCGTCGCATAGCCCAATCCGTCGGTGCTGACCGTAGCGCCGCTGCCGCTCTTCGCGTCAGCGGGCACCCACGACGACGTCGCAGCCGAGTAGGTGAGGACCTGCCCGTCCGCGCCAGACGGCAGCGCAGCGCCACCGGCCCCCGCAGGCGGGTTCACCCACGCGGGCACCCCGGACGCCGTCTGCGTGAGGACCTGCCCGGCGATCCCGCCAGGCGGGGTGCCGAGCTGGATCTTCTTATACGTGGTCATAGCGCGGTGGCCTCCGTGAGGTAGAGGATCTGCTGGTCAGGGTCGACGGTGGGGGCCGCCGCGGTCGTTGGCTCCCCACGAGACGCGGTGAGCGTGACCCACGGGTCTGTGCCGTAGGGCACGTGCAGGACACTGGTGGTGTCGTCGACCCAGGCGGTAGACGCCGTGTCGGGCGGCGCCCCGTCACCGTGGTCGATGCCGCCGGACGGCGCCGGCGGCAGGTACAGGACCCCCGCCGCGTCGTCCACATAGGCCCTGGTGAGGCCATCCGGGGGAGGACCCGATCCGTGGAGCAGCGCCAGGGTGTGCCGCACCACGTACACGTCGCAGCCGATCCACACCCCACCAGCCCGGCGCGCCACCTGCAGCTCGCGCAGTCCTCCGCCGCGGACCGCCTGGACGACGCGGACGCGGGTCAGGCCGTCGAGCGCAGTCACGATGCGACCGGGCCTCGGTAGTCCTTCGCGGTCACGTACATCCGCTCCCAGGGAATCGGTCCGAGGTCGCCCTGGTCCGGCCCGCAGATCGCCTTCCACGGGTTCGTCCCGGAGCCGCGGTACTGCTCGCCACGGACCATGACAGCTCCGGACGTGTCGGTGATGATCAGGCCCCATTCCTGCGCGATGTAGCAAATCATCTTCTGGAAAGGCGTCAGGTTCGCGGCGGCCACGTTGAAGGTCGGGTCGAGAATGAGACGGGAAGCCTGCAGCAGGCCATACGTGTTCGGGGACCACGCGTCGGACGTCTTCGCGGGCCACGAAAACGTGTCATAGTCGCCGTCGCACTTGGGGAACTCGACGCCAATGGCGTGGTCGATGTGGCGGCCATTCGCGATGAACTGCTGCGCCTCCCAGATCCCGATGTGCATAGGCCCACCAAGCAGGCCGGACGCGACGACGGATCCCTTGTCGAACTGCCCGCTGGCGCTGCTCCACACGTTGTCGGTGCGGGCCGCCGTGTAGAACTGCCAATCGCCGTTCTTCATCTCCCAAACCCACCCGCCATAATGAATGCCGGTGGCGATATCCACCCACTCGGCGGAAAGGTCGGTGCCATTAGCCGGGGCGAAATCCAACGGGAACGGACAATTGCGGAGCATCGTCTCGTAGTTGTTGTTCCACCGATCCTCGGTCCACGGGCGCTCGGCGGTGACGGTCTGCCTCGGGGAGAAACGCCGGTAATTTCCGCCACCCGACGACACCGGGCCGGCAGGCTTGCTCGTGTCGACGAGATACACGGGGATGTTGAAGATGTCCGCGTTGATCCCAGCTCCGGTCTCGTCGGCCATCACTCGCACCCGCCGCCCAGCTGCGAATCGGTCGGTCGGGTTGTGCGCCGGCCAGCCTTTCCCCGGAGCCCGGAACTGCGTCTTCCCCCACAGCGCCTTGTACGCGTCGGGGTGGAACGGCGACCCGCCCGCGACCAGCGCGGTCGTGGACGGCGGGGTCGTCGGCGTCGTGGACGGCGGCGGAGTAGTCGGCGCAGGAGCCGGGTCGCTGCTCGTGCCGGCCTTGATCACGTCGACCTTGAGGTCACCGATGAGGAAGTGCGCGGTCCGGCCACGAGCGTCCACGCCGACGAGGATGAACTCCGTCCCGGCCGGGATCGTCACGTCCAGGGAGTACGTTCCCGGCGTCGTCGGCAGGGCAGCAGGCGCGACGTCCTGGTCGGTGGAGTACAGCCAGTCGCCGCCACCCCCACCGACACAGTCCACGAGGATCCCCGCCTGACCGGTCGACCCGGCCAGGACAGTGACGGTGACGCGGACGACGGACTTCTCCGCTACCTGAGCTGCCGTCGACACGTTGAAGTACGACACGCTGCCGGAGCTGACGACCATCTGGCTGCCGCTGATCGAGCCCGTCGGCGCCGTCCACCCGTCCGAGCTGTCGAAGGTGGTGGTGTAGACCGTGGTCCCGGACGGCGCGGTCGATGCCGGGGCCGTTGTCGTCAACGTCACCGCTGTCGCCGGGCCCATCGCCCAGTCGCTCGAGACAGCCGCGATCTTGATGGTGTGGGTGGTGCCGCCGGTCAGTCCGGTCGCGGTGTACGACAGCGCCGTGGAGCTCACGTTGACGGGGGCTCCGCTGTCGACGGTGACCTGGTAGCCGGTGATGGTGCGGCCCTGCCCGACAGTCGCGGCCGTCCAGGACACCGTCATGCTGGTCTCGGTGACGCTGCTGCTCTTCACCGTCACCACGGACGGGATAGCGACGGCACCACCGGCACGGACGTCCTTGATGCTGGAGGTGTACTGCGCAGTCGCGTTGGTCGTGCCGACTGTGCCGAGCTGCGCGCCGCGCTGCCCCTCGCTGGTGGAGTGGTAGATCTCGCCCCAGACGTTCGCGGCGTTCGCAGCGAGCCACCGGTAGACGTCGGCGATGAACTTCGGGTTGTCCCGGCCGCCGGGGGTGAGGGCTGTCAGGGCCCACTCCGCGAGGCCCAGCTTCACGCCCTTCGCCTTCGCGAAGGCGAGCCAGTCGTCGAGGCCGAAGGGGTCGGTCTTGATGGTCTGCCATGCGGTGTCGCTGGTGTCGGCGGGCCACCAGTCCCACATGGTGAGGCCGATGACGTCGACCTTCCCGTCGACGTACACGTCACGGGGCTGCGCGATAGTGTGGGACGCCCCGAGCGACGGCGCCCACATGACCTGCACGGCGGGGTTCGCGGCCTTGATCGCGTCGTACGCCTTCGCCCACGCGGTACGCCACTGGGTGGCGTTCGCGTCAGTCGCGGCCCAATGCACCGTGTCGAGAGTGAACTCCCTCCCGAGGACGATGGTGTCGCCGTCGCGGAGCATCTTCGCGAGCTGCCCCCACGACGCCGCGTTGGTACCGGCGGCAGCCTGATCGATCGTGGAGTTTGCGGGCCAGAGTGGGACCTGCACGGCCAGGCGGGTGCCCGTGTGCGGGCGGGTCGTCCACGACGTGGACAGCAGCGTGGTCCACGACGCCGGGTCGGGCTTGACGTAGAAGACGTCGAGGGGGACCCCGCGGGTGGCCTCCAAGGCGGGCACGTCGGCGACGGTGGGGGTGTACGCGCCGGACAGGAACGGCATCCCCGACGCGGAGAGGACAACGCCGCCATCGGGCGTGGTGCCGCCCGTCGTCGGGGCCGGTGTGGGAGCCGGGGCAGTGCCTCCGGTGGACCCGCCGGGCGTGACGGTGCCGGCGTCGAGGAGCACGATCGACCCATCCGCGAGCGCCCCGGGGTCGGTCGGGTTCAGGTAGACCGGGACCGGCAGGGTGGCCCCGTTCATGACGAGGGTGCCCTTCTGGCCGCTCGCGGTGGTGGCGTCGGCGGCGTACTGGCGGGCCGCCTCGGCCGCGGTCTTCGCGGCATTCGCGGCGTCGGCTGCCGCGGCGACGCTGGTGCGCACCGAGGTCACCTCGTCGATGGCGCGCTTCGCCGCGTTGACCGCGTCTATCACGATGGGCACGACTTCCCCTGCGACGACAGGCTTGATACTCGCCACGCCGGGCTTCGTCAGCTCGAACCGGGCGTACTTGTCGGTGCGCAGCGACGTCATCCCGGACTGGCCGCCGGCTGTAAACGTCACCGGGGCGCCGGTCTCCGCGTCGACGAACCGCACGACCTGGTTCAGCGCGGCACGAACCGAGCCGCCGGCGTCGGTGTACACGATGGCGCCCTGGAAGAGGTAGTCGGCCATGGTGGCTCCTAGCTGGTCGGGGGGAGTCGGCGCTCGACGTCGCGGAGGCGGGCGTCGAGGCGGTTGACGAGGGTGGTGAGGTCGCGGACGCGGCGGGCGAGGGCTGCGAGGTCGCGGAGGAAGTCGGCGGGGCGGGGTGGGGCAGCCATACGGTGGGCCTTCCTAGAAGCCGAGGACTCCGGCGGGGGTGACGGACCGGTACTGCACGACTGCGCTGGAGGTGCGGGCGTTGTCGTCGGGCTTCACGGACGCGCCGGTGAGGCGGGTCGTGAAGACGATGGGCTGGATCTGCTTGCCGGGTGGCGCGTATGAGTAGGTGTCGGACTCGATGGACACGACCGCGTCGTCGCCGGGCTGCCAGGCCCCGTAGTCGGGGTCGCTGGCGAACGTGGAGAACTTCCAGCTGGTGGTGAATCCGCGGCGGGCGGCGAGGATGCCGCGGGCGTATGCGTCCCGGGCGGCTTTCGTCGGTGCGGCCGGACCGGCGACGACGACCTCCCGCAGCGGCCATCCCGCGGCGAGTAGGTCGTCGGCGCGGGCGTGTCCGGGCTCGTCGGTCTGGTCGGCGTCGGTGGCCTGATGCGTGGTCCACACCGCCGTCGCAGACCCCGCGCCGGTCATGTCGTCGCCCGGGTCGGTCAGGATGTTCCCGCCGTGGCGGCGCTTGGGGAGGACCCGGCCCTCGTCGTCTGTCATCCAGATCTCGTCGGGGGTGGGGTAGAGGTGCTGCAGCGTGGACCAGGCCCGGCCCGCCTCGGGGAACCTGACGGGCGGGGCGGTGTCGTAGTTCGCGACGAAGTCCAGGCTGATCCGGGACTCGGAGACCGGGCGGCCCAGGCGGGGTGCAACGCGCAGCACCCGCCGTGGCTGCGCCGCGGTTCCCTCGACTGACAGGCACCACTCGGGTGCGCCCTCGGGCTCGCACAGGTCCTCGATGACCGACATGACGCCCTTGAGCGACACGGCGCGGAGGTCGTCGGCCATCGTCACCGTCGACCCGCCATCCACGGCCTGCACCTCGAGGGGCCAGTCGGCGCCGACCCGGGTGGTCGCGGCGCCCGCGATCATCCTGATCAGCGCGACGCGGGAGTAGTCGACGACATCCTCGCTGACGAACATCGCCGGGGAGAAGCGCACGTCCTCCAGCGCAGTACCCCACTCCAGGGCGTCGATGCGGTACGTACGCTCCCCGGACCGGTGCCGGGAAGTGACCACACCACCCCACCTGACCTGGTCGTCCTCGCACACGAGGACACCGGTCGTGAACGGCCGCACGATCGGGAGCCACGCCGCCCCGAACCGCGGCACCGGAAGTGAGAAGCTGCACTTGCCGTGCTCGCTGACGGCCCGCTCGAACTCGATGTCGTGCGCTGGGAGCTGGTCGATGATGCGGTCGTCGCGCCACCCGGTGGCGTACACGTCCCAGCCCACGGGTCAGCCCACCGGCCAGGACAGCCCCGAAAGGCTGATCCATCCGGTGGCGTCGAACGGGTAGCCGGCCCCGTTGGCGCGGTCGTTGGTGAGCCACAGACGGTGGGAGCCGTCGCTCATCACGCGGTAGTCAACGCGGACCGTGTCAGCACCGGTGGTGAGCTTTGCGCGCGTGTCGTAGCAGAGGACCCCGTCGACGGCCTGGCGGGCGTCCGCGGGGATGGTGAGGAAGTCGTTTCCTGCGCTGGTCCCGGACCACGTCCCGGTGGGGGAGATGAAGTCAGGCTTGATGAAGCCGCGCAGGTACGCGATGCCGTCCTTGACGCGGTACTGGGGGGGCTGTGCTGACCCGCCGTACGAGACCCAGTTCGAGTAGATCGGCAGGTTCTTCCAGCCGGTGTCGCCGGTGGTCCACGATGTCCCGTTCCACTCGCTGCGCTCCCGCGTGCTGGTGTTGTAGGCCTGCTGGCCGGGCATCAGGTAGCCGGAGGGGATCGCGTCGCGCTGCGCCGTGGTCGAGTGGAGGAGGACCCCGCCGCGCAGCGCCGTCCACCGCCACAGCGGGGTGACGTTCGCCGCGGTCAGGCCCTTCGCGTTCGCCGGCACCAGAATCCGGAACATCGCGTAACTGCTCTCGGGGAGCGGGGGGTCGACGGGCTGCGTCGACGGGGTGCCCTGCCACGTCGTGAGCGTCGTCTCCCCGCTGCCGGGGTTGACGCGGACCCCGGCGATGTCGATCCTCGCGGTCGTCGCGGCCGGGGCCTTCCCGAGGACGTCGAGCTGCGCGGCGGGCTGCGCGTAGATGAAGTCGCCCGGCGTCGTCCCGGAGCCGTTGATGACGGCCGCGAAAGCGGTGCACGTGAACGCCCCGCTGGGAGTGGCGGTCGCGACGAGCTGCGGGCCGCCGCCCTGCGCAGGCAGGATCCCCGCGAGCGCACGCCCCGACGACGACGCCGTGATCCACGCCGCGGTCTGGACCTGGAACTCGTCGGCCGTCTGGCCGAGCTGGAGCAGTGCCTTGGTCATAGCCAGGCCCCTTCCTTCGCGATGATCGTGAGGGTGCCGTCGGGGTCCTCCCCGGCGGCGGTGAGCTGGAGCGTCTGCCGCATCCCGGGGTACACGGCCAGCCACGACCCGGCCCACGCCGTGCACCACTTCTGGCTGGTGACGCCGTTGAGGAGGACCGTGCGCTGACGGCAGTCGATGTCGAGCCACTGCCCCTCGGAGAGCTGCCCGTTGTACTGGATCCACTCGCCGGTCTCCGGGCAGGAGATCCGTGGGGTCGCCGCTGTGGTCTGCAGGCGCATCCGCGGCCACCAGGGCGTGTTCCCGGCGTTGTAGAGCGCGACCCGGTCGGAGATGCCTTCCTCACCGGTGGGCTCGTGCCAGTCGGTGGGGTACTCCCGGGGCCACTGCCAGCCCTCACCAGCCCGGGCCTTCGCGTGGAGGACCGCGGTGAGCAGCACATCCGGGGAGTACTTCGCCGGGTCCGGGGCGGTGAGGGTGAGCTGCCACTCCATGACCCGCGCCCCGTGGAGACGGGTCTTGATGACGCCGTCGAGCTCGACGTCCTGGACGTATCGGCCGGTGGCGTCGGTCCAGTCGAGGACGCCCTCGCCGATGTAGGCGAGGGCTAGGAGGTCGTCCTTGGAGCGCAGGAGGGCCTCGTTGTCGTCGGCGCGGATGACGCCCTCGAACGTGAACGTGTGCGCGTCCAGGACGCTGGTGCTGGGGTGCGCGCCGTCCTGCTGGGCTTTCTGCACGCGGGTGCGGCGCACCTCCGGGCTGGACCAGTAGCCTTCCTCCCCGCGCAACGTCCACTTCGACCCGTGACGGTCGATGCCCTGCACAGGCTGACCCATGATCGTGCACATCGGGATCACGCCGCGAACCCCCCGTACTGGCCCATCTGCCACGACAAGCTCGCGGCGACCTGCTGCCCGGTGTGGTACCCGGACCGGGCCTCGGTGACGTTGATGGTCTGGGACCCGATGAGCGCCCGCCCCACCTGCGCCGGCGGCAGGGAGGGGATGCTCGCCGCGGGGATCGGACGCAGCGCCAGGCTCGGCCCGGAGACCGCGGTAGCGGCGCGAGCAGAGCGCGCAGCGACCTCCGTGGCGGTGAACGAGATGACCGGGTTGCGCGTCGCGACGGGCTTCTTCTTCCCCGCGAGCTCGTCCGCGAGGGCCTTTTTCTGCGCGTCGTACCGCTCTGAGTCGAGGATGTTCCCCTGGATCCCGGACAGTGTCTTCGTCGTCGCGCGGGCGGCTTGCGCCGCGATCGCGCCAGCGGACTCCTCGCCCTCGTTGAGGAGGGCGAGGGCGAGCTTGGTGTAGCCGCGGCGCTGCAGCATGCGGATGTTGGCGAGGAACGTCGCGGAGGTGAGCATCGCGGTGCGCTTGCTCGAGGCGTATCCAGAGAGCGCGCCGACCGCGGAAGTCCACGCCGAGGCCTTCCCCGCGATCGCGTCGCGGCGTGCTTCGAGCCCGGCGGAGTACTGAACCTGCCCGGCCATGGCGCGGATCTTCGCGAGGGGCAGGCGGGCAGCGTCGTGGGCGACTCGACCTGCCTGGGCCTCGCCCTGCTGGAGGAGCGCGTCGGCGAGTCCGGGGTAGCCACGCCGGTAGATCGTCTCGACGTCGGCGATGAATGCCGCGGACGCGCGGTTGTTGGTCGCGGCGGTCGCGGTCCACTGCGAAGTGACGCCCATCCTGGAGGTGCGGCCGGCGGTGTTCATCGCGGTCTGCGTGGAGCGGACCTCGGCGTTCGCGGCGTGGTACTTGCGGAGCGCTTCGGCGGCCTTCCACGACGCGTCGGCGAACGCCTGCGTGCCCCGCTTCGCCTTCCTCAACTCGGTCTGGGCCTCGAAGTTGGCCTTCGCAGCCTGGTGCTGGGAGTCGATCGCGGAGTACCACGACTCGCGGAGCTTGGCGACGTCGGCAGCGCCGACGGGGGAGTACCCGGCGAGCATCTTCGTGGTGTCGGCGCGGTACCCGCCGCCGCCAGTGGACCCGCCGGTGGCGAAGCCGGGGACGCGGAAGCGGCCGGCTCGGGCGGCGGCACGCAGGGAGTACATGGCTGCGTGGCCGCCGACGGCATCGACCTCGGCTCCGGTCCACACGTGCTCGTGCCGGGAGAGGTTGACGACGCCAGAGGACAGGAAAGCGGTGATGCTGTCGCTGGTGCGGGACCCCGGACCGTGCACGGCGCCCCCGTCTGGGAGGGCAGTGAGGTAGTCGTTGACGCCGCCGCCGGTCGCGTAGCCCGGGACCCGAACGGTGCGTGCCGGACCGCCGTCCGCGTTGCCGAGCAGGCCGCCGATGGCGCCGGTGACGCGCTGCACCACGTTGATCACAGCGGTGCGGGTCCGGGTCAGGGCGTTGATAGCGCCCTCAGCAGCACTGGTAGCGGCTTTCACTGCGATCGTGCCCGTGCTGGAGTTGGCCTTCGCGACAGTCCCGCCGATGCTCTTCATGGCGGGGCCGTTGTTCGCGGCGAGGGTGGCGGTTCCCTTCGCGCTGTTGGCGGTTCCCTTCCACTGCCCGACGGTCGCGTTCGCGGGCCCGGACTGCGCGCCCAGCGTCGCCGTTCCTCGGGCGCCGTTGGCGGTGCCCTGCCAGCCGTGGAGGATGCCCATCGCTGGGGCCGCGTTCGCGGACAGCAGAGGCGTCGGGCGGGTGGCGTTCGCGGTCGCCGCCCACCCAGACAGGATGCTCATCGCCGGGCCGGCGTTCGCGCCGATCGTGGCCGTTGCCGTGGTCCCGTTCGCCGCTGCCTGCAGCACAGCCAGGGATGACACGCCGGGGACGATGTTCCCGCCGATGCTGACCTGAGCCTGCGTTCCAGCAGCAGCCGCAGCGAGCGCCCCCAGCGACGACACCCCAGGGGTCACGTCCCCGTTGATCGGGACGGTCACGTTCCAGGTCGCGAGCATCGACGCGAGTCCCTGCACCTGCCCGACAGCCGCGCTGGTGTCGGCGTTCGCGCCGACGGTGACGACCTTCCCGTCCACGCCGATCAGCTGACCGGTGAGCGCGTCGACCTTCCCGCCCGCGATGTCGAACCCGGACGCGTCGACCATCGTCTGGACGTTCTCGGGGATCAGGCCCATGCTCGTCGCGAGTGCCCCGGCCTGCGCCGCGGTGAGACCCATCGCGGTGCCCTGCGCGATGAACGCATTCCGTCCGGCTTCGACACGGGCGGACACGGACGCGACGGACTCCCCCGCTTGCAAGGACTTCGCGGCGAGGTTGAGGGTGGCGTTGGCGACACCATCAAGGGCGGCCTGGTTCGCACGACCCTTCTCCGTGCCCGTGTCCAGGGTGCGGCCGTTCTTCGCTGCGGCCTCAGCGGCGCCGTCGAGGGCAGCCTGGTAGCCGCGGACGGCCTCACGCTGCCCACCGATCGAGGAGCCCATCCCGGCAATCGCCTTCGTGAGCTGGTCAAACTGCCCAGCAGCCTCGCTGGCCTTGTCACCGGCTGCCTGGACCTGCCCACCGACGACGGACAGCCCCGCGCTGGCCTGACCCGCGCCGCTACCGATCTTCCCAGCCGCGGTACCCGCCTGATCCGCGGTCACACCGAAGGCCGCGGCGGCCTCGGACGCAGATGCCCCGGCCTCGATCATCTCCCAGTACCGGCCACGCGCGTCGGCGAGGTTGCCGTTGAGGCGGAGCAACGCAGACCCGGTCGAGTCGACGGCCCCGTCGGCGTCCATGTGCGCGCCGACCATGTCGTCGATCTTCTGCCGGTATGCGGCGTACGCCTCACCGGTACCGGTGACCGCCGCCGCGAAATCCGACATGGACACGCCCGCGGCCTGCGCGGTCTGGGTGACTCCGTCCTGCGCTGCCTGCGCGGCGAAGGCCTTCCGCGTGTACTCCCCGACAGCACTGCCGTCGGCCTGGTATGCGGCGGAGAGCTCCTGCACCTTCGCGGCGGCCTCAGCCTGCTTCTGCCCGAAGATCGTCAGGGCCGCGCCGGCGGCGGCGAGAGCGATGCCCCACGGCCCGCCGAGGAGACCGACAAGGCCACCGACGGCTCCCTTGAGCCCGCCCATGCTGGTGCCCACGGAGCGGGCCGTCGCGGCGATCCCAGACAGGGGGCCAGTCGCGCGTCCGGCGGCGGAGCCGGTGTCGGTGAGGGTCTTGGCGAGCAGGCTTCCGCGGGAATCGGACGCCGCGGACACGAAGGACCGCACACCAGCACTGGACGAGCCCATGCTGGTGCCCACAGACAGGGCAGCGGACGCGGTCTGCGCGAGCGGCGCTGCGGTCTTCCCCGCAGCGGCAGCGGTCTCGGTCAGGGACTTCGCAAGGACCTGGGAGCGACCATCCCCCACGGCTGCGGAGAACGCACGCGCCGCAGTCGACGTGGACGCCAGCTCGGTGCCCACGGTCCGGGCCGCCGTAGACACGGTCTGCAGCGGCGTGGTGGCCCGGGCAGCGTCGGAAATCGACGACAGGAACGTCTTCCCGGCCGCGCCGGCGCGGGTCATAGCAGCCTCGACACGGGGACCGACCAGAGCCATCGCCGTCAGCGCGGACACGGTGCCCATCACCGGTGCGGGCACCTGCCCGAGGACGTTCACGAGCCCGGTGACGCCCTGCACCGCCGGGCGCAGGAACCCATCGCTGAGTCCGCCACCCTTGATGAACAAGGTCTCCAGCGACCCACCGAGCTCCTCGAGGTCGCCCTTGAGGTTGTCGTTGAGGGCTGCGGCCTGCCGGGACGCACCGCCCCACTTCGTGACCGCCGCCGCGGCCTTGTCCCACTCCGATGCGCCGGCAGCGATCGCAGCGTTGGCGCCACGGACCGCGTCGGCGCCGAAGATCGTCGCGAGCGCGGCGTCCTTCTGGTTCTGCGCCATCCCCTTCGTGCTGGTCTGCAGCTGGTCGAAGATGGAGCGCATACCGACGAAGCGGCCCTGCGCGTCGTACACGCTGAGGCCGAGCTGGTCCATCGCGGTGCGGGCCTGGTCGGTGGGGTTCTGGAGCCGCTGGATCATCGTCTTCAACGACGTGCCCGCGTCGGACCCGGTCATGCCGGCCTTGGCGAAGAGGGTGAGGGCGGTCACGGTGTCCTGCATGGACATGCCCATGCCGTGTGCCACCAGGCCGGTCTGGTTGAGGGCGTCGCCCATGTCCTTCACGGACCCCTGCGCGCTGTTGGCGGCGTTGGAGAGCATGTCGGCGATGCCGGGGACGTGGCGGCCGGTGAGCTCGAACTGGGTCATCGCGCTGGCGGCGGTCTCGGCGGCGTCTGCGACGTCCATCTGCCCGGCCGCGGCGAGGTTCAGGGCGCCGGAGAGCCCACCCCGAGGATGTCCTTCGTGGAGATGCCCGCCTTGGCGAGCTCGTTGATCCCGGACGCGGCCTCGGTCGCGGAGTACTTCGTGGCCTGACCTGCGCTGATGGCTGACGCGCGCAGCGAGTCGAGCTCTGCTCCGGTCGCGCCGGTGTTGGCGCGGACCCCGGACATGGCGGCGTCGAAGTCGAGGAAGCTCGTGGCGAGCTTGGCGATGCCGCCGGCGACGACGAGGCCCCCGACGGACATCGCGGATGCCTTCGCGAACCCGGCCAGGCCTGCGCTGGCGCGGTCGATCGCGGACGCGGTGCGGGTCGTGGCGCGCTCGGTGGCCTGCCCGGCACGGACCGCCGCGGCCCCGGCCTGCGTGTGGGCGCGCTCCGTTCTGGCGGTCGCGGCGACGACCCGGTCAGCGCTTCCGGCCTGCCGGGCGTAGGCCTGCTCCACCGCGGCCGAGCCCCGGGCCGCGGACGCCGCGACCCGGGACTGAGCCTGCTCTGCCTTCGCCGCGCCGGACGCGAGCCCGGACATGCCCGCCTGCGACGCCGCACCGGACCGCTTCGCGGCGGCCTCGAACTTCTCGACGGCGGCGGTGGCCCGCTGGAAACCGGACACCAGGTCCGTCACGTCGCCACGGAGAGTAACGGTGGTGTTGAAGTCAGGCACCTAGGCCCTCCTCTCCTGGCGGGTGTTGTGGGGGTGGTGAAGTGGGTGGCGCGCCGACCTCGGACCAGATCGGGACCTGGTCGGCGAAGGGGTTGACGGCGGCGGTCTTCCCGCCGTCACGGACCCGCAGCAGCGTCCCCGCGGGCGGGCCCTCCTCACCGAAGGACCTGGACGCCTCGGCCAGGGCCTCCCCCGCCGTGCACCGTGCCTTCTCCACGACCCATAGGTGGTCGGGGTCGAGAGCGTCAGCGGACCACTGCCCGCACCCGCACGAGCAGATCCGACGGTCGTGCTCGGCGACGGCCTGCGCGAGGAGCCGAGCGGTCTCCCCCCACTGCGGCCACGGCAACCCGAGGTACGTGACCGGGGAGACGCGGTACGCGCGGGCGTCCCGCAGGTGGGTGAGGAGCCCTACCCAGCGGGGGTGGTGGAGGGCCTCAGCGAGAAATCCGCGGTCATCCCCCACGACGTGGGACCGGCCTGGGACAGGGCCGCGGTGCACGCTGCGTCGATCCGCTCGAACTCGTGCGGAGCCGCCTCGTGAAGACGGCGCATGGTGTCCGTGGTGACCCCGGCCGGGGTCACGGTCATCTCCGCGGTGACGTGGTAAGTGAACTCCTGCACCAGGTCGTCGGGGACCGCGCCGCCGGGCTGGGGCTCCACCCCGCGGGCCTGGCAGAACTCCGTGCGGGTCTGCGCGACCCAGTCAGCGGACCGCTCCTGCACCACCCACTCCACTGCGGACTCCTGGTAGGTGCGGCGCAGCTCCTCAAGCCGCTCCCGGGCCGCGAGGAACGCCGCAGCAGCGTCATCCTCGGCTGGGGTACCAACGACCGCGGCATGTGCGCGGCCGAGGTCCTCCAGCTCGTCGGCAAGGGCGTCGGCCTGCGCGACGAGGTCACCGCGGGGGTAGATCCGGATGCGGCGCAGGACCGGGCGGATCCCGGCGAGGAACTCCTCCAGGTCGAACGCAGCAGGGTCAGGGTCGGGGGTGGTGACGGTGGTGAGGGACGCCTCCACCACGTCAGCGTCAGCGGTGTCGGCAAGGGAGCGGTCGACGGAAGCCATGAGGGTTGCCTTGTCTGCGGGGCCTGGCGCGGGGTGAGGTGCTGGTGGCCCCGCAGGCCCCGCAGACGGCGGGGCCACCAGCGATCAGGGAGACGCGGGTCAGGGCGTCGCGCCGGCGACGACACCGTTCAGCTCGGCGTTCTGCACGAGCACGGGGACCTGCGCCTTGATGTAGCCCTCGGCGGGCTGGTCGACGGGGTTGTCCGTGAGGACCTCGAAGATGCGGTACTCGTCACCAGAGGCCCACGGCTCGGTGCTCTTCTTGCTGGTGAACCGCTGCACCAGGTACACCGTGGTGCCCTTGAGCTTCATCATCTGGTAGGCGCCGTCGCCGACGTTGTCGACGGCGGCGGTCTCGGCCTTCCCAGTGGCGGGGTCGAAGTAGCGGAAGAGGATCAGGTTCGCCTCGTAGTTCGAGACCGTGGGGACCTTGACGTTGCCGTCCTGGCACAGCGCCTTCTCATCGACGGTGTCGGACTCCGTCGCGCCGAGCTTGTAGTCACCGGACAGGACCCGGCAGGAGATGTCGAGGCCGGCGTTGAGCTCCGCGAGGGTCGCGGCCTTCCAGTCCTTGGGCGGGGTGGTGAGCGCGGTCAGCTTGATGTGGCCGTCGGCGAGGGACTTAGGCATGGGTCACGCCTCCTGGGTGTGGGTGTCGGTGGTGGGGTCCGGCGTGACGGCCGGGGAAGTGGCGGCACCGACGACCGCGGCGGCGGCCGTCGGGTCGTCGGTGAGGGCGGGCGCGGCGTCCGGGTTCGGCTTCGCGAACCGCCCGTTCGACGGGACGGGCTTGAGGTGCGCCGCGAAGGGCTGCTCGAGCCAGTGCCGCGGCACGGGGTTCTCTAGCTTGTCGCCGGTGCGGACGTCGTAGACGAGCACGAAGTCGTCGTGCGTGGGATCGGCCACGGGTGCCTCCTGGGTGTGGGTATGCCTGGGTGGCCCCTGGCACCCGGGAGGGGTGAGGGCCTGGAATGGGTGGTGCGGGGCTTAGGGGAGCTGCACGGTCAGCAGCAGCGGCGCATACCAGCGGGGCGGGTCGAAGGTGATGTCCTTCGCGATCGGGGTGCCGCCGGGGACGCCCCGGAACGGGCCTGCCCCGGGGAGTGGCGCCCATCCGGTGAGCACGGCCCGGGCCCGGGTGATGGCGTGCTCGCAGCGCTCCTGGTCGCCGCCGACGCACGTGACCTGCAGGTCGAGGTGGTCGAGGTCGCGGTGCCCGGCGAGGTCCTGGCTCCGTTCGTCCTCGACGCCGGCGGACAGGTACAGCACCACGTACGGGTGGACGCGGCGGTCGGGGTCGGTGGGTGCGACGTCGGTGGGGGAGCGCAGGACGTTCACGGTCGGCGCGGTGGCCTTGAGGCGCGCCTCGAGAGCGGCGCGTACGTCGGTGATCGTGTAGCCGCTCACGACAGGGCGATCCTGGGGATCTGCTCCACCGCGCGGGCGAGCATCAGCCCAGCCGCGACACCGGCTGGGCGCATGTGGGGTCGCGGCGCCATCCGCGCCGTCCCGTACTCCACGTACACGCCGTAGGACGCCCCGGACGTGACGGTCCCGGTGGAAGCGGCCCCACCGGTCGTGGATCCGTGGATCGACCCCCGCAGCAGGCCCGTGTCGACGGGGGCCAGTGATCTCGCGGTCCGCTCGCAGTGCATCGTCGCGGCACGCACCGCGGCCGTGTTCGCCTGCCGGGCGCGCGGCCCAGCGGCCTTGAGCCGGGCCGCCGTGGCAGCGAGGTCACCGGTGTCGATGCTGATCGTCGGCATGGCCCTACCTCCTGCCTACTCGGCGTGCTCGCAGATGAGGACGCGGTCGAACTCCTCCGACCCGCGCAGCCGCTCCATCACGGTCAGGCGGGTCCCGACGATGTTCTCGGCGGTGTGCTCGTCACGGGTCGCCGTCACGGTGACGACCATCCCCGCAGCGACGGTCTCCGACCCGGCCGCGTAGACCGGGACGGTGACGCGGTACTGGCGGCCGGTGATCTCCTCACCAGCCTGCTCAGCCTGAGTGGCCTCTCGGATCCGCACGACCCGGCAGGGAGTGCCGTCCGGGACCACGATGTACGGGGTTGCCGCGGCCCTCGTTCCGGTGGCGTCGTCGTAGACGCCGGGGGTCTCCCGGGCCGGGTCGGTGATGACGCAGGTCGCGTTCATGGACCCGATGACGACGGCCTGGTGCGCGCGGGACCACGCGCTGTGGATCATCTCCGTAGCGGGGAAAGGCACCAGTCACATCCCCGTCACGGTCGGCCACTCGGTCAACTCGGGACGCCGGCCGTACGGGTCGTCGCTGATCCCGCCGACCACGACGCACGCCCAGTCGTCGCCAGCGTCCTCGTCGGTCTTGTCCTTCGCCTGCCGGCGCAGGAGCGCGGCCCGCTTCATCAGGGCATCGGCGACGGCGGTGCCGTCGGTGGCGAGGTCCTGCGTGGTGATCTTCTTCCCGACCAGGGCCTCGGACGTCGCGATGGCCTCGCATGCGTCGGCCGCGGCGAGGCGCACGTTCCCGCCGTTGAGGGCGAGGAAGTCAGCCACGTCCTGGCTGGTGAGGTACTGCTGGACGCTGGTGTCGGCGATGAGGAGCCGCACCTGCCGCTCCAGCGACGGCGGCTCGACGGCGGGGACAGTCACGGGCGGTGGTCCTCTCGACGACGGGGGCATGTGGGTGGTGGGGCGCTGGACGCGCTGCTGCAGGCGGGCGAAAGGGGAGCGCACCCCCGGTGCTCAGCCGAACCGGGCCAAGGACCCACCCAAGCGGCCATCACCCGACACGCGGAACACGATCCGGGGGTGCTTCGCGGGTGTTGACGCCCCACCACCAAGCAGGGCCCAGGTGGCCGGCCGACGCTGTCGTGGCGGCCGGCCACCTGGGATGGTCAGAGCCGCGGGCGCTGCTCCGCGGCGACCATTGCCTCGAGACGCTTCTGCTCATCGGGGGTGGCCTTGCGGGCGCCCTCGGGGAGCAGGTGCTTCGCGCTGTCGAGCCACGCGCGCGGCGCGGTCGGGATCGACGGGATCGGCGCACCGGAAGCGGCCACGACCCACACGTGCCCGTCGGGGGCCTGCGGGACACCGGCCGCCGCGCTGGCGGCGCGCTCCTCCAGGAGCGCGTTCCGGGCCTCCAGCTCGGCGACGCGGGCAGCGAGGTCCGCCTGCGCCTGGGCGTCCGTGTCCGGCGCAGGCGGGGGCGTCGGGGCCTGGGCGTCGGCGTCGGTCTTCGCGGCGTCGGTGTTCACCGTGCTGGTCGTGCTGGTCTTGGCAGTAGCCATCGTCAGATCACCTGTCCTCAGGAGAGCATCGCCGCGACGTCCGCGGCCGTCGGCATACCGGTCGGCTCGGTCGTGCCGCCGGTGTTGTCGCTCGCGTACGTGAGCGTGGGGTCACCGGTCGCGACGCCCATGACATGACGTACGCGGTACTCGATGGAGTCGTCGTCGAACGAGCCCTCGGACGGGGCGAGGTCACCGCCGCCCAGCGCACGGCCCTGGTTGTTGCGGTACCGCAGGTCCGGGGTCTCGTAGCCGACGAGCTTCGCGAACCAGAACGGCTGGCGCGCAGCGGTGCCCGGCTTCGGGATGACCATCCACGACGTGCCCGGCCGCTTCTCATCCACGACCAGCTCGAACTTCCCCGCCAGCGGGTTGGAGCGGGTGATCTTCGAGCCGTCCGCCAGGGTCGTCTCGATCTGCGTGGCCTCCAGCAGGGACCGTGCGACGAGCTCCAGCGCGGGCCCCACGACGAGCATCTTCGACTGGAAGACGATGATGCCGCCGAGGTCGGGGTCACGCTTCGTGGACAGGAAACGGTCGACGCGCAGCAGGTTGGTCCGGTTCAGGACCATCGTGCCGAGGTTCTTGTTGGTGGCGTTGAAGAACGCCGTGGCCGGCGCTCCGGTGGTCAGGTTGTACATGAGGGACAGGGCCTTCATGTCCTCCGTGTTGACCGCGTACTGCGGGAACTGACGGACGACGGCCATGAGCTGGTCGAGGTCGTCGTTGAGCATCGCCTCCCACGACCACCCGTACCGCAGACCGGTCTTCCCGACCTGGATGAAGTACTCGCCCAGGCTGCTGCCCTTCGCCATGGGGTAGCGGGTCAGCTCGGGGATGTCCCGCAGGTGGTCCGTCCCGTCGTGCAGCTGCGCGATGCTCTTCGGCTTGAAGTTACGCACGGTGGTGGGCGTGAAGAACTTGCCCCACTGGGCGGGGATGGCCGGGTAGGTGCGCTCGATCTGCCGGTCGAGGGCGGCGCCGGTGGCCCAGCGCACGAGGTCGCTGGTGGAGATGGCCTCCGTGAGGCGCCGCTGAGCGGTCTTGTCGCCGTAGATCGCGTCGCGCATCACACTGGTGGTGCGCTCCACGACCTTCACGCGGGCCCTGTCAGCCTCGGTGACGGGCTTCTCCAGTCGCCGACGCATCAGCGCAGGCGCCGCCATCGGAGAGATCTCGGACTCGGCGAGCTCGAAGGGGTCAGACTTGGTGATCGTCATGGTCAGGCCCCTCCTCAGAAGCCGAGGTTGACGTAGATGGTGCCGGGGCCGTTGGCCTTGGTGCCGCCGATGACGGAGCCGAGGTCGGGCTGCCCGAAGGACGCGCCGATGCGAGTGCCGCCGGTCGCGGTGGTGGTGACGGTCTGCTTGACGCCGTCTCCAGCGGACACGTACAGGGGGGTACCGACGGTGGTGACGGCATCAGCGCAGGGAACCTCATACACGCCGCGGAGCCACACGGTGGCATTGCCGATCGGGTTGCTCGTGTTGGCGGTGTAGGGCTTGGCCGGGTCGATGGGCTCCTGCCGGTCGGTCGCGGCGACACCGACGTACGCGCCGACCACGACGATGTCCCCGGCCTTGGTGTCGGCCGGGACGGGCAGGGAGATCTCGTCGCCGTTGCGGAGGATCTCGTTCTTCATGTCAGATCACCTTCGTGATGTCGTCGAGGGCGGAGTCGATGGAGGCGACGTAGTCGGCCTCGGTGAGGTCAGCGGGGGTGATCCCACCGAAGCCGCGGACCTGACCGGCGCCGCCGGCGGCGGCCTTCTCCACGGCCGCAGTCTTCACAGCCTCGGTCAGGGCGGCCTCGTCGAGGTCACCCGCCTCCGTCAGGGGAAGGTCAGCGGTCAGACCGCGACGCTCCAGCTGGGTGAAGGTGACGCGATGCTCGGCCTCCACCGCCGCGATCACATCGCCGGCGCGGGCGGTGCGCGCGACACGACGCGCCTCGACGAGCTGGGCCTCGGCGGCGTCCGCGCGCTTCGTGGCCTCGGTCAGGGCCGTCTCGAGCTGGGTGGCCCGGCCGGCGTCCGTCTCGAGCTGGCGCAGTCGCGCCTCCTCGATCTGGGGCATGGCATCCTCCTGGGGATGGGTGGTGGTCCCGGCCGGGGCGACCGGGTGGACGTGGTGCGGGGTCTGGTGGGCCTCGCTCACCGCGGTGGGGGTGAGGGGCTGGTAGGTGGTGACGGCACGGACGTCGACGGGGGCGCCGGTGAGGGTGAGCACGCCGTCCTGCTCGACGTAGGGCTGCTCAATGAGGCGGGTGTCTCCGCCGTCGGAGCCGACGGCGATCCACGCGACAGACCGGTCCGGGTCGAAGTCCCGCAGGTACACCCACATGCCGGGCCCGCTGTGCGCGGCGCGGGCAGCGCGGTCCAGCTGGTCCTGCATGTCCTCCGTGGACGCCTCGGCGACGGAGCCGCGGGCGGACTCCAGGAGCGCGAGGACCTGACCTCCGCGGCCGGCGCGGGTGACGACGTCGACGGACTGGCACTCCACCAGCTCGGTGATGAGACGTCCCTTGCGGCCCTCTGCCTCGCCCTCGGTCATGGACCCGGTCGCGACGATGGAGACGCCGACGGCATCGAGGAAGGTCGGGTCGGTGAGCATGTCTCGGTAGCGGCCGACGGCCTGCGCTTCGATGACGGGTCCGCCGAAGGTGTCGTCCCAGACCGCGCCGGAGACGGCGACAGCGGCGAGGTCGCGGACGTCCCGCTCGGGTCTGTCGTACCGCTCCGACTCGCTGGGGTGGTTCATGTACATGTGCAGGCCCTTGCCCCACACGCCGGCCTCCAGCGCGTTGCGGAGGACCTTCTCGGAGTAGTAGCCGCTAGACCCCCATCCGGGGGAGATGATGCCGATGCGGAGTCGCCCGGTGGGGGAGTCCTTCGGGGCGTCGAGGATGACCGGTGCTGCGGTCTCGGTGATGCGCTTCACGCGGTCCTCCTGGGGAGCAGGGCGCTGGTCGGGGTGGTGGTGTAGGAGTCGCGCCACCCTGAGGTGGAGCGGCGGGTAGCGAGGGCCGACCATTCGACGTCGCCGGAGCGCAGCGCGGCGGCGACCCTGCGCCCCACGATGTGGTCTTGCACGGCGGGTGGTTGGGCGTCGAACCAGGCGCGTGCGTCGGGGAGCACGTCGTCGGGTTCGTCGAGGTCGAATCCGAGGTCCCGCCATGACCGGGTGAGGGGCAGCGCGGTGCACCGGCACTGCTGGTGCCCGAGGGGGCCGGCCTCACCTGCGGGGTGGCGGGTGCCGTGCATGGCCAGGCATGCGGGGCAGGTGCGGCGGTCCAGGGTCGCGCACCACGTCCACCCAGCCAGGACGGCCGTGTTCGCGGAGCGGGTCTCCCGGCTCGCGGCGCGGTGCGCGTCGAGGAGCTCGGTGCGGGCGATGACGAGGGCGCGGTTCCGGGCACCGTTGAACTCCGCCTCGATCCCGCGGGTGATGCGGCGGGCGGTGGCGCGGGGGTTCTCCCCGGCCGCTACCGAGCGGACGAGGTGCGCCTTCACGCGCGCCGTCGCGTCATCCGACAGAGGCCTGTGCAGCGCGGTGATCTGCTCACCCGTCCGCTTCACGATCGCGTCGAGGGCTGCCTTCGTCGGGTCCGTCCACGCCACGGCCCGCCCCAGGGGGAGCTGCGAAACGGCGAGCGCCTGCGTGGAGTCGACGGCGGCGCGGACCACCCCAGTGACAGCAGCCGTAGCCGCCGCATGCGACACCGCGACCAGACGGTCCAGCTCGCCGGTGATGTGGTCGAGTGCGTCCCGGACCCGCTGCTCACGGTCCAGGCGCGCCACGATCCCAGGCGTCGTGTCCGCACCGGCCACGGCGTCCTCCACGGCGGCCTGCCACTCGTCGGCCAGGGCCTCCCAGGCGCGCGCCCACTCGGAGTCGATCAGCGACGTCACCTCGACCACGGCGCGGCGCAGCGCGGCGCGGACCCGGTCGAGATCGTCGAGGGTGTCGGTGGTGACGGCCACGGGCTACACGTCCTGCTGCTGCAGGTCTGGGGTCTGGCCGGGCGCGAGGCCCTGGTACACGCCCTGCGTCTGGGAGCGGGCACGGGCCGAGTCGACCGGGTCGACCCAGTCGCCGTTCTCGTCGGTGATGTCGTCGATGATCTCCTCGCCGCCGTCGATCTCCAGGGCCCGGATGAGGAGCTTGGTGATCTCCAGCGGCGGCAGCTTGCCCGTGGCGTCGGCCGTGTTGATGGCCTGCATGAGCACGGCCAGGTCGGGCTTGCTGATCGGGGGGAAGTCGACGTCGATGGCGTCGGAGACGTCGCCGGTCAGGACGTACCGCTCGCGGCCGGTGACGGGGTCCACGGTCGGGGTGCCGCGCAGCGCCCCGCCCGGGGCGCGCATGCTCGACTGGACCGCCCAGTCCAGGACGCGCCGGTCGATGCTGGCGTGCAGCTCGCGGCGGCGCCCGAGGACCTCTTCCAGGGGCCGGTCGAGGGTCTCCGCGGTGGCTCGCGCGCCGGTGACGCCCGGGTCGGCGAGGAGCATCGTGACCGGGACGTCGAGGGCCGCGGCGACCATCGCGGCAAGGGGCCGGCCGGAGTTGCTGTCGATGGTGGCGCCGGACTTGCCGATGGCCTCGAACCTCTGGCCCTCGCTGGTGATCATGGTCTGACCGACGGGTGCTCCCTCGACGGTGGCGGGTGCGAGGGCGGCGCGGGTCTGCCCAGCCTTGGAGCCCTTGCTGGTGGCCTGGAACGCGAACTTCGACAGGGCCTTGACGAGCTTGGCCCAGTCGGTGAGGAAGTCGCGGTAGCCCTGAGCCCACGACAGGGCGGCGTAGGTGTCGGGGAGGCCGTAGTCGAGTCCGTCGACCTGGTTGACCTTGGCCATCAGGATCGGTGTGTCCCAGTCGATGTGGTCGCCGTCGATGCTGGTGGGCTTCGACCGGGAGTAGGTGACGCCGAGGGCGGGGTGCCACACGTGGGTGACGGTGTCCCGGGTTGTCGCGGTGACCGTGTCCCGGCCGGGGGTGAGGGTCATGCGTGACGACGTGACGCGCCGCTTGTAGAACCAGGGGTCGTCGCGGTCGTCGGGGTTGGAGATGACCTGGATGATGTCGGCGACGGGTACCCTGCGGGCCTGGACGCGCCCGTCGGCGGGGTTCGTGGGCAGCGCCACGCAGTAGGTCCCGTCGGTCGCGAACGCGCGCTCCCGTGCCTCCCTCGCCTGCGCCCCGGAGTACGTGGCCTCCTGGTCGGTGAGGAACATCTGCACGACGTCGTCGACGTCGGGGTCGTCAGCGGCGATCGTCGGCCCGGCACCCCACACGTAAGCGGCGCGCAGCGTCACCGCGCGCCGGATCAGCGGGTCAGCGACGGCCATGACCCGAGCCAGAGCAGCCCGGTCGAGGAGCTTCTCCCGGGTGATCGGCGCCCGGTCACCCGGGCCGCCGGAGAGGAGCGACCACCCCTGCTCGTCGACCCGCAGGGAACGCTCGGCGTCGGCCGCAGCCTCTTCGAGCTCTTCGAGGCGGTGCTCCAGCTGCGCGAGCTCGTGGGCGGGGACCTCGATGGTGGCGGGGGTCTGCTCGGGCATCTCGTTCACCTCGCCTCGCCTCGCCTCGGGTATGGGAGCGGCCCCGCACCCTCGGGGGAAGAGGTGCGGGGCCGCGTTGAAGGGGGCCGTCAGGTCAGCCGTACAGGCTGCCGCCGTAGCCGTTGGTGTTGTAGCGCCAGGGGTCGGGCGTCTGCTCGCACGCGCCGATCAGCGCGGCACCGGTCGCAGCGACAGCGGCGAGGGTCTTCATCATGGCGGGGCTCCTGGTATTTGTTCACTCGGGTGCGGGCATGGCTCGCCCGACGGGTGAGACGCTACACGCTACGAAACGTAGCCTGTCAAGCGACACGCGCGATCAGTAGTCGTCGGTAGCCCACCCCAGATCCAAGGCGCCCTCGTCACCGAGGACGTCCTCCGCGTCCCACACCACACCCGTCAGCATCGGCACCACCAGCAGCCGGTGCACCGCCTGACTCATCGCGTCGACCTGATCGTCATGCTTCCCGGCCGGGAACAGCGACGCCTCCGCGAGGAAATCCCCCACCCACGGCACCGAATCCGGCGGGATGAGCACCTGCCCCGCCTCGATCACCGGGGACACCGCCTCCACCCGCGACGTCTTCGACCCCTCCGGCAGCACAGGAATGAACCCCCCGAGCTGCGACTGCAGGGCGCTGATGACGGCTGGGCCGTTGGCCTTGTCCTCAACGAGCTTCGCGATCGCCTGAGGCCAGCGAGCCGTGAGGGCACGGACCTGCTGCACAGTCTCCGCGAACGACCACCTCCCGCGGACCTGGGCGAGGAGCCACGCCTGGTGCCCGCGGCGCATCCACACCTGCCCGACGACGAAGTCGCTGGTGTCGGAGCCCTTGAACGCCATGTCCCACGACTGAACGACCTCCAGCCCCGCGGTGTCGGGGATGATGCGGGCCCCGTCGTCACGGACGAGGTACGGCGGAGCATCCCACCGCTTCCACCACGCCGGCTTGAGGATGCTCCCCTCCGACGGCGTCGGGCGGCCCTGGTAGAGAGCGGCCCAGTCACGGGACCCGGCGGTGATCTTCCGCTGCTCCCACTGCTCCCGGGTGCGGCCCCGCGCCGAGACCATGAACTCGCCGTACTGCCGGCCGAGGGGGTCGTTGTCGGGGTCGTCGCACTGCGCGGGGATGTTCACTACCCGCCACCGGTATCCGTCCTCCGCGGCGAGGAGCCGGCCAGCGAAATCATCCTCGTGCCAGCGAGTCATGATGACCACCACAGGCGCCCCCGGCGCGAGCCGCGACGACGCCGTCGACGTCCACCAGTCCCACACCTTGTCCCGCTGCAGCGCAGAAGCCGCCTCGGCGCGGTCCTTCACCGGGTCGTCGATGATCATCAGGTCACAGGGCTTACCGGTAAGGGACCCGCCCACACCCACGGTGTACACGCCACCGATGTGCCCTTCGAGCATCCACTCGTTCTGCGCCGAAACGTCCGGGCGGACCGCGAGGCCACCCATCGCCAGACCGTGCTCACCGATGTCGTCGCGGATCACGCGCCCCCACCTGCGGGCCATGACCGCGGAGTACGACGCGATGATGACCCGTAGGTCAGGGTTCCGGGTGAGCGCGAGCTCCGGGAACGCGCGAGAAGCTCTCTCACTGTTGTGAGTCGGGAGCATGGTCCGGCCGGCTAGGAACGTGTGGTCTGGCGAGTCGACCTCGATGCAGACCGTCGGCACTGACTCGCATGGGGAAGCCGTGACGTATCGGACGTTCGCGACGCTGGAGTCCTTGCACCTGCGTGCCTTCCGGGCCAGGTGGGCGGCGTCGGCGAGGTAGAACCGGACTCGGTACTTGGGCCCGCAGTCTCGTCCGTTAAGGGTGGCACGGCCCGTGGTCATGACGGCCTTGGCTCCCAGGGTGTAGATCAGTTCGCGGACTCCCTCAGCAAGCCGGAGGTTGGTGGAGCAGAACTCGACCTGCCCCTTGGGCATCACGTAGCCGTCGGAGTCGATGAGGCCCTGCAAGAGCGCCAAGCGCTGCGCACGACCAGCACGCAGATACACCGCTGGGATGTGCTTGTCCCCCAGCACACCTGCTTCCCGTAGGGCTACCTTGGCGGGGCTTGGGCGTCCGCCCCGGTTTGCCCAGCCATCAGGGATCATCGACCAAGCAAACCGGGCAGAGTGTCGCAGGGGCCAACCCGCTTCTGTGAAGCGCTGGCGGACCTCTATGTCGTCGGGGTGACTGGTAATCATGGGTTGGAGCGTGGTGCCGTCACCGAGCCACACGCCGAGCACATAGGGGTCTAGCGGGAGCTCGACGTCGGGTAGGTCCAGGCCATCTCCGGTGAGGATCTGCGCTGCCTTGCCCCGTGGCTTGGCCAGGTCGGTGGTCTCCAGGATGCGGGTCGGTCCGTTCCTGGTTCGCCGGGCCACCCACTCGTGCGCGGCGTCAGCGATGATCCGTTCCCCGTCTCCAGTGGTCACGGCGTAGCAGTCCCGCCCTTCCCACACGGGAGACACCCACGTGACTGTGCATGGCTTACCGTCACCGTCCAGCACGAGGTCACCCGGGCGAAGCTCACCCATCGTGGTCCACCCGGCCGGGGTCGGTATCGGGGTGTCCAGAGCGAGCGCCTTGCCCTCCTGAGGTGCGACGCTGATGATCAGGCGCGCGTCGGGTGTGGTGAGAGCCCACATCAGCTCGCGGTCGATGAGGTCGAGGGCTGGGGTCTGCACGGTCCCGGGGCGGAGCGCGCGTGCGAGATCGCCGGGGGTGGCCCATCCAGCCCCGGCGATCTGCTCTTGCTGGGCGAGGCGCTGCAGCGCGGTGCCCCACATGCTGGGCGTGGCTACTCCTCCTCGACGATCTCGGCGTCCTCGATGGGTTCGTGCTGCTCGGTCTGATCGAGGCGGGTCAGCTCGCCCTTCACGAAGGTCATCGCGGCTTCGCGCTGCTCGGTGGTGACGGACGCGGCGGCGAGGGCACCGGTGATGAGTCCGAGGACGATCGTGGCTTGCGTCTCCTGGAGGGCCTGCTGCCGCTCGGCGATGCCGTGGGCGTGGGTGGCTCCGTACAGGTCGACGATGCGGTCGTGGGCTTTCATCACGATGTCCGCGGCCTTCGGGTCACCCGTGATCGCGGCGTCCCAGTGCCCGGCTGTGATCTTGTTCATGCGGAGCGCCTGGATGTCGCGGACACGGCCGGCTTCGCCGGGGTCGCGGGATCGCTCGAGGGCGCGGTCGATGGCTCGCATCGCCGCGGACCGGGTCTTCCAGCCGCACTCGTCCGCGATCTCGGCGTACGTCTTCCCCCTGGCGCGGAGCGTCAGTGCGCGCTCTTCGAGGGTGATCTGGTCGACGGGGTTGCGGCGCTTCCTCGGGGCGGTCACGACGTGGTCTCCTTGCGGGCCTGGTTGAGGGCGAGAGCAGCGGTCACCGCAGTGGGGTCCCACAGGGATGCTCCGGCCTTCGTGGTACCGGACCGGCAGATCACGCCTCGTTCGAGCTGGGTGCGGATGCTGGAAGCGGTGGTGCGGATCCCCTGGGCGGTGAGGATCTTCACGAGCCGGTCGGTGGAGACGAGCTCGACGGGCTCGGGAGCCCACTGCCGCCGCCACCAGGTGATCGCGCCGTCGGAGCCGCACCGGTCGCAGGTCGCTTCGATGATCGGGGGAGTGTCGCGGCCGGGCACGGGGGTGGGTTCGGTGGCGTACACGGGGCCCCCGCAGATCGCTTCGCCGACGGCGCCGGGGTCGGTGGGGTTCTTCCCGGTGCGGGTGAGGTGGCAGGTGCCGATCCGCTGCCGCGGGTAGGGGTCGGTGAGGGCCTGGACGGTGCGTGCGGCGCGGATCACGTCGAGGGTGAACGCGGCCCAGTAGGCGCCGTCGTCCCATGCGCGGATCCGGGTGAGGTGGTCACGGAGGCAGCGCGCGAGGCCTTGCGTGCTGCCGGTGCCGTGGTCGCAGGGCCCGTGGTGGTGGCGGTACGCGGACACCCAGTAGGTGAGGGTGCAGTGCACGTCGGCTCGGGTGAGCGCGGCCCCGGGGGGCAGGCTCCCCGGGGCATGCCGGCTGCTGCTACCTGTGGTCTTGGGTGGGTCTGCGGTGGCGTCCCAGTCGTCGTGGATGCGGGTGAGTGCGTCGCGGATCGTGGCGATGCTCACGCGGGGCTCTTCCGGGTGAAGGGGATGACGTTGCCTCGGGTGAGGTGGTCAA
This sequence comes from Arsenicicoccus dermatophilus, assembly GCF_022568795.1. Taxonomy (NCBI): domain Bacteria; kingdom Bacillati; phylum Actinomycetota; class Actinomycetes; order Micrococcales; family Intrasporangiaceae; genus Arsenicicoccus; species Arsenicicoccus dermatophilus. Next base: position 2,285,253 of record NZ_JAKZHU010000001.1, on the reverse strand, counting down.
CCTGCGCGGACAGGGCCTCGGTGATCTCGGCGAGCCTGGCGACGCACGACGGGCAGTACCCCTCCCACGGGTGGAGCTGCGCGGGGGTGGGCTGCCGGGTGGGTGTGGTGGTGCCGCAGAGGCCGTGGGTGGGGTCCGCGGTGGTGGGGATGTGGATGCGGCGCATGGTGTGGCCTCCGGGGCTGCAGTGTGTTGCGTGATGGGCTACGGACAGGGTATGCGTAGGCTCCCAGTGGCGGGCTAGTTGCCTGACCGCCCGGCTTGTTCTCGTGCTTCGCGCTCCAGGCGGGCAACCTCGCGAGCGATGGTCGGCGGCAGATATGGCCGTTCGGATGTGCGGGTTGCATCCATCACCTCCACCCAGCTGGTGCCGAGGAAGTCGATCAGCGCGTCGACCTCGTCGATGGTGAACGGGGTGCGGCCATTGATCTTGCGGCTGAAGGTGGTTGGGGTGAGGGATAGGAAGGCGGCAGCGTCCATCTTGGGGACGTTGCGGGCCGCGAGCAGTCCGCGAAGGTGCGTGGCGATGCGTGCATGGCGGGGTTCTCTCATGTGAAGAGAGTACCCCGATGGCAGACAAGTAGCAACGCTTCTATGTTGACTACTTCCACTGAGTGCAAGTAGTCTTCTTTCATCGCTAGCCGGCAGGCATGGCGATGGGGTCCCGGCGCTGATCTGGCGAGATGAGCCGGGACCCCACCATTCCAAACAGGAGGAAGTGTCCCACATGGACCTCGAACTCTTCACCTACGGCGACCAGCAGGTTCGCACCGTCGTCATCGACGACGAGCCGTGGTTTGCGCTCGTCGACCTCTGCAAGGTCCTCAACATCAACCGCCGCGACGTGAAGGACCGCCTTGACGATGGGGTGGTCGCCACCCACCCCATCCCTGACCGTATGGGCCGCATCCAGAACGCGCTCATCGTCAACGAGGACGGCCTCTACGACGTCATCCTCGAGTCCCGCAAGCCCGAGGCCAAGCGCTTCCGCAAGTGGATCACCAGCGAGGTGATCCCCACCATCCGCAAGACCGGCCACTACGGCACCCCATCTGCTCCGGCCTTCACGCTTCCCCAGACCTACGCCGACGCGCTCAAGGAGCTTGCCGCGACGGTCGAGGCCAAGGAGGCCGCCGAGGCTCAGGCGATCGCATCTGCGGCGTATGCCGAGCAGCTGGAGCCCGCCGCGTCGGCGTGGGCGGAGGTTATGGACGCTGACGGGACGTACGACATGAACGCGACCGCGAAGATCCTCGGGACCGGCCGGGTCCGCCTCATGGCCCAGTTGCGTGCTGATGGTGTCCTCAACCTGGACAACCTTCCCCGCCAGCAGCACGTCAACGCGGGACGGTTCCGGGTGAAGGTAGGTAGGCCTTGGCAGAAGCCGGACGGGACGATGCACGTGTCGCGGTCGACGAGGGTCACGCCGAAGGGTCTGATGTGGGTCGCGGACCGGTACGGCTACCGTCCCGGGTCGGGCGGCATGTTCACGATGGGGGTGTCCGCGTGAGCACCGAGTGTGTGGCGGCGGCGATCTCGTCTCAGGCGTGCCCCTCGTGGTGCGTGATGTCTGGTGACGACCACATCGACGAGCTTCCTGAGACTGGTGGGGTCGTGGTGCACCGCGGGGTGTTCTCCTCGCACCCTGCCCTGTACACGGTCGACGTGGCGTTGACGACGACGGTGGATGGTCGTCTTGTCGATGGGGGAGAGCCAGCGGTGTTCGTGGAGGAACCTCGTCCGAGCAGCCCGGTCGGCGTGTTCGCGGACATGGGGGCTGATCTGGTGTCAGCAGCCCGAGCGGTGGCAGTGCCGGTCGGAGTCGTGTGACTGGTTAATGCTGGCGGGGGCTTTAGGTCCCCGCCAGCATCCCCGGATGGACGTCTCGTCTGGGCGTCGTCTATGGGGTCGGCCACGCGGGGGTCGCATCCTTGGGTCGGGTGGCCTGCTGGGTGCGGCCGAGCCGGTCGGTGATGGGGTATCTCTGACATACCCCATCCGGGAGGCGGCTTCGTCGTTCAGGTGGTGGGTAGGTGTGTGCGCCAGGCTGCGGCGCAGATCAAGGTGGACACCACCACAGCCGCCACGTTGAGGGCGTCGCTGTCGGCGCGCAGCGGGGTGAGGGTGATGCGGCCGTCGCGCCAGGGCACGCCGGCACGGGTGAGGGCGTCACCGAGGATGTGGATGGCCGCTCCGGTCGCTGACGCCGCACCGATCCACCAGGCCGGCTCACCGGTGTACGTCCAGATCGCGACGCCCATCAGGGTCCCGATGGTGAGGAGGACCGCGACGGTGGACGCGCGGTGGGTCCACCCGCGGTGGCCGGTGGTACGCCGCACGGCCCAGGACAGGACGGGCGCGTGGCGGGAAGCGATAGACCGGCGGGTGTCAAGGTCGGGGGCGAGAGCGAAGACGGTGGTGGTCGCGGTCCACGCGGCGAGATGCGGACCGGGCAGCCCGAGGGGCGCGGCTGCCGCGGCGCCGAGGGTGATACCCATCACGGCGTGCGTCGCTCCCCTCACGCCAACGCCTCCAGTGCGTTCCAGGTGCCGTAGATGATCGCGAAGCACGTGCCCGCGAACGCGGCGTCGATCAGCGCGGAGCGTGCTGCCCACCTGACTGGCTGGGAGCGGAGGCTGTGGCCTTCCCTCGCGGCGGTGCGCGCGGTGACGGTGAGGGCGGTGAGGACGCAGGCGGTGTAGACGATGGCGACGGCGATCACGGCTTGAACCCCACAGCCGGCTCCGGTGCCGGGTCGTAGTCGGCGTGGGCCTGGACCTGCGCGCGGATCGTGTCGGCGAGCATGATGTGGGTCTGCGCGAGGTCGCAGTACATGGCCTGCAGGCGCATCTGCCCGTCGGTGAGGCGCTCCTGCGCGGTGAGCCAGGTGTCGACGATTGTGGTGATGCGCTCGGCCTCACGCATGTGCCTCTCGGCGTCGGCGAGGTTGGTCATGGCTGGTCCTTCCAGGTCTTGCGTCCCACCTTCACGGGCCGCTCAGGAGTGGTCTGGGTCTGGTGGGTGCGCTGGTGGGCGGCCACCTCGGTGAGGATCGCGTCCACGTCCACCGGGGTGGATGGCTCGAGCCGCCACGGGCAGCCGGGCTGGTCGCACACGATCACGGTCACGCCGCCACCCCCCGGGCGAGGAGGGCGCGGGCGTCGTCCATGTCGCGCTGCGCGGTCCGCGGCTTCACGGTGATGCCCTCGGCGGCGAGGAGACCGATCAGCTGCGTGGATGTGGCGTCAGGGTCGCGGGTGATGAGGTCGCGAGCGGCGTGGACGCGGTAGGTCTTCTCGGCGCGCATGCCCGGTGGGGGAGTGGTGGGGGAGTGGTGGGGCTCCTCCCCCACCGTCTCGGCCTCGGGCTGGGGTTCCGGGTCGGGCGCAGTGACGGGCCGGTCAAGGACGACCGGTCGAGCAGCCGGGAGGGCGGGAGCAGTCACCGGCTCCCCCACCACGACCACGCCAGGCAGCCCCGCGATCGCGTCGAGCCCAGCCAGGGTCACCGCGACCCGATCCGCGGCGTCACGGCCAAGGACCCGCACGAGACGCCGGCCACGCCACGCGAGGACCGCCCGCCACACGCCGTGGCCAGTACGGGCGCGCTGCACAGCGACCGCGGTGGCGAGGACCCGGGCATCGTCGCGGGTCGCGCGCCACGAGGCTCCCGTGTCGTCGCGGTCCCCGATGACCACGCGGTGCCACAGCCAGCACGCGACGAGGGGAGCGACCACGCGGGCGACGGCCGCGAGCGCGACCATCGCCGGGGCGTCACCGTGACGGGTGACGACGTCATGCGCGGCGGCAAGGACACCGGACAGCAGCGACAAGATCCATGTCGCGGCGAGGTCGGTGCGTCCGGCTCCGCCACGCTGGATGGCCTGACGCGCCATCAGCGCCGACGCGATGAGCGCGGTCTCCAGGAAGCACGCGAACGCGACCGCGGCCGTGAGGGAGAGGCCGACGACGTCGTGCCAGAGGGCGACCTGGCCGATGGCGGACAGGACGGTGGGGATGACCGCGGCGAGCGCGGCGACACCGACGACGGAGCGATCAGTCCAGCGGGTCATGGTCACTTCCCTTCTCCATAGCCGGTTGGGAGAAGCAGGTCACGCTGATGGATCAGATCCCGAGCCGGATCTATCGCCTGCTCCTGGGCGCGGCGCGCGGAGTCTGGGTCGCCAGACGCTTCCCACCCACAGATGCGGATACCGGACTGACTCCGCTGCTGCAGCGTCCACTCCCACTTCTGCCCGCACTCCCGGCACTGGATGACGGCGCCGACGCGGAGGCCGGTCGCGTCGTCCCCAGTGGGGGTGCAGTCGTGCTTGGTGCCCGGGTCCTCGACGAGGACGTAGCGGTCCTTGCGGGGTCCCTTGGGTATTGCCTCAGGGTCAGGCGCGGCGGCCGAGCGGCGCACGGCGGACTGGCCGAGAGGAGGCGTCGCTCCGGATGCCTTGTCAGTTCCGGCGTAGCCACCTGTCTTGGGCGCCCGCCAGAAAGGCCGTGGGGCCCAGCGATGCGGCTGCTTCGAGGTCACTGCTGACCCCCCGTCCCCGTCAGGCCTGCAAGCGCCTCCACAGCGCGGGCACGCGCCGCGGTGGCAGAGCGCTCGATGGCACGCTCGACGAGCCCGGACATGTACTCCTTGGCGGCCGGCCCGTCGCCGCCCGTCAGCTCACCCCGGAGCACGTCGGGGTGAGCGGTGATGATCCCGGGGATGTCGGCGATGGCGTCGCCGGCGGCGTCGAGGACCGCGGTGAGCCGGCCAGCGGCCGGGTGCTCCGGGTCAGTGTTCGCGGCGATCAAGGCGAGGGTGCAGAGGATGTCGGTGGACTCCTCGATCGCGGTGCCTCGGGTACGGGGTGCGTTCGTGTTGCTGGTCACTGCTGGTCTCCGTTCTCGGGCCGGGCGGCCCACTCGGTGACGACCCCGGGGCAGGGGTCGGCGTGCTCGGGACCGGTCGGCCCGTCGAGCGTCCCCGACACGCTGCGTGCCGGAAAGGTTGCGCCGGAACCGTCCGGAACAGTAGGCTCGGCCGCGAGCGGCCGATCACATGATCCGGCCGCTTCCGTCTTTCCGTTCCGGTCACGCCACGTAGCGAGAACGCCGCGGCCCCACCGGTCCGTGCGCCCCGCCCACTCCCCCAGGGAAGCGCCCGTCGGGACCGGCCGGCCCTCCGCCACCAGCGCGTCGAGCAGCGCGAGCGCTTCGTCCCGGCCCCGCTTCGGGCCGCCCTCCCACGCCTCCACGCGCGGCACCACCACCAGCGGCGGCTCCCCCGGCGCGTCCTCGTACACCGTCACCGGAGACACCGGCTCCGGGGCCTCCACGACGGGCAGCTCGGCTGTGTCCACCACGCTCGTGACGGGCTCCGTCACGGTGCCGCCGGGCACTCCCCGGGAGGGCGCGAAGTCCCGCACCAGCGACGCGATCATCTCGTCCGTGACCAGGTTGAACCGGACCTTCCGGTACCCCGGCTCACCCTCCCGCTCCACGAACGCGACCCCCCGATCCCGGCTGAAGTCGAGCTTGTGGGCGTCGCAGCCGGCGTCGCGGGCGCCGTACCCCATCACGAGGTCCACGTGCTGCTGCTCCTTCACGCGCAGGAGCACACGCACCGGCGACAGGTCACGGATCGCGGACAGACCGGAGTCCTTGCGGGGGTCCTGCGTCGCGGTGATCACGCAGTACCCGATCGCGGCGCCCTTCGCGAGGATCGACTTCAAGCACGCGTCGATCAGGTACGCGGACTTCTTGTCGAGGATGGACATGAGCGCGAGGACCTCGTCGATGAGGATGACCTCGAGGGGCATGTCGTGGGTGGGCGCGTCGAGCTTGCGCTTGCCCATGCGGCGCAGGCGGGCGGCGCGGGCGTCCATGGAGCGGCGGATCCCGTCGAGGAACGCGGCGACGCGGGGCCCGAACGGTGCGGTGCCGTCGTCGCAGAGGAACGTGGCGTAGAGGGGTTCGCCGATGCCGAGCTCCATGCCGCCCTTGGGGTCGACGGCGTGGACGCGGACGAGGCCGTCGCGGATGCCTGGGGCGATCTGCTGGTTGATCGCCCAGATCGCCCCGGACTTCCCGGCGCGGGTGGCGCCGACGAGGAGGAGGTGGGCGCCGAGGAGGGGAACGGTCGCGGGTTCGCCGGTGTCGGTGTCGCGGGCGACGGGGAGGGCTTCGAGGTTGGGCAGTGTCGTGGGGGTGCGTGTCGTGGTGACGGTCTTGGCTGGTCGCTGTCGGGTGGGGTGGAGCGTCACGATGATCCGCTTCCCGTCGCGTGTCGCGGTGACGCGTCGCGCGTGGAGCTGGCGGCGGAAGGCGTCGTCCTCGTAGTCGTGGGGCTCCTGGCCGGGGAGGGGCTTGACGGTGATGGTGACGGTGCCGTCGGTGTCGCGTCGCAGGCTGGTGAGGCGGGGGCGTCGGGTGATGCCGAGGGAGGTGACGTGGTCGTCGAGGCCGGCGGCGGCGCAGGCGTCGTTCCAGTCGTGGGTGATGCTCCACCAGGCGGGGACGCTGGTGACGTGTCGGGTGACGCGCTTGTGGTTGAGGGCGGTGAGGGCGACAGCGGCGGTGTACGCGGTGATGGTGGTGGTGCCGGGGGCGACAGCGGCGGCGGCGCTGGTCAGGGTGACGGCGGGCAGGGCCGTCAACGTGTCGGCGTGGCGGGCGACGTTGACGGCCCTGGTCCACGTGTCGCGTGCGCGGGTGTGGGCGTGGTGGGCGCGGGCGATGGTGTCGCGTGTCGCGGTTACGAGGGTCATGTCGTGCTCCTGGCGGGTGCGGGTGTCGCGTCCAGTGTCGCACATTCGTTGCGCGACAAGCGACGCAATGTTGCTTACGGGTTGCCATCTTGGGTGTCGCGGGTGATGGTTGATGTGTCGCAACTGATGCGACAGCTACCGATCCCCGCCAGGAGAGAACCATGCACCCTGTCCACATCCCTGACGCCGTCAGCGTCGCCCACCACGACAGCGACGGAGTCGCGTGCGTCGCCCCGGGCCGCGTGCTTCGCGCCGAGGACCTTGACCACGGCCTGGTCCGCGTCACCGCTGACGCCTGCCCCGACAGCGACACCGGCGCAACGACCGTCACCCTCCACGCCCGCGACCTGGCGCGTCACGTCAGTCTGGCCCGCGATACGGCTGGGCGGACTGTCGCACTGACGTGGCCCCGCCAGACAGAGATGGCCTGACACAGCACACGCCACGGTCGGGCGGCTGACACGACATGTGGCGTCAGCCGAAGCGGAGGATGCTTTCCCTGTTTCCGGCACGTCATGACGTGCCGGAAACAGGGAAGGTTCTGCCACGGTGGCCGGCTGATGAGCGCGACAGACAGGAGAGGCTAGGCATGAAGAGGTTCTGCGTGCAGGTGACGCTGCAGCGTCGACTGACGGGCGAGCTGGGGGAGGAAGTCTTCAGGGCGTTGATCCCGTACACGGACGTGTCGATCGGGGCTGGTGACGTATCGACGACGGTGGTGTCAGTGACGTTGCCGGCGGAGTCGTTGGAAGCTGCGTCGTCGTGGGTGATGGACCGGTTGGCGCGATTCAGCGAGAAGGGCCAGGTGATGACGAGCGAGATCAGCTAGTGCGCATGGCACAACGGGAAGGCCCCACACCGCTTGGTGTGGGGCCTTCCTACGTCCCCGCAATTGCGGGGACGCTAGACGTCACTGCAGCTACACGAGGCGCTCCAGCTGCTCTTCCTGACACGTCCGCATGGTAGCAGTGGCCGCGGCGGGTGGTGTAGGTAGCGGGAGGCCCCAGCGCCCTGGGCGGGGTGCTGGGGCCTCTGGTGTCACCGTTGCAGCGGTGCCGTGTCTCGACAGGACAGCCGTCACGCTACCTGGCCGTGCTCGTCGGGTGGTGGAGCGGTCTCGGGTGGTTCGAGGGTGTCGCTGGCGTACACGGCTAGGGCGTAGGCCTGCCATGCGTCGGCGGCGAACCCGTAGAACCAGCCCGGCTCGTCCTTCGTGCCCTTCCCGTGGCGCGGCTCGCCGGGCGCGAAACGATCGACCAGCGCGCGGCGCACGTCGGTGTCGGTGCCCTTCTGCCCGACGCGCAGGTGCACCTTGATCGGGACGCGCTTGACGCGCTCCACGAGCAGGCCAAGCCGTTCGGCTTCGTGCATGAACCGGCCGGTCCACACGCACGTCTCGAAGATGCTCTCGCCGGCGGTGCCGGCCATGCGTCCGATTTTCTCGATCCACACCCCGGCCCTCTGCTCGGGTGGGGTGTTGGCGTAGGAGCGGATGATCGCGAGGATCTTCTGGTTGGTGTCCTTCCCGTGGTGGAGGGGGCGGCGGGTGCGGGTGTCGATGATGACCCACCCGGACTGCTCGCTGCCGGGGTCGATGGCCAGGAGCTCGCTCATCCGGCCAGGGTCCCGAGCTGGCAGGGCCGCGGGTCGTGGACCGCTCCGGGCTGGGTGCCTTGGACAATCAGGGACTGGACGCGCACCTGCTGCTGGGGGCTCGCGTAGCGCTTCGCGTCCCGCTCCGCTGCGTCCTCGCTGATGTAGACGGTCTGCAGCTCCCAGCCCGCGTCAGCCGTGGCGATGCTGCGGGTCTCGACGACGTACACGACGAGCCGCGGGTCACCGGGGGCGGGGATAGCGTCCCCGTCCTCCTCCAGGTCGGCCGGGTTGAATATCAGCGGGCCGGTGAACGAGTTGAGCTTGACGAGGACCATCCCGTTGCTCCGGACATCTGTGACGACCCCAGATTGGCCGGCGCAGAGAGCCTCGTAGAAGTGGTCGCGGACGCGGACGCGCTGTCCGGGCTTGAGCTCGGTCACGGGGTCTCCTCGTTGGCGATGCGGAGCAGGGTTTCGGCGTGGCACGGCATGTCGAGTGGGCACCAGCAGGCCAGGTCGCGGCCCCGGAGCTCGCGCCTGACCTCGGCGACATCGAGCTCGTAGATGCCCACCGGGCCGGAGTGCAGGTCGTACAGGCGGGCGGCGACGCGAGTGGCGTGCTCCTTCCCGCCCCATCCCTCGACGTACTCCACGCCGCGGTGGTCAACGACGACGTACTCCCGCGTGCTGAGCCGCTTCACCCCGAAGGGGTTGCCCCACTTGGTGGGGCGGCCGACGTACACGGCCCCCTCGGGCATGCGCCACCCCTTGGCGCGGCGGCGCTGAATCCTCTGCGGGCTCACTGCTCGCCTCCGTCCTCGTCGTCCGGAGCGAGGCCGGAGCCGCCGCAGAAGGTGCAGTGCTTCCGGGCGGCGTCGTTGATACCGCACCACCAGCACAGATCGCGACCGGACCCGGCGCACGACGAGTGGTCCAGTCCATCGCCTGGCGCGTCGCAGTAGGCGGTGCACTTCATGGTGTCTGGGTCGAAGTACAGGTGGCATCGGCGGCAAGCGAAGTTCTCTCCGTCGAAGACCGTCTCCTCTCGGCAGCGCCCGCACAGCGGGTGTCGTATCTCCGTGTCCCAGCGGGACAGGGCGAGGTTGCCGTGGAACACCGGGATGACCTGGGGGCACGTGAGGGCCCCGGCATAGGCGGGAGGCGTAGGGCGGTTCACGACTGCTCCTCCGTGGGGATGCCGAGGAGCGCGCACACAGCCTTGACCTGGCGAGCGAGCAGCGTTTCTGTGGAGAACGGGTCCGGCTTAAGTACCTCGCCCGCCATCGCCCGGTGAATGTCTTCTGCATTCGGTCGGTACAACTCATGGACGAGCGCCTTGCGGATGTTCTCCGCGGTCGGCTGGGCCGCATCGAAGGTGTAGTAGCCGCCCCCGTATTCCGCCTTGACGGGGACCCGCACCTCTCCGTGCAGGTTCCCCTCGTCCTCCTGCGCCCAATAGTGCAGGCTGCACTCTGCGGGGTCGAACCGTCCCCTGTGGCGCTGCACCGAGAGGTCAACCTCTGGAAGCCACTCAGGGGGCATCCACGCTCCCCCGGGCTCGCCTCCCCCGGCATCGTGCCACGGCACTCCGTCGATGATCTCCATGCCGGACCACTCCTCGCAGTCACAGTCCCACACGATGTGGCAGCACGCGTCCGCGGGGGCGTGGCACTCGATCTTCCAGTTGTCGGGTGCCGCCAGATCAATGACGGCGATGTGGTGCGCGGTGGCGGTGTTCATCCCGGCCCCGTATCCGGCGCGGACCTCGGGGTCCTGCAAGCGCTCGGCGAGGTACTTATCGAAGTTGGTGCTCATGCTCGGTCTCCGTCCTGGTCCATCCCGGCGCGCAGTGCGTCGCACGCCTCTGCCGGGGTGGTGATCTCGTAGGTGTTCTGGTCAGCGGCGATGAGTGTGGCGAGAGCCTTCTTCCGATGCCGTCTCGGGACGCCGTCCAGGGACGGGTGGCATTCGATGAACGTGCGGCGGGCGTCGTCCTCGGTGAGGGCGTTGATCGACGCGGGGAGCCCCGGGAACCGCTTCCCGTCGGGAAGCGTCGCCGGCGGGTAGGCGCGGTCAGCTACGGAGATCACGCCCACAGCGGCGCCGTTCGGGTCGCGGACGAGCCACGACAGGTCGTGCGCTGGCACGAACCCACCGCGGAAGGGCAGGTGGGGGACCAGGTCGGTGCTCATGCCTGGCCTCCGTCGGTGAGGATGCCAGCGGCGCGCAGCTGCTCGTTCGTCGCGACCCGAATCGGGGCGAAGCGCGCTACGTTCCCGACCTTGCCAGCGGCGAGCCAGATTCCCCTGCCGGCGTGCCAGTTGAGGAGGTACCCGTTTGCCGCCGCTCGCCAGTAGTCCCCGTCGCAGTCGACCAGGATGACGCCCTCGGGGGCCTCGTCAGCGAGGTCGGTAACGTTGGTGCCGGGCTCCCAGCCTGGGCCGAAGCCCCACCGCACGACGCGGCGCCTAGACCAGGCAAGGACGCGGGTTCTGTCGCCGCACTGACACCCGTCCACGTGCCGAGTGATCAAGGAGTGTGCGCCGCCCATTCCATCGTCCGCGATGGTGCCAAGCGCGGCGGAGTCGTAGGCCTCGTAACCCTCCAGGTGCTCGGGGTGGTCCGGGGCGGTGGCAGGCTGCTCGTCCTGGACGGTGCCGGTGCGGATCTCCTCCGGCGTCGCCCATCTGGGGTTGCGCAGCCCTCCCCATGCGACCTTCCCCCTCTCGCTGAGCCACGGCTGCCGCTCGCCCGCCCCCCTCACGTAGAGGATGGCCCCTGAGCGGCTATCCGATCGGTACTCCGCGACGACGACGTGGCCGAGACCATGCGGCTCCTCGGTGATCGGCCCGGACGGGGCGGCGGGGCGCTGCGCGAGGTCGGCCTCGAGGCGGGCGGCGAGCTCGAGGCGGGCGGCTAGGTCCCGGGCGCGGTCGCGCTCGGCGGTGAGGTCGAGGACCCGCTGGGTGGCGTGGCCGAGGGCGGTCGCGTCGGTGTTGGTGATGGCCTGCTCGGCGGCCTGGTCCTGCTCGTGCTGGTGGACGAGGACGGCGGCGATGGCGAGGAGCGCGGAGGCTGTGGCGTCGCGGGTGTCGTCGGGGGTGCGGGCCAGGCGGGCGGTGCGGCAGGCGGTGTCGTAGTGGTCGCGTGGGGTGTGGTGTTGGGTCATGGCGGGGTTCCTTGTTTCGGTTGAGTGGGCGGGTTGTTGCTTGTCAGGCTACATGGGTGGGTCGGGTGAGGGAATGGATGAAGCGTTTCGCGGTCTGGATTTCGTCGGGGGTGGCGGTCTGGGTGGTGGGGAGTGCGAGGTTGTGGTGGCTGCCGGTGATGGAGACTCCGCCGGCTCGGTAGGTGGCGAGCTGGTCGGGGGTGAGGCCGTCGGCGACGGCTTTGCGGAGGGCCCGAAGCTCTGTGAGCCATTCTGCGGGCCTGTCGGGGTCAGCGTTGGGTGCGAGGTCCCCTGCGGCCTCTAGGCGGCGTCTGCGGGCCGTACGGACCCATTCTCGGATGTGTCTGGGGGTGAGGTACCCGTCGCCTTGCTGGGCGAGGTGGATGACGGCCTGGGTGGCGTCGTCGTAGGGGATGTCGGTGAGGATCCCGGCCCACACGTCGACGGTGACGTCGATGTCGTCGGCGGGGATGTGGAGGCCGGCTGCTCGTGCTGCTCGGACGATGCGTGCGGCGGCGGGGCGGTTCATGCGGGTTCCCCTTCGGCTGCGATCTGGGCGAGGCGGGTGTTGATGTCGTGGGCGGCTTGCTGGCTGGTGGTGCGGGTGACGGGGCGGGGGGCGTACTCGTCGGTCCAGCCCTGCTTGAGGATCCAGTTGTGGGGCTTGGGGACGAAGCGCTCTTCCTCCCATCCGCGGGCGACAGCGTCGGCGTAGCGGGCGAGGCCTTCGAGGATCGAGCTGGGTGGGGTGGTGCGGGTGGCTTGGTGCCAGGCGGCGTAGGCCTTGGTCTTCTCGCGGCGGCGGAAGGCGGGCCAGGACTGCCAGAGCTGCTCGAAGGCGTCGTCGTTCCCGGGTGTGTTGGGGAGCGTGGTGATCGTTGCTTCGTTCGCGCGCGTTGGGTGGGGTGACGTTGTGGGAGAGGTGAGTAGTAGTAGTTCTTCCCCTTCACCTTCCCCTTCACCTTCACCTTCACCTTCAACGCGTGCACACGCGTGTGCACGGTGTGCACTGTCAGTGTGCACGGTGTGCACTGTCCCTGAGGTGGTGGAATCATCACTGCCCGACTCCATCTCACTACCCGGCGTATCAATTCTTTCTGTCACATCGTCATCACTGTGTGTGGCGGTCCTACCTTTCTCGCGCTGGCGGCGCATCGCCTCGGCTCGCTCCGCGCGACGCTTCTCGATCGCCTCCTGCACCTTCTCCGGCAGCTCGCACCCGGGGCAGTCACACGTCACGTAGTAGCGGTGGTCGAGCTTCTGGTGCTTTGTCAGCCCCCGCACCGTGATCCACCCGCCCTCGCGGGAGATCAGCCCCACATCGGCGATCGCCTGCACGAGAGCATCCGCGTCGCAGGCATCATCGGGAAGGATCAGCCGGCGCAGCTGCCGTGGCACATCGGTGAGGTGCCCGTTGTCGCACGCCCAGTTCCACATGCCCATGTACAGGAGCCGGGCCAGGGGCTCGAGCTCGACGAAGGCGTCATCGGTCCAGATCGACGGCTTGAACCCGCGCATCTTGGGCTTCAACAGCATCTTCGGTCTCCGGTCTCAGGTAGGTCAGGCGGCGTCGGTGGCGGTGGTGGCGGCCCGGTCGCGGCGGATCCGCAGGCGCTCCCGGGGCGTGGTACCGCCCCACACGCCGTGGTCCTCGCCGTGGGCGATGGCCCACTCCCGGCACTCGACCATGGCCGGGCAGGACCGGCAGATCTGCTGCGCGGCACGCACCTTGGGCATCTCCCCCTTCTGGGGGTAGAAGAGCTCGGGGTCGGTGGTGGCGCACACGGCGTCCTCGCGGAGCCGGGGGAGATTGGTCAGGGGGATCACGCGGCGGCCTTCCCGGTAGAGCGACGCTCACGACCGCACACGAAGTCGTTGCGGTCGATGCGGTCGATCAGGTCGCTGCGCCCGGCGCGGACACACGCTCTGGAGACTGACTCCCACTCGACACCGAGACGAGCAGCCGTCTCCTCACGGCCTGCTCCGCTGCTGGCGAGGCACTCGACGTCTTCGATGTGGGTGCCCGCCCTGCCTGGCATGGGGGTGCTATCACCCAGGTCGGCGGTGGCGGACGGGTCGTCGATGGCGTCGTCGTCCCACGCGAGCGGCGGAGCCCACCCGCGGGCCTTCGCGTAGCTGCGGGTACGGGACGCCGCGATGCGGTCACGGTGGTTGCCCTGGGGCGGGGCCTGGTCCCACAGCTCGTCGTACAGACAGATGACGGCCTGCGCGGTCGCGTTGGTGACGTGGCCGGAGGCACCGGCCACGATGTGGTTGATGGCACTGCGGGTGACGCCGAGGCGCTCAGCGAGCTTGGCCTGGGACCAGCCGACGGCGACGAGGGCCTGGAGGCGGCGGCGGGTCCCAACGGAGGAGACCCGCGCCCCGGCTGCTGCAGCAGCCGGGGCGGCACGGACGGCGAGGACCTTCTCCGCGGTGGCTCGCGTAACCCTGCTGCTCTGTTCACGGTCGGCGGTGGGGTAGAGCAGGTTGGTCAGCACCGATGAGGAGACACCGGCGAGCTCCGCGATCCGCCGCCGGCCGAGGCCTGCAGCCTGGAGCGCGTGGACGTGGTCGCGGACCGGTCCCGCGTCGATGAGGTTGGCGCGGCCGTAGGCGTTGCGGCGGACCCTCTTGCGCTCGTACTCGGCTGCGGCGGCCCGGCACGGCTGGCAGCGGCAGCGGTCGAGGACGTAGCAGGCATGGGTGCCGTGCTGGTGGGTGGTGTGGGTGTGCAGGCACGGGGCCGGCATGGCTGGGGTGGTCATCGGTGGTTCCTCCTGTGGCGGGGTTCGTGGTGCTTCCCCCGCCCCACCCGGCGCGGGGTGGGGCGGAGAGGAGCGTCACGCTCGGGTGGCGTACTCGCCCGGGGTGGTGCCGGCGTCCTGGCGCCCGGGCCGCCGGTAGTGGTAGGTGCGGTAGTGGGATCGGGCCTCGTCGGGCCACCGCAGCGGCGCCCACTGCCCGTACCGCGGGCAGCCCTTCACCCAGCACCGCCACCGCGGTCCGGTCACTCGTCCCCACCGAACGCCGGCAACCCGGCACCGGACGCGTCGTAGCCGGCGGGCGGCTCCTCCAGATCAGGCTCGACCTCGACGTCGGCGTCGAGGATCTCCCCGGTGGTGCGGTGCACGGCCTCTCCCGCGACCTGCACCAGCTCCGGCGACAGGTTCGTGCTCTCCTGGACGACGTCACGGGCCGCGCGCATCTGCTCCCGGATGTACTCCGCGGACGTGGGCACCCACTTCCGCAGCTGCCGGACCGCCGACTTCATCCACATGGCCTCCTCGTGCTGCTGCCACGGGGAGTACTCGCTGTGCGCGCCCTGACTCGACCTCTTGATCCGCTCGATCCCGGCCCGGTTGAGCACGACCACCTTGGAGTACGCGCCGTCCTTCATCCGCGCGTACGCGTACACGAGCCGCAGCTTCCCGCGATCCTCGGCGTCCCAGTCGATGTCGTGCTGGGGGATCTCGTCGCGGCCGGGCCGGAACGTGAAGCGGTCGCTGTCGCGGACGACCTCGACGACGACGCTGCTGATCGCGCCGGCCCGGTACATCAACTCGATGTACCCCTGGTAGCCGACGATCCCGAGGATCTCCAGCTGGCCCTTCACCTTCCGGGGCGTGAGGTAGTACTCCGCTGAGCCGGGGGCGAGTCCGAGGCGGGCCGCTTCCAAGAGGCTCGCGAGGAAGATGCTGGGGTTGTTCATCGCGGCGATCTCCAGCTCGAATCGCCCGGTGCGGGGGTCCTGCTTGCCCTTCTTGAGCGCACCGGAGGCGAGGCGCACCCACGTCTCGGGCTTGATGTGGGTGGGCAGGACCGTGGCGAAGTCGTTGCTGTACCGCTGGATGAGGGCGCCGGGGCCCTGCTGGTCCTGCTCGCGCTGGGCGACGGCCTGGGTGATGGTGGTCATGAGGCTCACTTCTCCTTGGTGGCGGGGTGGGTGTTGAGGTAGAGGGAGACGCCGCCGCGGCAGGGCTGGCGTCGGGCGACCCAGCGGCCGTCGCTGGTGAGGCGGCGGGCGTCGCCGAGGTGGTGCAGCGCGAGGTTCTTCGCGCGCTGCAGCGCGGCCTCGGCGTCCTGGTGACGGGTCTTCGCATCGGTGATGCACCACGCGAGCCACGGGTCGACGTCGATGTCGTCGTCGGTGATCTGCGTGTGCAGGTGCCGCAGCGCCCGGAATGTGCTGGTGGCGCCGTCGAGCGGGGGCTGCACCCCGGCGTCCACGGAGTCGAGGAACGCGCGGGCCTCCGCGGTGATGTACGTGAACACGTCCGGGTCAGCGTCGACGCGGAAGGTCTCCCGCGCGCAGCCCTGCTTGAACAGCACCGCGATGTGCGCGTGATCGCGGCCGGTCACACCGAGCTGGGTCTGGACCTGCACCTCGTAGTGCGGGGGCAGGGCACGTACCCACTCGTCGGAGTCGTCGCTGGGGTAGTGCCGCCACTCCCACTCTTCGCCGGCCGTCTTGATCTCCAGGAGCCCTCCGCAGTCGGCCTCGCCGTCGGGGGTGGCGAGGAGCCACCCGTCGAGCTCGTAGGTGGCGGACTCGACGACGGTGATGCCGGTGTGGCGGGTGAACCAGGCGCGCATCATCGGCTCGGCGTCGCGCCCGAACTCGAGCACCTCGTTGTCGGGTTCGGGGGGGATGGTGCCGGCGAGGAGGTGCCAGGCGTGGAATGGGCTGGTCCAGGGGGAGATTCCGAGGGCGGCGGCGATCTTCGAGCCGCTCATCTTCCGGGCCCACTCGGGGCTTCCTGGGTCATGGCCGGTGACTTTCTGCACGGTGCTCATGCGGCACCGTCCGTGGGGGTCCAGTCGAGGTGGGCGATCTCTGCGGGGACCCGGCGGCGGGCGCGAGTGGCGGCCTTGGCCTGGTCGTGCTTGGCGACGCAGGTGGGGCAGCAGTAGGTGTGGATGCTGCGGGCTGGGACGAGCATCGTGGTGCCGTCGTAGGGGCAGTGCAGTTGGACTGGCTCGTCGGGGTGGACGTGCAGGCGAGCGGCGATGCGCTGCTCGGGGGTGGCGCCGGGGTAGATCCGGGACGGGGATCGGCCGATGGGCTCCTGGACGGGGTCTTCGTCGTGCTCCCAGTTGCCTCCGTGGTGGATGAGGTACCACCAGGCGAGGACGGCCAGGGACAGGGTCATCCAGAACACGGCCCAGGTCTGGTCGCTGATCTCGGGGATGCTCATGCCGTCGCCCCCTGGGTGATCTCGGACGGGTAGGCGTGGTCGGCGGCTCGGTCGTAGTCGTCGAAGAGATCGAGGTCGTCGTGCTCGCCGTGGGTGTCGAGGGTCGCGGTGGCCCAGGCCGGCGCCGGGGTGGTGTCGTAGTCCCACATGTCAGGCCCCGATCCGGTAGGTGAGGTCCTGGTCACGGCGCATCGCGGCGCGGTCCGCGTCGGCGGCGTCCTCTTCGCGGCGCAGGCAGGTGCCGCACAGCTCGCTGCCGGGGGTGGCGTAGTCGCCGCAGTGGCAGTCGCGGGGCTCGGCGGCGGGGCGGGTTGCCCCGGGGGAGCGGTGGGAGAGCAGGTGTGCGGGGAGCCCGTCCGTGGCGCTGTTGTCGACGGTGGTGTCACCGTCGATCGTGACGGTGAGGACCTTCGTGATGGAGCGCAGGACGTCGTGACCGCCGACGGCGGTAGCGATCTCGCTGGTGGTGGGCCACTCGCGGGTGGCCGTGAGCGTGCGGAGCCCGGCCCACCGGTCGTCGCGCAGGACCACGGCGAGGCTCAGGAGAAGGCGCGCGGTGTGGTCGTGGGAGGGAGTGAGCTCGGCGGCCCAGGTCGTCCCGTCGGTGGTCGTGTCGACGCTGTACAGGTCGTTCGTGCGGTGCATGTGGGATACTCCTCGGTGAGTGGGGCCGGTCCGGCTTCGGTTCTCCTGGCGGGGTTCCTTCGGGCCGGCCCTGCGGCGTGTTGCGGAGGGGGTCAGGCGACCTCGTCGAGCTGGGCGATCCAGTCGCGCAGGTCGGTGATGGGGATGACGATGCGACGGCCGATGCGGCGGGCTCGTAGGCGTGGGGTGGTGCGGCCGTCGGAGTGGATGGCGGCGTGGATGGTGCTCTCGGGCAGGCCGGTGAGCTCGGCGGCCTTGGGGCGGGTGACAGCGATGAGTTCCGTTGCGTCTGTGGGCATCTGGGTAGGCATGGTCAGGCTGCCGTCTCGGTGCAGTGGACTTTGCGTTGCTCATCAAGGGACGTTCGTGGCTCGAAGAGGGAGCCGGCGGGGACGCCGAGCCACCTCTCGATGAGGAGCGCCGTCTGGGGGCTGGTGCTGGTCTTCTTCCCGGTGGCGAGGGCGTTGATGTGGCTGGGGCTGGCGTGGCCGACGGCTCGGGCGATGCCGCGCTGCGTGAGCCCACGTGCGGTGATGGCTTCGCGGAGCATCCGGTGGTCGCGGAGTTGCATCCAGACCTCTCTCTGCTTGGTGACTTTGCGGGGTCGTGTGATCACTGTAGCCCTTTCCGGGTCGTGGTGTACAGCGGTTAGGGTCAGAAAGTAGCCCAATGGTGTACGTCGCGGCAAGGCGTGCGCTGTGGCTGGAGTGGCTTTTACCTGGTCAGACGCTAGATATGGAGGCGCTGAGCACGTAGCGTGGTGTACGCCAGAGGGTGCCGCATGCATCAGTTCTGGTGTACGCCGCGGCTTGTGTGAGGCGACGCTACTGACGAGTATCTTGGTATGACCACAGAAGGAGGACGTCGCGTGGGAGCTCTATGGGACCTGGTCCAGGCCTACAAGGACGCCCAGGACTGGCCGGTGCCCGACGCGCAGATCGCCCGGCGCCTCGGCCTCGCACGCTCTGCCCCCGCCCGGTGGAAGACGATGTCGGACCTCCCGACCGTCGAGACGATGCGCGGCATCGCCCGGATCTGCGGCTACCCCTATCTGCGCGTCCTGAACGCCGCACTTCTTGACTGCGGCTACGTCCAGCCAGGCGAGATCGAGGGCTCCTGGGCCGTATCCGCGGCCGATGTCATCGACATCGTCGAGGCCGACGACCGGGTACGCGCCGTGCTTGACGGCCCCGGCAGCGGAGCCGACCGAGCAGCTGTCCTCGCCGACCTTCTCCGCCGGAGGATTGCCCCTACCGGGTGACATACCGGGCCAACCGTCTCATCCTGTGGTTGGGTGGCTGCACCCCATGAGGAGGAAGACCGTGGCATTCAGCAGGGAGTGGTACCTCACGGTAGGGCTCATGGCAGAGGCGGTCATCGCCGCAGGCCTAGCCATCACCGTCTCCAGCCAGCGACGCAAGCTCCGCGCAGTGTGGCGTGCGGGCTACGACGAGGGCCGAGAGGCAAGAGGGTAGGGAAACAGCAACGAGGGGCCCGCACCAGCTGGTGCGGGCCCCTCGCCGTACGGTCACGCAGGCGGCAAGCCCAGCCTCTCCGCGACCTGGTCAAGAGCCTTGCGCGCCATCGTCGTCGAGACGTGCCGGTAGGCGTCGGTGGACAGAATCGACGAGTGCCCCATGATCGTGATGACGACCTTCGGGTCGACGCCGAGCTCGAGGAGCATGGTGGCGGTGGTGTGTCGGGCCTCGTGGAGGGTGTAGCGGCGGCCGGTGGGGTGGCGCACACCGGCGGCGTCCTGGAGGCGTGCCCACTCACGGCGGTCGGCGTCTGCGCTGGTGGGGATGATGCGCCCGCCGTCGTAGCGGGGATCGCTGCCGGTCCATACCAGGCCCCACGGGTTGGGTGGCGCCTGCTCGCGCCACTGGGTGAGAGCAGCGTGCATCCAAGGGACGAGCGGAACGATCCGGTACCCGGACTTCGTCTTCGGCGGCACGAGGTGGTAGCCGCCGTGCAGGGCCCGGACATGCACGCCGGGCGGCAGCCGGTAACCAGCGGCAGGGTTGCCCTTCTCGAGCAGGGGCAGCTCTTGGAGCTGCCAGGCGATCTCGATGGTGCCGCGGTCGAGGTCGACGGCGTCCCAGGTGAGGCCGAGGGCCTCTCCCTGGCGGAGGCCCTGGAGGAGGGCGGCGACCCAGCGGGCGGCGTGGGGGGTGCGGTGGGCGGCGTCGAGGACGGCGGCGGCCTGGGGGATGGTCAGGGCCTCGCGGTCGCTGGGTGCGGTGGAGGGGCGGGGGATGCGGAAGAGCCGGCCGGGTACGGGGTGTCCTTCGATGTCGGCGTCCTTGAGGATGCGGATGAGGAGGCCGTGGACGTGGTGCGCTGTCGTCGAGGACTGACCTGCGGCCGTGACGGCTGAGGCTACGGATCGTATGTCGGCGGGGGTCAGGTCGGTCAGTCGGCGTCGGCCGATGGTGGGCAGGATGTACCGGTTGACGCGGGAGGCGTCGGTGGCGTAGACGCGGGGGCGGGCGTGCTCGGCGTGGCGGGGGAGCCACTCGTCGGTCCATGTCTTGACGGTGGTCCGGCTTGTCTCGGTGATGCCCTGGTGCTGCTCGCGCTGCAGCTGGCGCAGCAGTGCGTTGGCCTCGGTCTTGGTGGCGGCCATCTTGGTTCGGTAGCGGCGGCGGCCGTTGGTGGTGTAGCCGTTCTCGATCTGGGCGACCCAGCGGCCGTCGCTGGAGCGTTGGTAGATGCTGCCCGATCCTGGGGTCCGTGCCATGGGTGCTCCGTCCGTGCGGCGGTCAGTCGATCGGTCAGTCGCGCCGCTCGTTGTGGTTCGTTGTGGTTCGTCGTGGTAAAGCATCCCATGGCGTCCTGTGGTGCGCTACGCCCTGTAGACCGTCGGTCTTCTAATCCGACGGTTGCAGGTTCGAGTCCTGCTGGGGGCGCGCACATGTCGAGGTCCCCTGACCTGCCGCGGGTCAGGGGACCTCGACATGTCGGCTCACTTCTCGCAGGCCACGCCGTCGTCGTCCCGGTCCAGCGTGCGCGAGGATCCCGGCTCGCCCCGGTGCAGCGGCGCCGCGCCCGACGCTCGGCCCGCCGGGTCAGAGCGTCGGCGGCCCGAAGATGTGGAAGCCGGCCCGTCCGGGCTCGTAGGAGTACCCGGTCGAGAACACGTGGCGCGTCAGCAGGTCCAGGTCCAGCTGGACGGCGCCCGCGAGCCCCTCGACGGCGTTGAGGCGGGCGATCGCCGCGAGCCACCCGCGCTCGGCGGCCTGGGCGTGCACGAACTCCTCGAGCAGCCGGACGTGCCCGCGGTAGCGCGCCTCGAAGTCGTGCTCGCTCATGCCCTGCTGGAAGGTGTACTCGGCATACGCCGCATAGGCCTCGCCGTGGCGGTCGATGCCCTGGCCGAGCGCGTGCATGGTCCACAGCTCGGGCTGGGCGAGGGGATAGACGCCGTAGAACCCGAGTCGTCCCTGGACGGTCCAGTCGGTGTCGGTGGGATCGCCGGGCAGTGCGGCGAGCGCCTCCTCGACGGTGCGCTCGGGGCGGGTCATGTCGATCCAGGCGCCGACCCGGCAGGTGGCGCGGGCGACGTAGAGCATCGGCCGGGGCTCCGCGTCGCGCTCGCGGCCCGCGGAGCCGAGGGCGTCGGCCTGCTCGCAGAAGCCGCGCAGCGCCTCCAGCCAGGCGCTGCGGCGGGTGGGCGGCTCGGGCAGGTCACCGCCGCGGACCCGCACGGACAGCTGGCGCTCGATCTCGTCGAGCTGGGCGAGCACGGCTGCGGGGCGCAGGATGTCGTAGACGACGAACTCGCCGAGCGGGCTCTCCGGCTCCGGCTCGAGGTGTGCGCCGATGACGTGGCACAGGGCTGCGCCGACCTCGCCGTGGCGCGCCAGGTCCTCGTCGAGAGCAGCGTCGATCCAGGCGGCCGGCCGGTGGTGCTCGCGCATCCACCCGATCTCCGCCAGGTGCTCGGGGTGGCTGGTCGAGCGGCGACGGTCGCGGTCGCTGAGGGGGGTGCCCGACATGATGCCTCCTTCATGGTCCTGGCCTCGGACAGGGTGTCCGGTGCGACGTCTGGCACGACGGTATGGCGCGGCGAACGGCCTGCTCGTGGCCGCCGACGAAGGTGGGCGTTATGTCCGGTCAACTCCGCTCGGACAGGGCGCCTACGTGACGATGCGTCACACGTCATCGCAGAGCGCTTCACCCAGGGTGGCGGCGTCGCGAAGATGTCGCCTGGCGGTTACCCGACGGTCACCGCAGGATGGGCCGTGGGGCGCCATCGTGCCGCACGCTGAGGGGCGGCGGCGACCAGGTCCGACGCGCGCAGGGGCGCGCCGGGCATGGTCACCCCGACCGGACTCGCCCCGAGACCCGGTCCTCGCCCGCCACCCGACGACGCGGGTGAGCAACCCTCCCAGGGAGAGTCATGTCTCGTTTCCGCTCCATGCGCACGGCCGCCGTCATCGCCGGTCTGGTCACCGTCACCGCCGCCGCCCCGGCCGTCGCCGACCCGAGCTGCCCCACGCCCACGCCGGCCCCGGGCAGGCCCGGCCACCCCGCCCCCGGCAGGCCCGGTCACCCGCACCCCGGCAAGACCCCGCCCGGCAAGGGCAAGCTCGTCGACCTGCAGGTGCTGGGCTTCAACGACTTCCACGGCAACCTCGAGGCGCCTGCGGGCTCCTCCGGCCGCGTGGTCGTCGACCACAGGATCGACCCGACCGCGGGCAAGGCCGTCGACGTCACCGTCGACGCGGGCGGCGCGGCCTACCTCGCCACCACCCTCAAGACGCTGCGACAGGGCCAGGCCCGCACCGTCACCGCCGCCATGGGCGACCAGGTCGGCGCGTCGCCGCTGCTGTCCGCGGCCTTCCACGACGAGCCCACCATCGAGGCGATGAACCTCATGCGCGTCGGCGTCGGCACCATCGGCAACCACGAGTTCGACGAGGGCTACCAGGAGATGCTGCGCCTGATCAAGGGCGGCTGCCTGCCCGACGGCGACGGCAAGGACAACCAGAACTCCTGCCCGGACGGTTCTTACGACGGTGCGGCCTACCCGATGGTCGCCGCCAACGTGTTCTACCGGGGCACCAACCGCACGGTCCTTCCGGCATACACCATCAAGATGGTCGGGGAGTGCCGGTCGGCTTCGTGGGCGCCGTGCTGAAGGCCACCCCCGACATCGTCAGCCAGGCCGGGGTGGCCGGCCTGGAGTTCCGCGACGAGGTCACCACCATGAACGCCGCCGCCAAGGAGCTGCAGCGGCGTGGCGTCAAGGCCGTCGTCGCCATGGTCCACCAGGGCGGCTCGCTCGAGCAGCAGCAGTGGACGGCGCCGGACGGCAAGACCTACCCGGTCAACCCGGCGTACGACGTCACCTGCGCCAAGGGCGGCAAGCTGGACCCCAGGTCCGACATCCTGCCGATCGCGCGCGGGCTGTCCCCGCAGTTCGACCTGGTGATGACCGGGCACACCCACCAGTCCTACGTCTGCGACGTCCCCGACCCCGCCGGTCAGCCGCGCTACGTCACCTCGGCGCTGTCCTTCGGCCGCCTGGTCACCGACGCGCGGATGACGTTCGACACCAAGGCCGGCGACGTCGTGCGCAGCTCGGTCACGGTCAACAACGTCGTCGTCTCCCGCACCCAGACGCCGGACCCGGCCGTCAGCGCGCTGATCGCGAAGCACAAGGAGTACGTCAAGGCGATCGCGGGCACGGTGCTCGGCCGGATCACCACCGACGTCACCAAGACGCAGAACGCCGCCGGCGAGTCCGCCCTCGGCGACCTGATCGCCGACGCCCAGCTCGCCGACCCCTCGGTGATCCGCGGCGGCGTCAAGCCGGTCGTCGCGTTCATGAACCCCGGTGGCATCCGGACCGACCTGACCTACACGGCGTCGGGCGCCGAGGGCGACGGCGTGGTGACCTACGAGGAGGCCTTCCAGGTCCAGCCGTTCAACAACTACCTCGTGTCCATGGACCTGACCGGTGCGCAGATCTACACCCTGCTCGGCCAGCAGTTCACCGGGGCGAACGCGTCCTTCGTCAAGGTGCTGCAGGTCAGCAAGGGGTTGCGCTACGAGCACACCGCGGCCGGCGCGATCAGCAACGTGACGCTCGACGGCAAGCCCGTCGCGAACGACTCCGGCACGACCTATCGCATCGTCACCAACAACTTCCTGTCCGACGGTGGCGACGGCTTCCCGGTCTTCAAGGAGGGCACCGACAAGCTGATCGGTGGCCTGGACATCGACGCGTTCGCGGCCTACCTGAGCAGCCACTCGCCCTACACCCCGGCCCCGCTGGACCGCATCGTCCTGCGGTGAGCCTGGTCGAGATCTCGGCCGTACGACGAGAAGGCTCCCTCACCCGCCGCGAGCGGGGGAGGGAGCCTTCTCGTCATAGTGTCGGATGCACGCCGGTGTGCGGTGCTCCCTGTGCCGGGAGAGGCATGGTGAAGGATGGCGGGATGACGCTCGGCCCACGTCTTCGCTGCCGTCCGGGAGCCGTCGCCGCCCTCCTCGGGATCGCGATGCCGTCCGGCTTCGTCGTCGTGGACGGTCCGGTCGTCTGGATGCGGGCCGGCTTCCTCCCCCAGGCCGGTCTCGTGGCCGTGACGTGCTCTCTCGTTCCCCGCGACATGCGGTCGGCGACAACGCTGTTCGTCGGGTTCGCCAAGAGGCGCGTCCTCGGCACCATCGCCTCCCTGCTCTCGTCGCACGTCACCGTCGAGGGACGGCACGTCGGGGTCATGGTCGGCGGTCTCGCAGGGCTCGGCCTCAGCGCCCTGCGCCTCTCGCGGCAGCGGCCGTCGCCGGACCGACCATCACCCTCGGACCCGCAGGACCAGGTCGGTCCCCGGCCACCATGCTGATCGACGGACGCCGGCTCGCCGTCACGCTCCTCGCGCCGCGTGGGGTCCTGGTCCCCCGCGCCTTCTGTCGCTACTCGCGACGCGAGAGGGGAATCCACACGACCGAGACGGGTGCACTGCTCCACCCGTCTCGCGAGTTCCCCGTCGTCGGCTACGTGAGTCTCTCGACCTACTCGGACCGGAACCTCGTGTACGGGATGAGCGGCTATCTCGGCGCCGTCCCCCGAGGGGAGGACGTGCGCGCGCTCTCGCCCGGGGCGGGGGAGGGGGAGCGACGCCTGCTGGAGGTGGTGCGGGACGAGGGGCCCACCACCTACGTCGTCCGTGCAGCACGAGAGGTGCTGATCATCGAGGATCCGCGCCTGACGCCCGAGATCTGGGCGCCCCTCACCGTGGATGGCGTGACCGTGGGCATCCAGGGAGACCTCCTGGCCTGCGTGGCCATCCTGAGGGATCGTCGGGCCGGGCGGCCTCGCCTGCCTTCGCCACGGGCGCTCCTCGAACGACCCAGCCGAGCTGGTGGCCATCACCGGCAGCCCTGACTGCCCGCCGGCATACGGCCCGATCCGCGTCAGCGCCGGGAGGGGGTGAGCGCCTTGCCGAAGACGAGGGCGAAGAAGAGCGCCAGCGTCACCACGTGCACCACGGTGCACCACAGGCAGATCGCGCCGAGCTGCACCTCCGCCCACACGAGATAGGCGACCATCGCCACGCCCGCCGCGGCCAGCGCGACCCGGGGCAGGTCCAGCGCCGCCCGCCGCCACGGCGCGGGCAGGCAGAGCGCGACGAGCGCCACGAAGAACGCGAGCCCGGGATAGACGACCGGGATCCCCAGGAGCGAGGAGTACGTCGACCCGGTCACCTTGGCACAGTTGACGACCTGACCCTCGGGGCAGGCGAGCGTCGCGCCGGCGGTGAGGTGCTCGTAGGTGAGGTAGAGCGAGGCGAGCAGCCCGATCACCGCCAGGGCGAGCGAGAGGGGAACGAGCCAGCGGGGCAGCCCACGGTCCCGGACCCGCACCGGCGCGGAGGACGAGGCAGCGCCGGACGCGGAGGCGGCGCGCACCGGGGTCGCTGCTGTCGAGGTGGCCCCGGTGGACGTGCCCCTGCCGGGAGACGTCCGGGCCGAGGCCGCCCGGGCCGCCCGGGCCGCGTGCCGGTCCCCGACGGGCTGCCCACCCTTGCGCGTGGTGCGTGTCATGGGTTCTGGATCTTCGCGGCGGCGGCCTTGACCGCGGCGGACGAGCAGACATCGGCGGGCTTGTTGCCGGTGGTCTCGCAGATGGCCGCCGTGATCACGTTGGCGCCGGTGAGCACGGCCTTGGCCGTGGGGTCCTTGGGGTCCTTGAGCGACGCGGCGATCTGTGCGGTCGTCTTGCCCTCGAAGGCCTTGAGGTCGCCGAGGCCGCCGTGCTGCAGCACCGTGCCACCGATCGACAGGAAGGGGATGGCGCCCTCGGACTCGGTGTAGGGCTTCGCGTCGTACTTCTCGAAGAAGGCCTTGTCCTCGCCCGAGAGGTCGTCGAGCTTGACCCGGGTGCCGTTCTTGACCTGGTTGGTGGAGGTCTCGTAGCCCGTGAAGCTGAGCAGCGAGCTCTGGTAGGACGCGCCGTGGTGCTGCTGGCTGAACGACACCGTCGAGATCGGTGCGAGGCCCGGCTCCTGCACGGAGGCGCTTTCGGCCAGGGCCTGCCACTGCCCGAAGCGCGCCATCGCGGTGGCGACCGACCAGCGCAGGCCGGCGCAGAAGGGGCAGTACTCCGCGCCGACGTAGATGATGCGCGGCTTGCCGCCCTGCACGGAGGCGGGGGCGCCCTTGACCCGCTTGGGGGCGGCCTGCAGGTCGGTGACCCCGGCGGCCTCGTACGCCGAGGCCGGGACCGAGTTGATCGCCTTGAGCGAGTCGGCGGAGAGCATCTGGGTGCCCTTGGCGACCTCGACCGGCTTGTTCCTGCTCGCCAGGGCCGACCAGACGACGCCGGCGATGACGAGCAGCACCACGGCGGAGGTGACGGCGGCGATCTGCAGGCGCTGCTTGCGGTCGGCGGCCTCCTGCTGGTCGCGCAGGGCGGCGGCACGCTGCCGGGCGGCTTCCTTCTGCAGGTTCCTCTTCGCGGCCACGGTCTCTCCTGGTGGTGGGGTGGTTCGGCGGGGCCAGCAGTTCTCGTCGGCGAGCACGCTACGTGATCGACGCTGGACCGTCCTGGGGAGTCTAGCGACGCACCCTTGGGAAATGAGGGAGGCAGCTCGCTCACCAATCCCGGGCGGGCCGGGGGATTCCTGACACAATGACCCCCGAGCGACCCCCGGTGCGACTGCCTGGCAGTCGTGACCATCCGTGAGCGGTCGACGGGCCCGTACGACGGCTCGCCGATCGCCGAGACCGAGGTGCAGATGGACAACAGGCAGGAAGCCGAGGCGGTGGCGCAGGCCCGAGGGGATCGGCTCGCCGACGCCGTGGCGCAGCTGCGGACCGTGGCCGAGCGGGCGCAGTTTCCCATCGACCTGGCCTCCGCCGAGCAGGCGCGGGCGGGGCGCACCAGCCTGGTGACCCAGCTCGACGACTACATCCTTCCCCGGCTCGCCGCGCTGGACGCGCCGCTGCTCGTGGTGGTCGGCGGCTCGACCGGCTCGGGCAAGTCCACCCTCGTCAACTCCGTCGTCCGCGAGTCCGTGACTCGCTCCGGCGTGCTGCGGCCGACGACCCGCGCTCCCGTCCTGGTGCACCACGCCGAGGACCAGGAGTGGTTCACCGGCAAGGTGCTCCCGCGGTTCGGCCGGCTCACCGGGCGCAGCGACAGCCAGGGCACCCCCGACGACGACATGAGCTCCGTGCGCCTGGTCACCTCCGAGACGCTGCCCGCGGGCCTCGCCCTGCTCGACGCGCCGGACATCGACTCGGTCGTCGCCGCCAACCGGGAGCTGTCCCGTCAGCTGCTCAACGCCGCCGACCTGTGGCTCTTCGTCACCACCGCGGCGCGCTACGCCGACGCCGTGCCCTGGGAGCTGCTGCGTCAGGCGGGGGAGCGCGGCACGTCCGTCGCCATCGTCCTGGACCGCGTTCCCGACGAGGCGCTCGTGGAGATCCGCGACGACCTGACCCGGATGCTCGCCGAGCAGGACCTGGCGGGCGCGCCGATCTTCCCGGTCCGCGAGACCGAGCTCACCGAGGCGGGTCTGCTGCCCGAGTCCGAGGTGGAGCCGCTGCGCCGCTGGCTGACCACGCTCGCCCAGGACGCCGTCGCCCGCCAGACCGTCGTGCGTCGCACCCTGTCCGGCGCCCTGGACTCGCTGAGCGAGCGGGTGACCACGCTGGTGGACGCCAGCGACGACCAGCGCGGCGCCGCGGACGACCTGCGCCGGGAGGCCACGACGGCGTATGCCGATGCCCTCGAGGGCGTCGAGGTCGGCGTCAGCGACGGCACCCTGCTGCGCGGCGAGGTGCTCGCCCGCTGGCAGGAGTTCGTGGGCACCGGGGAGTTCCTGCGCACGATCGAGTCGGGCATCGGCCGGCTGCGCGACCGCCTCACCGCGGCCATCAAGGGCACGCCCCAGCCGACCGAGCAGCTCGGCGAGGTGCTGCAGTCCGGCGTCGCCTCCCTCGTGCTCTCCCAGGCCGACCGGGCCGCGTCCGACGTGCGTCGCCAGTGGCGCAACACCCCCGGCGGTGAGGGCCTGCTCGCCCGGCACACGGGCCTGGGCACCTCCTCGGCCGAGCTGCCCGACCGGGTGGACCGGATGATCCGGGACTGGCAGTCCGACCTGCTCGACCTGATCCGCAGCGAGGGCCAGGACCGGCGGACCACCGCGCGGGTCATGGCCTACGGCGTCAACGCGCTGTCCGTGGTCCTGATGCTCGTGGTGTTCACCCAGACCGGTGGGCTCACCGGCGCCGAGGGAGGCATCGCGGCGGGCTCGGCGATCCTGGCCCAGCGCATCCTCGAGGCGGTGTTCGGCGACCAGGCCGTGCGCGACCTCGCCCGCAAGGCCCGCCGCAACCTGATGGAGCGGGTGCAGGAGCTGTACGACGACGAGGAGGCGCGCTACGTGTCAGCCGTGGACGAGGTGGCCGTGAGCAGCAGCCAGGCGGCCGAGCTGGCCCAGGCCGCCGTGCACGTGAGGTCGGCCCGATGAGCTTCCTGCACCGCGACGGTCGCGACGGTCGCGGCCGGGACCGCAAGGACGACGCCGGGACCATGCCCGCGGTCGAGCGCTCCCAGGTGCTCGCGGAGGCGCTGCAGACCGGTGGCGACGAGCTCGGCGAGCAGGGCGTGGCCCTCGCCCGCCGCTCGATCAACGTGACCCGGGAGCGCACCGCCCTCGTGGGGCGCCACACCGTGGTGGCCCTGGCCGGCGCGACGGGCTCGGGCAAGTCCTCGACCTTCAACGCCGTCGTCGGCGCCGACGTCTCCCGCGTCGGAGCCCGCCGGCCCACCACCTCCACCGCGAGCGCCGCGATCTGGGGCGACGACCCGGCCACGCCGTTGCTCGACTGGCTCGGCGTCGGGGCGCGGCACCGCGTGGCGACGGACCCGACCCACGGGCGGGCCGCCGACCTGGACGGGCTGGTGCTCCTCGACCTGCCCGACTTCGACTCGCGCACCCAGGCCCACCGGGACGAGGCGGACCGGGTGCTGCGGCTCGTCGACGTCTTCGTGTGGGTCACCGATCCGCAGAAGTATGCCGACGCGCGCCTGCACGACGACTACATCCGGGTGCTCAGCGAGCACGACGCCGTCACGTTGGTCGTGCTCAACCACGCGGATCGGCTCGGCGAGGCCGGGCGCGAGCAGTGCGTCGGCGACCTGCGCCGGCTGCTCGCCGACGACGGGTTGCCCGACGCCGAGGTCATCGCCGCCTCCGCGCAGACGGGCCTGGGTCACGACCTGCTGCAGCAGCGGCTCGCCGAGGCCGTCTCCTCCCGCACCGCCGCCGAGCGCCGTCTCACCGGTGACCTGCGGGCGGCCGCCGAGCTGCTGCGCGAGGACGTGGGGTCGGGCGAGCCGGAGGTCCCCGAGGGGCCGAGCCAGGACCTGGTGAGCGCGCTCGGCCGCGCCGCCGGCGTGCCCGTCGTGCTGGAGGCCGTGGAGCGCGACTACCGCCGCGAGGCCGCCCAGACGACCGGCTGGCCCTTCACCCGCTGGGGGCACGCGCTGCGCCCCGACCCGTTGAAGCGCCTGCGGCTCAAGGAGGACAACTCCCTCGGCATCCAGGCCACCGACGTCCGCCGCACCATCGGGCGCTCGTCCCTGCCGCCGCCGACCCCCGCCGCCCGCTCGGCCGTGGACCTCGCCACCCGCCAGCTCGCCGACGCCTCCTGCGAGGGACTGCCGGCGCGGTGGTCCGACGCGGTCCACCGCGCCGCCGCCCCCGGCGACTCCGACCTGGTCGACTCGCTGGACCAGACCGTGCTCAACGTGCCCCTGCGGGCCCGACGCCCGATGTGGTGGGGCGTCGCCAACGCGCTGCAGTGGCTCTTCGCCGTCTGCGCGGTCGTCGGCCTGGGCTGGCTGCTGGTCCTCGGCGGTCTCGGCTGGGCCCAGCTGCCCGTGCCCGAGCCGCCGCGCCTCGGGATCCTGCCCTACCCGCTGATCATGCTCGTCGCCGGGCTCCTGCTCGGGCTGCTCCTCGCCGCACTGAGCCGCGCGATCGCCGCGTCCGGGGCCAAGCGGCGCCGCGAGGGCATCGGGCGACGCTTCGACGCCGCGATCTACGACGTCGCCCAGGAGCGCCTCGTCGACCCGGTGCGCGCCGTGCTCGAGCGCCACGCCCGCACCCGCGAGCTGCTCGACCGGGCCGCGCGGCGGTGAGGCTGCCCTCTCCGCGAGGGGACGTGCGGGTGCCGCGGCGCCCGGGCGGCCCCTCGCGGCGGCATACGGACCGACCCGTGGCGAGGCGGAGCGTCGGTGCGGGGGAGGGGAACCGGGCTGATCGAGAGGGTGGTGGCATGGCGGACAGACGCACCGGGTGCGCGTGGTCGGTGTGGGCCGTGCTGGTGTGGGTCCTGTGGCTGGTGTCGAAGAGATTCCTGATGGGCGCCACGTGGTCGGAGGCCGTGGTCCATGCCGCGGTGATGACGGTGGGCCTGGGCGTCATCCAGTGGCTCGTCGACGTGTGGCTCCGGCGTCGCCGCGGCCGACGGGGCTGAGGCCGGTCGGGTCGTCCACAAGAGGGAGGGGTCAGTGCGGCATTCCGTGCGGCGTCCACAGGGGACAGGAGAGCTCTGCGCCCGGTGTCGCGGGGCGGTGAGGCTGGGCGGACGACCCCACCGCGGGGTATCCACCCTCACACCTGGAGAGAGTCATGCACGAGTCCATCGTGACCGTCACCGGAAACCTGCTCGCCGACCCCGAGCTGCGGATCACCAAGACCGGTGACCAGTTCGCGTCGTTCCGCCTGGCGTGCACCGAGCGCCGCCGCGACCGCAACGGCGTGTGGGGCGACGGCCACACCAACATCGTCCGGGTCACCTGCTTCCGCACCCTCGCGCAGAACGTCATGGGCAGCCTCGGGTCCGGCAGCCGCGTCGTCGTCACCGGACGGCTGCGCATCGCCACCTGGGAGACCGAGGAGCGCCGCGGCACCAGCGTCGAGATCGACGCCCACGCGATCGGCGCCGAGCTGACCTTCGCCCACGGCCGCCTCACCCGCGGCGTGTGGTCGTCGGTGGCCGACCGGATGGACGACGCCGAGCTCCAGCGGCTGCGCCAGGGCGACGACGGCGAGACCTCCCCGGGGCGTCCGGCGACGCAGGGGTATGGCGGGAGCATCGGCCCCCTCGTCCCGGCGCACGACGAGCAGACCGGCGAGGTGCCCGACGCCGAGCCGGGCGCCACGGCGGAGCGGGACGACCTGGACACCCTGACCGACGAGGAGCTGGCGCTGGCGGGGTTCACGCCGGCGGGCGAGGACGAGGGCGCGACGGAGGACGCCGCGGACCGCGAACCCGCCCTGGTGTGACCGGGCGTGGCGGCGCGGGAGCGGCCCCTGGCGGGGCGGCGCCGACCGGCGACGCCCCGCCAGGTCGCGGATTGGGTGAGGTGCGCGCGGACCGATAGCCTGACCTGCATGGCGGAGTTCATCTACACCATGACCAAGGCCCGCAAGGCGGTCGGTGACAAGGTCATCCTCGACGACGTGACCATGTCCTTCTTCCCCGGGGCGAAGATCGGCGTCGTCGGCCCCAACGGCGCCGGCAAGTCGACGATCCTGAAGATCATGGCGGGGCTGGACCAGCCGTCCAACGGTGAGGCGCGGCTCTCGCCGGGCTACTCCGTCGGGATCCTCATGCAGGAGCCCCCGCTCAACGAGGAGAAGACCGTCCTCGGCAACGTCGAGGAGGGCCTCGGCGAGATCAAGGCCAAGGTCGACCGGTTCAACCAGATCTCGGTCGAGATGGCCGAGGAGGGCGCCGACTTCGACGCGCTCATGGAGGAGATGGGCAAGCTCCAGGAGGAGATCGACCACGCCGACGCGTGGGACCTCGACTCCCAGCTGGAGCAGGCGATGGACGCCCTGCGCTGCCCCCCGCCGGACGCCGACGTCACCGTCCTGTCCGGTGGTGAGCGTCGCCGCGTCGCGCTGTGCAAGCTGCTGCTGAGCAAGCCCGACCTGCTGCTTCTCGACGAGCCCACCAACCACCTCGACGCCGAGTCGGTGCTGTGGCTCGAGCAGCACCTCGCGAGCTACCCCGGCGCCGTCCTGGCCGTCACCCACGACCGGTACTTCCTGGACAACGTCGCCGAGTGGATCTGCGAGGTCGACCGCGGTCGCCTCTACCCCTACGAGGGCAACTACTCGACCTACCTGCAGAAGAAGGCCGAGCGCCTCGAGGTGCAGGGCAAGAAGGACCAGAAGCTCCAGAAGCGCCTCAAGGACGAGCTGGAGTGGGTCCGCTCCAACGCCAAGGGGCGGCAGGCCAAGTCCAAGGCGCGACTGGCCCGCTACGAGGAGATGGCCGCGGAGGCCGAGCGCACCCGCAAGCTCGACTTCGAGGAGATCACCATCCCGCCGGGCCCGCGTCTGGGCAGCACGGTGATCGAGGTCAAGGAGCTCAAGAAGGGCTTCGGCGACCGCGTCCTCATCGACGGGCTGTCGTTCTCGCTGCCGCGCAACGGCATCGTCGGCGTCATCGGCCCCAACGGCGTCGGCAAGACCACGCTGTTCAAGACCATCGTGGGTCTGGAGCAGCCGGACGCCGGTGACGTGCGCGTCGGGGAGACCGTCGACATCTCCTACGTCGACCAGAACCGCGGCGGCATCGACCCCAACAAGAACCTCTGGGAGGTCGTGTCCGACGGGCTCGACTTCATCCAGGTCGGCAAGGTCGAGATCCCCTCCCGCGCCTACGTCTCGCAGTTCGGCTTCAAGGGGCCCGACCAGCAGAAGAAGGCCGGCATCCTGTCCGGTGGCGAGCGCAACCGCCTCAACCTGGCGCTCACCCTCAAGCAGGGCGGCAACCTGCTGCTCCTCGACGAGCCCACCAACGACCTGGACGTCGAGACCCTCGGCTCCCTGGAGAACGCGCTGCTCGAGTTTCCCGGCTGCGCCGTGGTCATCAGCCACGACCGGTGGTTCCTCGACCGCGTCGCGACGCACATCCTGGCCTACGAGGGCACCGAGGAGGACCCCTCGCGCTGGTACTGGTTCGAGGGCAACTTCGAGTCGTACGAGAAGAACAAGATCGAGCGTCTCGGCGAGGACGCCGCCCGCCCGCACCGGGTGACCTACCGCAAGCTGACCCGCGACTGAGGCAGTCCCCACGCGAGCGGCCCCGCACCCCTTCCCGGGCGCGGGGCCGCTCGCGTCGCGTCA
This sequence comes from Arsenicicoccus dermatophilus, assembly GCF_022568795.1. NCBI lineage: Bacteria > Bacillati > Actinomycetota > Actinomycetes > Micrococcales > Intrasporangiaceae > Arsenicicoccus > Arsenicicoccus dermatophilus. Next base: position 2,252,215 of record NZ_JAKZHU010000001.1, on the reverse strand, counting down.
GGTCCTGCCGGCTCCGGCAGCGGCATACGAGCTGATGTGCCGCGCGGCCTGGTGTGCCGTGCAGGGGGATCAGGCGCCGGACTCCTTGAGGCGCAGCATGCCCTCCTGGGCCACCGAGGCGGCGAGCACACCGTCGCGCGTGAACATGCGCCCCATGCCGAGCCCCCGGCCGCCCTGGGCGCTGGGGGAGTACTGCGTGTAGAGCATCCACTCGTCGACGCGCGCGGGCCGGTGGAACCACATGGCGTGGTCCAGGCTCGCCGCCCGCAGCCGCCGGTCGACCCAGGCCACGCCATGACGGCGGATCACCGGCTCGAGCAGGGCATAGTCGCTGGCGTAGGCCATCACCGCCGCGTGCACCAGCGGGTCGTCCGGCAGCGTGCCGATCGCCCGCAGCCACAGCTCCTGGTGGGCGACCTGCTCGGTGGCGGGCACCGACCACAGGTCGCCGTCCACGTGGCGCAGGTCGATGGGCCGGCCGTAGGCGAGATGGCGGGCGGCCGGGTGGTCGACGGCGCCGTACTTCTCCTCGACGCTCGGGAGCTCCTCCGGCGTCGGCACCGGGGGCATCGGGTCCTGGTGGTCCATGCCGCCCGCCGGCTCCTGGAAGGACGCGGTCATGGCGAGGATCGCGTGCCCGTCCTGCAGGGCGTGCACCCGCCGGGTCGAGAAGGACCGCCCGTCGCGAACTCGCTCGACGGAGAAGCGGATCGGCTTGTCCACCGACCCGGGGCGCACGAAGTAGGCGTGCAGCGAGTGGATGGGCCGGGCGGGCTCGCCGGCCGCCGTCTCGATGGTGCGTCCCGCGGCAATGATGGTCTGGGCGAGCACCTGCCCGCCGAAGACGCGCCCGTGCGGCTGCCACTGGCTCTGCCCCTCGAAGATCTCGCGGTCGGGATCGCCGAGGATCTGCTCGGTGAGGAAGGACTCCGGTCCGGCGTCCGAGCGCGGCGAGATCGTCGTGCGCGCGGTGCCGAGGTGTCGCAGGTCCAGCAGCTGGAGGAGCTCGTGGAAAGGGTCGTGGGTGGGGGAGGTCACGGCGCCAGGGTAGCCTCCCTGGCCCGTCCGGCTGATCTCTCCCACCTGGTGCTCAGGTGTTGCCTGCCCCGCGTCAGGGGCGGCTCCAGCGTGAGCCTCATCCGGACGACCGTCCCGGGTTGACGACGCCGTCACCTGGGGGAATCCAGGTCTCGCACCCGCATCACCGCCCAGGGCCACGAGGCCGTCGCCGTCGTGACCCGCGCCCGGCTGCCCTACCGCCTCTTCGTGCTCAAGGGCCCGGGCTCGCACCAGCGCGTCGTGGTGGACGTCGCCCACCGCTGGTGACCTGTCGCGTGACGGTCGGTCAGCCGGCCACGGCCAGCGCGAAGGGGAGCACTCGCGTCGCCCCGGCCCGCCGCAGCGCCCGGGCCGCCACGGTCATGGTCCAGCGGGAGTCGACCAGGTCGTCCACGAGCAGGACGGCACCGGGGCTGAGCTCGAGGTTGTCCCGGACGATCGGCGGGACGGCCACCCGGTCCCAGACCCCGGCCAGCCGGAAGGCGCTGTTGCCGCCGCGCTCGCCGGTCGGTCCGCCGTCGACGAGCTCGAGCGGCCCGAGGTCGACCATCCGGCCCATCGAGGCGAGCCCCCGCGCGAGCGACTCCACCAGCTGCGGCCGGGTCCGCGACGGCACCCAGGTCACCGCGAACGGCCGCTCGTCCCAGCCCCAGTCGCGCAGCACCGGCACGCAGGCCCGCAGCAGCGCCTCGTCGACCGGCGCGTCCGGGCCCGACACCAGCGCGCGGACCCGCTGGCCCCAGCCGAGGTCGGTGAGGCGGGCGAGCGCGCGCCCCGGGTCGGCCTGCTCGGCCGCGGCGATCTTGCCCTTGACCTCCACCCCGAGACGTGGCATCCCGGTCGGCCACTGGGCGCGCGGCTCGAGGAGCACCCCGGGCTTGTCGAGCCGGGTGCGTGCCTCGACCACCGCACCCTCGGGCACGTCGGCGGGGAACCACGGCCCGGCGCACACGTCGCACCGGCCGCACGGCTCGGCGCTGGGGTCGTCGAGGACCCGCTGCAGGAAGGCCATCCGGCACTCCTCGCCGCGCTGATAGGTGAGCATCAGCTCGGCCTCGCGGTCCCGGGCCTGCGCGACGCGGGCGTAGCGCTCGGCGTCATACACCCAGGGTCGGCCCGTGCCCGTCCAGCCGCCCTGCACGCGACGGACGGCGCCGTCGACGTCGAGGACCTTGAGCAGCAGCTCGAGCCGGGTGCGGCGGACGTCGACGATGGTCTCCAGGGCGGCCGTGGACAACGGCCTGCCCGATGCGCCGAGGGCCGCGATCACCGCCTCGGCCTGCTCGGGACGCGGCATGGACGCGGACGCGAAGTAGGACCAGATGTCCCGGTCGGCGGGCGACGGCAGCAGCAGCACGTCGGCGCGGCCGACGCCACGGCCGGCACGACCGACCTGCTGGTAGTACGCGACCGGTGAGCTCGGCGACCCCAGGTGCACCACGAACCCCAGGTCGGGCTTGTCGAAGCCCATCCCCAGCGCGCTGGTCGCCACCAGGGCCTTGACCTGGTTGTCCCGCAGCATGGCCTCCAGCTGCTCGCGGTCGGCGGGGTCGGTGCGCCCGGTGTAGGCCCGCACCTCGTGCCCGGCCTGGCGCAGCGCCTCGGCGACGTCCTCGGCCCCGGAGACGGTGAGGGAGTAGATGATCCCGCTGCCCGGCAGCGAGGCCAGGTGCGCGGTGAGCCAACCGAGCTGCTGCTCCGCGGAGCGCAGCCGCAGCACCCCCAGCCGCAGCGAGTCGCGAGCCAGGGAGCCCCGCACCGTGAGGACCTCGTGGCCACCGGTCTCGAGCTGCTCGGCGACGTCGTCGACCACCCGGGCGTTGGCCGTCGCGGTGGTCGCGAGCACCGGGACGTCGGCGGGCAGCTCGCCGAGCAGGTCCCGGATCCGGCGGTAGTCCGGCCGGAAGTCGTGCCCCCAGTCGCTGACGCAGTGGGCCTCGTCGACCACGAGCAGCCCGCAGCGCGCCGCGAGCCCGGGCAGCTGCTCGTCGCGGAAGCGCGGGTTGTTGAGGCGCTCCGGGCTGACCAGGAGCACGTCCACCTCGTCCGCCGCGAGCGCCGCTGCCACCTCGCCCCAGGCCTCGGGGTTGGCCGAGTTCATCGACACCGCACGGACGCCCGCGCGCCCGGCCGCCGCGATCTGGTCGCGCATCAGCGCCAGCAGCGGCGACACGATGATCGTCGGCCCGGCCCCCGCCGCCCGCCGCAGCGCCGTCGCCACGAAGTAGACCGCCGACTTGCCCCAGCCCGTCCGCTGCACCACGAGCACCCGCTGCCGCGCCGAGACCAGCGCCGCCACCGCCTCCAGCTGACCGTCGCGGAAGTCCACGTCGGGCCGCCCGACGAGCCGCCGCAGCGCCGCCACCGCCTGCTCGTGCAGCTGCGGGTCGACCGCCTCCGCGACCCCGCTGCCGCCACGGGCCACCCCGACCACACCCTCGTCGTCCGTCATGGCGCCCACCCTAGGACCGCGCACCGACATACACCCGGCACCATGCGTGATGATGGATGCCATGCCTGCCCACGCCCCACGCCCGTACTCCGTCGAGATCCCGCTCCGCTGGAGCGACATGGACGCCTACGGTCACGTCAACAACGTGCAGTACCTCCGCCTGCTCGAAGAGGCGCGCGTCGAGGGCTTCCACGCGTGGTTCGGCGAGCACGACCCGGTGCTCGGGCGCGGAGTCCTGGTGGCCCGCAGCGAGATCGAGTACCACCTGCCCCTGGAGTACCGCCACGCCCCGGTCGTCGTGGACATGTGGGTCAGCCGCATCGGCGGAGCGTCCTACGACCTCGACTACGTCATTCGCGACCCCGAGCGCGTGGGGGAGCGGACCTATGCCGTCGCGACCTCGACGATGGTCGGCTTCGACTTCGCGGACGGGCAGCCGCGACGCATCGACGACCGCGAGCGCGCCGTCCTGGACCAGCTGCTCGGCGACCCGGTGGCCCTGCGGCGGCGGCGATGACCGAGGGCGTCGAGCTGCACCTGGCCGACGAGCAGACGGCGTCCGACCTGCGCACCTATGCCGGGCGTGCGGCGTCCCTCGACCGCTCGGCGGCGATCCGGCTGCAGGTGGTCGGGACCGTGCTGGCGGCCTATGCCCCCGTGCTGCCGGGGAGCGGGCTCCTGTCCCAGGGGCTGGTGCTGGGCCTGCGCACCTGTCGTCTGGCGCAGCCGGCGGACCTGGACGTGACCGTGCCGGTGGCCGGGCTGCTCGACCGGTTCGCCCGGGAGGCGGGGACCACCCTGTCGGTGCCACCGACCCAGGTGGCCGCGCCGTGGGCAGGACAGGCGCCTCCGCGGTCCGGGTGGGAGCTCGTGGGGGAGGTGCCCGGCTCCGACCTGACCCGCGCAGCCGAGGCCGGGATCGCCGAGATCGCCTCGGCCACGGGGTCTTCCGCCGCGGCGCTGGCCGTGGCCGAGCTGCGTCGGCGGGTGTGGGCGCGCCCCGTGCCGACCGCCGCCGTCGCGGCTTCCTCGCCGTCCGGCCAGGCGCCGGCAGGCGGCCCGTCGTCCTGTCCGGCTGTCGCCGCCACCGTGGCGGACCTGCCGTCGGGGGTGGCTTTCGCGGCTCACGTGCTGGGCTTCGTGGGTGCGGCGCCGGCCGTGGTCTATCGCAGCGGGCCGTGGTTGCGGCTGTCCACGCCCGTCGGGCACGTGCTCACCCGCTGACCGGCCTACGTCCGCACCGCCTCACGGGCCACCCGATCCACCTGCGCCCGCTCCACCCGCGCCCGGGCCCTCGCGCCCCACCCGCGCCCGGGCCTTCGGGGCCAGGCTGGCCCCGAAGAGTACGTCATGGGCCTTCTTCGAACGTGCCACGGGGCCAGCCTGGCCCGGGGTGCACGGTGGGGGACGGCGAGGTGGGGCCGGGCGCGCGGCGGCGGGGGTATGCCGGGTCGGCGGCGGGCGCGGTCAGGCCGCCGGGCGGGCACGTCGGCCCGCCGCCACCACCAGCAGCCCGGACGCCGCGCACACCGACCAGAGCGCCACGTAGGCTCGGGCGTCGAGCCCGGCCCCGCGGTGCAGCCCGGCGAACACCGCCCCGGTGACGGCCACCCCGAGCGCGGACCCGAGGGTGTCGGCGAGCTGCAGCGACGCGGAGGTCTGGCCGTGGTCGGCCACCGGGGTCAGGTCGAGCCCGAGCACGGAGATCGTGGACATGGCGAGCCCCATCCCGAGCCCCATCCCGGTGACCGCGACGGGCACGAGCCACGGCGTCAGGCCGAGCCCGGCGACCAGTGCGAGCCCGACGAGCCCGGCGGCCAGGGCGATCCCGCCCAGCCCGAGCAGCCGATAGCGGTCGCGCACGAAACCCTCCCGCCCCTGCAGCGCCGCCCCCAGCGACCACCCGAGCGAGCCGAGCGTCATCATCACGCCGGCCGTCGTGGCCGAGGCGCCACGCTCGGCGACGAGCATGAGCGGCACGAAGGTGATCGCCCCGTTGAACCCCGCGGTCAGCAGGAACCTCGCCATCGTCACCGATGGCAGCCCGCGCGCGAGCCGCAGCGTGCCGGGCGGCACCAGGCGCGGCGCGAAGCCCGCGACGACCAGCAGCCCGAGCGCCCCGACGGCCAGCGGCAGGGCCTCCAGCGGCTCGACGTGCTGCGAGCCCCACTGCAGCGCCCCGGCTCCCAGGGCCACGAGCATCCCGGCGACGGCGCTGCGGCGGTGCTCGGCGCGGTCGCGCCCGGAGCCCACGTGCCCGGGCGGGGCGACCACCCGGCGGCGTGCCCAGGTCAGGGCGGCGGTGACCAGCACGGGCGGCACGCACACCAGGAAGACCCAGCGCCAGGACAGCGACTCGGTCAGCCAGGCGGCCAGCAGCGGGCCGATGATCGACGGCAGCACCCAGGCGGCGCTGACCCAGCCGAAGACCTGGGGCCGCAAGGACTCCGGATAGGCGCGCCCGATCACGACATACAGCGCGACGACGAGCAGCCCGCCTCCGAAGCCGGCCACGACGCGCCCGGCCAGCAGCATCGGGAAGCTCGTGGACACGCCCGCCAGCGCCGACCCGAGCGCCAGCCCGGCCTGCCCGACGAGGGTGACCGGCAGGGGTCCGCGCAGGTCGCACCAGGTGCCCGCGAGCACGGTCCCGAGCAGCTGCGCGGACAGGAACAGCGAGAACACCAGGCCGTAGGACCGCACCGCGTCCAGCTCGCGCGCCACGGCGGGCATCGCGGTCGTGACCGCCATCGACTCGAAGGCCACCAGCGTCACCTGGGCGAGCATGATCAGGGTGACCAGCCGGTATGTCGGCGCCAGCGGTCCTGGGGTCGGGTCGTCGTGAGGGCTTGCGTCGGTCCGGGGGTGGGTGCTCACCGATCCACGCTAGCGGTCGTCTCGTCCGGCTCGTGCCACTGGCCCCGCTCGGCGAGCACGGCGCGCAGCACGTCGATGGCGTCGCTCACCAGGCCGTCGACCCCGAGGTCGAGCAGCTCGTGCATCTCGGCGGGGTCGTCGATGGTCCAGACGTGGACCTGCTTGCCGCGTCGGTGCACGGCGGCCACGAAGTCCGGTGTGACGAGCTCGATCTCGCGCCCGGCGAGGGTGTGGCGTCGAGGGATCTGCAGCACCGGCGCCGGGGTGCGCAGCCACTGGCTCACCAGCCGGGGCAGGAACCGCAAGGTCGCGACACCGGGCCCGCCCGCGGCCGTGGCGACGCGCGGGCCGAGCAGCTCGCGGGCGTGGCTGAGGCGGCGCTGCGAGAAGGACCCGAGGCAGACCCGGTCCAGGGCGCCGGCGGCCAGGATCGCCTGGGCCGCCGGGACGACCGCGCCGGGGGACTTGAGGTCGATGTTGAACCGGGCGTCCGGAAGGGCCTCCAGCAGGTCGGACAGCAGCGGGACCGGCTCGCCGCCCACCCGCGCCCGGCGCACCTGCTCCCAGGTGAGGTCGGCGATGGCGCCGGAGCGGTCGCTCACCCGGTCCAGCCGGGTGTCGTGGAGCGCCACGAGGTGCCCGTCGACGGTGGCGTGGACATCGGTCTCCAGATAGCGATAGCCCAGGTCGTAGGCCGTCCGGAAGGCCGCCAAGGTGTTCTCCCGCCCCACGTTGGGGGCATAGCGGGCGCCGCCCCGGTGCGCGAGCGCGATCGGCGCGGGGGAGTCGAAGTACGGGAAGTCCGAAGCCCTCACGAACGGACATCCTCGCACCTGGCGGCACCCGCGGAGGCGCTTCCGCGGGAGAGGACAGCCTGGACGGGGGCTGACGGCCCGCGCCCGGCCGGGCGCTCCCGTGCGTCAGGCGTCGGGGCTGTTGACCAGGAAGTTCGCGGCGTTGGTGAGGTAGTGCCGCAGCGCCTCGTCCAGCGGCGGGTCCAGGTGCAGGGTGTCGGCGGCCGCCATCATGTGCTGCAGCCAGTGGTCCCGCATCCGAGGGGTCACGGCGAAGCCCACGTGCCGCATCCGCAGCCGCGGGTGGCCGCGCTCCTGGGAGTAGGTCGTCGGGCCGCCCCAGTACTGCTCCAGGAACATCCGCAGGCGCCGCTCGGCCGGGCCGAGGTCCTCCTCGGGATACAGGGCGCGCAGCTCGGGGTCCTGCGCCACCCGCAGGTAGAACTCGCGGGTGAGCTGCTCGAAGGCCGCGGCCCCGCCCATGGCGTCGTAGAAGGTGGTCGCGTCCCCGCGGCGGGGGCCGGGCTGCGGGAGCCGGTGGGGCTGGCTGGGCTCCGGCCGGGCCGGGCCGGGCTGAGCGGCGTCGGCGTCGGCGTCGGGCCGGGCGGGGTCAGGCTGCGGGGCAGGGGGCTGGGGCGCGTCGGCGGGCGTCACTTGGGGGTCTCCGACCCGGCATACGGCAGGACGCCCGGGCCGAAGCTCGGGACGACGGGCACGGTCGGCAGCGAGATGCCCTCGGCGCTCAGGGTCGCCATCACGCGGGAGCGCACCTGGCGGGCGACCACGATGGACTCGTTGGGGGCGCACTTGACGATGATGCGGACGGTCGCGACGCCGGCGCTGATGGACTCGACCCCGCCGACCTCGGGCTCCTCGGTGATCTTGCCGTCCAGCTCGGGATCGGTGTCCATGCCGCGCACGGCCCGGGAGATGATCGGCAGGACCCGCTCCATCGGCTCCGTGACCGGCACGGGGATGTCCACCAGGGCGGTGGACCAGCCCTGGGAGCGGTTGGCGACGCGCAGGATCTCGCCGTTGCGGATGTACCAGATGACGCCGTTGAAGTCCCGGATGGTGGTCAGGCGCAAGGAGACGTTCTCGACCGTGCCGATCACCTCGCCGGTGTCGACGACGTCGCCCACGCCGTACTGGTCCTCGACGATCATGAACATCCCGGACAGGTAGTCCTTGACCAGGCTCTGCGCGCCGAAGCCGAGCGCCACACCACCCACGGACGCCGAGGCGAGCAGCGGGGCCATGTTGAAGCCGAGCGCCTCGCCGATCATCAGGGCGGCGACGAAGGCCACGACCACCGTGGTCACCGACCGCAGCACCGCGCCGAGGGTGCGCACCCGCTGCTCCTGGCGGGTGGCGCTGATGAAGGCCGGGTCGCCGAAGATCTTGGACGCCCGCCGCATCTGGCGGGACAGGATCGGCAGCTCGGAGGTCTGCACCCGCTGGGTTCCCGCGGCCCGCTCCTCGGCGGCCCGCGAGCTGAGCAGGAGCCCGTGCACGAAGCCGTTGATGGCACGGTGGACCAGCCACCGGGTCGCGATGGCGCCCAGGACGATCATCACGACGCGCAGCGGGGCCCCCTGGGCCCAGGCGAGGGCGCGGTCCCAGGAGATCGCCAGGGGGTCGAAGGTCGCTGACAGGCGGGGGCTCTCGCGGGGGAGTGGCGCGGGGGCCACGGCGTGGACGTCGGCGGGGGACAGACCTGCCGGACGGGGCAGGGAGGGCAGGGGTACGGCGACGCGCATGGCTCCATCATGGTCGCTCCACCTTGGGGCGGGCTGTCAGCGCCGCAGCGCCGGTGCTCCGTGACAGACTGCTGCCGTGACCGACGCCGCCGTGACGCCGCCTGCCGACGACCCCACCGTCTCCCCCCTCCGGGCCCCCGCGGACGCCCCCGTCCAGGACCCCTCGCAGGACGGCGAGCCGCCGTCCGGGGAGCTGCTCGAGCTGGCCCGGGCTCATGGCGTGGCGACCGAGTACTGGGGCTGGCAGGGCGAGCACACGGTGGTCCCCGCCCGCACGATCGTCGCGGTGCTGGCCGCCCTCGACGTCGAGGCAGGCGACCCGGTCGCCGTGCGCGCGGCGCTGGAGCAGGTGCGCGACCGGGAGTGGCGGCGCGTCCTGCCGCCCGTCGTGGTGATGCGCACGGGCGAGTCCCGCGAGCTCGCGGTCCACGTGCCGCACGGCACCTCGGTCACCGTCGCGGCGCACCTCGAGGACGGCACCACCCAGGACCTGGAGCAGCTCGACAGGTGGGTCGACCCCCGTCACGTGGACGGTGCGCAGGTGGGGGAGGCGACCTTCCGCCTGCCCGAGCGACTTCCGCTGGGCTGGCACGAGATCCGCGCGACGGTGGGTGACGCCGGTGAGGCGGCCACCTGCCCCCTGGTGGTCACCCCGGACCGTCTGCTGGTCGACCCCTCGCTGGTGTCGCGTCCCGCCGCCGGGGTGATGACCCAGCTCTATGCCACGCGCTCGTCGCGTTCCTGGGGGATGGGCGACGCGGCCGACCTGGCCGAGCTGGCCTCCTGGGCCGGCGAGGACCTGGGCTGCGACTTCGTGCTCGTCAACCCGCTGCACGCGGCCGAGGCGGCCCCGCCCGTCGAGCCCTCGCCCTACCTGCCGACCACGCGACGCTTCGTGTCGCCGCTCTACATCCGGGTCGAGGACATCCCCGAGACGGCCTACCTCACCGCGCAGCAGCGCTCGCTCCTGCAGTGGCAGGCCGACGACGCCATCCGCCTCAACGATGCCGACGTCGTCGACCGGGACGCCTCCTGGCGGCTGAAGGAGGCGGCGCTGCGGCTCGTGCACCTGCAGGAGCGCTCGCCCCGGCGTGAGCGGGCCTTCCAGGCCTACTGCGAGCGGGAGGGCCAGGGGCTGGTCGACTTCGCCACCTGGTGCGCCCTGTCCGCCCGGTATGGCGAGGACGCCGGTGGCTGGCCCGAGGAGCTCGACGACTCCTCGTCCCCGGCCGTGGCCGCCGCCCGCGAGGAGCTCGCCGACGAGGTGCGGTTCTACTCCTGGCTGCAGTGGATCGTCGAGGAGCAGCTCGCCGCCGCGCAGCGGGCCGCCCTCGACGCCGGGATGCGCGTCGGGCTGGTCCACGACCTGGCGGTGGGGGTCCACCCGAGCGGCGCGGACGCCTGGGCGCTGCGCGACGCCCTCGCCCGCGGCGTCACCGTGGGGGCTCCCGCAGACCAGTACAACCAGCTCGGCCAGGACTGGTCCCAGCCGCCGTGGCGCCCCGACCGGCTCGCCGAGCTGGGTTACGCGCCCTACCGCGACATGCTGCGCACGGTGCTGCGCTCGGCCGGCGGGCTGCGCGTTGACCACGTCATCGGGCTCTTCCGCCTGTGGTGGATCCCGCAGGGCTGCAAGCCCTTCGAGGGCACCTACGTGCGTTACGACCACGACGCGCTCGTCGGCATCCTCGCGCTGGAGGCGCACCGGGCGGGCGCCCTGGTCGTGGGTGAGGACCTGGGGACCGTGGAGCCGTGGGTGCGCGAGTACCTCGCCGAGCGCGGGGTCCTGGGCACCTCGATCCTGTGGTTCGAGCGGGACTACGCCGGTGGCGGGGCGCCCTTCCAGCCCGAGACCTACCGTCGCCTGTGCCTGGCCACGGTGACCACCCACGACCTGCCTCCCACCGCGGGCTACCTCAAGAAGGTCCACATCGACCTGCGCGAGGAGCTCGGCCTGCTCACCCGGTCCGCCGAGGAGGAGCGTGCCGCCGAGGAGCGTGACCAGGAGGACGTGCTCGCCCTGCTGCGCTCGCGCGGCCTGCTGCGCGACGGCGCCTCCGACGAGGAGACGGTGGCTGCGCTGCACAAGCTGCTGTCGTGGACCCCGGCGCTGCTGCGCGGGATCTCGGTGAGCGACCTGGCCCAGGACACGCGGATCATCAACCAGCCGGGCACCGACGAGGAGTACCCGAACTGGCGGATGCCGCTCGCGGGCCCAGACGGCCGACCGATGCTGCTGGAGGACCTGATGCGGTCCGAGTGGCCCCGTCGCCTGGCGCGCACCCTCACCTGACCCAGGTCGCCCGCAACGCTCGACGACTTTTAGTTAGGTAAGCCTTACCTAACTCCGCTATCGTCCGGTCTCGTGACTTCTGCCAATCCTGCTTCTGCACTGCTGGTTCCGCGGACCGTCGAGGCCTACGAGGCGGCCCTGCACGACACTGTCGGGCGGCTCGGCCGTCACCTGCGCTCCGTGCCCCACCCCTCCGCCGGGCCCTGCGTCGAGGGCACCAGGCGCGCCGTGGCCGACGTCGATCTCGACGCCCCGGCCGTGAGCCTGGACGCGGCGCTCGACGAGCTGGGCCCGGCCTACCTCGACTCGGCGATGCACTTCCACCATCCCCGCTACGCCGCCCACCTGAACTGTCCGGTCACCATCGCCGGACTGGCCGCGGAGCTCGTGGCCGCCACCCTCAACTCGAGCATGGACACGTGGGACCAGTCGGGCGGGGCCACCCACATCGAGCAGGCCGTCGTCGACTGGACCTGCTCGCGTCTCGGTCTGACCGGCGGCTCCGGAGTCTTCACCCCCGGCGGGACGACCTCCAACCTCCAGGCCCTCCTGCTGGCCCGCAGCGAGGCCCGCGCCACCGGAGCCCGGCTCGAGCAGCTGTCGGTCCTGGTCAACGAGCACGGTCACTTCAGCATCGCCAAGGCCTGTCGGGCTCTCGGGCTGGCGCACGACGCGGTGGTCCCGGTCCCGCTCGACGCGGACGGCCGGATGTCACCGGAAGGGCTGGCGCGCACCATCGAGCACACGCGGTGGTCCGGGCGCGAGGTCATGGCCGTGGTGGCCACGGCCGGCACCACCGACCTCGGGATCGTCGACCCGTTGCGCCCGATCGGCGAGGTGTGCGCCCGGACCGGGGCCTGGCTGCACGTCGACGCGGCGTATGGCGGGGGCCTGATCACGTCCACACGTCATCGCGGTCTGCTCGACGGGGTGGACCTGGCCGACTCCGTCACCGTCGACTTCCACAAGACCTTCTTCGTCCCGATCGGGGCGAGCGCCCTGCTCGTGGCGCGGCCCGTGACCCTCGGCCACGTCACCCACCACGCGGACTACCTCAACCCGGCCGGGTCCGGGCTGCCCAACCTCGTGGACCGATCGATGCAGACGACGCGCCGGTTCGACGCCCTCAAGGTGTGGCTCACCCTGCGGGCGGTCGGGGCCGATGCGGTCGGTCGGATGATCGACGACGTGATCGACCTCGCGTACCGGGTCGCCGACCGGATCGAGGCGGCCGAGGACCTCGAGCTGTACTCCCGACCCACCCTGTCCACGGTGGTGCTGCGGGCCCTGCCGCCCGACCCCGGCGACCGGGCGAGGTTCCTGGAGGACCCGCAGCTGGCGGACGAGGTGACCCGGAGCACCCGTCGGTTGCTGCTGGACGAGGGCCACTCGATCGTGGCGGGCACCACGCTGGACGGCCGGGCCTACCTCAAGCTGACGCTGCTCAACCCGACGGCCACCGACGACGACCTGGCCGCGGTGCTGGACGACGTCAGCCGGGCAGCCCGCAGGGCCCACGAGCAGGTCCTGGTGGAGCAGGGCTGCCGTCCCGCCGTCCGCGAGGAGGTCCCCGCATGACTCGTCACACGAGCGCCCAGCCCGTCACGACACCCGCTCCCACCACCGATCCCGTCGTCCACGACGTCGTGGCGATCGGCCTCGGGCCCTTCAACCTGGGACTGGCGGCCCTGGCCGAGCCCGTCGACGGCCTCGACGTCGTCGTGCTCGAGCGGGCCGAGGAGTTCCGGTGGCACCCCGGGCTGATGATCGAGGGCACCACCTTGCAGGTCCCCTTCCTGGCCGACCTGGTCACGCTCGCGGACCCGACCTCCCGCTGGTCCTTCCTCAACCACCTCAAGGCGGTGGGGCGGCTCTATCCCTTCTACATCCGGGAGACCTTCGTCCCGCTGCGCGCAGAGTACGACGCCTACTGCCGGTGGGTGGCGGCCCGGCTGCCGGGCCTGAGGTTCGGCCACGAGGTGGTCTCCGTGACCCGGCGCGGGGAGGGCGCCGACGCGGTCCACGAGATCGTCGCCCGACGCACGGACGGCGAGCAGGTCGTGGTGCGCGGCCGGCACCTCGTCGTGGGTGTGGGCACCGAGCCGGTCGTGCCGCCGGGCCTCGCCGGGGCCCTGTCCCAGCTGCCGGGCCGGGTGCTGCACTCCGCCGACTACCTCAGCCACCGCGAGGCCCTGCGCTGCGCGTCGGCCGTCACGATCGTCGGCTCCGGGCAGAGCGCCGCGGAGATCTACCGCGACCTGCTCGGCGGGCTGGATCTGGCGTCCCAGCGCCTCGACTGGCTCACCCGGTCCCCGCGGTTCGCGCCGATGGAGTACGCCAAGCTCACGCTGGAGCTGACCTCCCCGGACTACACCGCCTACTTCCACGGCCTGCCGGGGGCCGAGCGGGACCGCCTGTGCGGGCAGAACCGACTCCTCTACAAGGGCATCAGCTCCCGCGCGGTCGACGAGATCTTCGACCTGCTCTACCAGCGCCGGGTCGAGCTGGAGCTCGCCCGGGAGCACGACGCCACCCTGCCAGCGTCCGTGCCCACCCTGGTGCGTCCCGCCTCCTCGCTGGAGTCGGTGACGGAGGTGTCCGGTCGGCTGAGGCTCACCTGGCGGCACACCGAGACGGGTCA